>NZ_JALIFQ010000002.1:0-443717 GCF_022867815.1 Blautia sp. NSJ-175
GGAATGCTTTCCCGCCCCCGGCCCCGCGCCTCTTTTACCTGACTTTGGATGCGGCTGGAGTAAAAAAACTGCAGGGGTTCAGTTGGTTGGCTGGACCCTGCAGTTTTAGTTATTCGGTGGATAGTGATTACCCGGTATTTAAAGATAGTGTTACTCGGCGTTTGCTGCGTCGGTGTTGTCAGTGTCAGTGGCTCCGGTATCGCCTGTATTGGTGTCGCCTGTGTCAGCGGCTCCGGTATCGCCTGTATTGGTGTCGCCGGTGTCAGCAGCTCCGGTATCGCCTGTGTTGGTGTCGCCGGTGTCAGCGGCTCCGGTGTCACCTGTGTCGGTGGTCTCGGGCTGTTTAAAGGTGTAGGAGTCGGAATCAGTTAAGGTTACTTTTTTCCAGACTTTTTTGTCTACGTCTATTTTGGTGTCTTTGCCCCACTCTTTCAGGAGGTCATTGTAAGCTTCCTGTTTGCGCTCGGTGATGATGCTTTCTTTTTTGGACTGAGTGGCGTCCTCGTCGAAGGTGGCATCCATGCGGGCAACATAGTAGGCGTCCTCGCCTTCAATGACTTCAGGGGCTACCTGTCCGTCGGTCAGGGACTTAACGGCTTCCTTGAGTTTATCGTCCAGGGCAGTGTCGTCGCTGCCGAAGGTTTTGGTGGATGCAGTCAGGTTCTCGTCCACCTCTTTGGCAAGGGCATCCATATCTGCGGCTGCCGGGTCTTCCTGGGCATTGATTTTGTCAAGGACGGCCTGAGCCTGGTCTTTTTTGGCCTGTTTTTCTTCGTCGGTCAGTTCCACGGTTTTGCCTTCCTCATCCTGGGTTCCGGCTGTGGATATCTGGCAGACGGTTATTTTGCTCTGTGCAGCTTCGGAATCCTCCACATTGGTGTCCACATCAGCAGTCATGGGGTCGTACATTTTTTCCTGGTAGGTGTAGAACTCCAGGATGGTTTCAATATCAGACTGGCTGACAGCCAGTTTGGCAATGGTTTCTGCATCGTTGTCATCCATGAATTTCTTGGCTGCCTCTTCGATTTTTTTCTGCTCGTCCTCTGTGATGGTCACGTCATAGTCCTTGGCATGCTGTTTTAAGAGTACCATGTTATGTATCTGGTCCATCATGTCGTCTTTTGTGTTTTCACCGTAAGTTTTGCCGTCCTCGCCTTCCTGATCCCAGATTCCGGCTGTGGAGCCGCCGAACATGGAATAGTATGAGGCCATCTGTGCCTGTGTCATGCGAAGCATCATATTGGCCGTTCCCAGAGTTATTTTATCATCACCGCAGGTAGCAGCTATTTTCGTTCCGTCCAGTGATTTCCCGCAGCCAGCAAGGCTTGTGGTTCCCAGAACCACTACAAGTCCCGCGCAGGCGAGAGTTTTTGTAAATTTATTCATAAAGTCCTCCTGTGTTTTCCTGTTTCCCCAAGGGGTATGAGATAAAGCATCGGCCATAGGGTGCGCCGACGCTTTATAGTATAAGCTTTTTTTCCGTTCAGGGCAAGGGATTTTCCTCTTTTTCCTGTAAAATCCCCTCAAATTCGCGGAGAATACCGGACAATATATCCATAGCGTCCAGAATCTCTTTTGGCCTGCGGCCCTTTAAAGATACCAGGAAATATGGCTGGCCTTCCATACGCATGGTCATGTTGTTCTTGTATTTTTCCAGAATAGCCGGGAATCCTGAAGCGTCCAGTTCTGCACGCTCAAACATGGAAATTTTCACCTCTGTGCCGTTCTGTTTGATCTCACGCACATAGACTTTGTGGGCAAGGGCCTTCAGATTGGCGATCGCCAGCAGGTTCTGTACGGATTTCGGCGGCTCCCCGAAACGGTCCATGAGCTCCTCCAGCATATCCTCGTACTCCTCCTGGTTCTCTATGCCGGCAATGCGTTTGTATATGTCCAGCTTTTGGTATTCGTTTGGAATGTAGCGGGGAGGGATGAAGGCATCCATATCCAGGTCGATGGTTGTCTCGAAGTCCTCCTGCTGTTTGATTCCTTTTGCCTCCTTTACCGCCTCACTCAGCATCTTGCAGTAAAGGTCATATCCCACTGCCTCCATATGGCCGTGCTGCTCCGCACCCAGTAAGTTTCCGGCACCGCGGATCTCCAGATCACGCATGGCGATCTTGAAGCCGCTTCCCAGGTCCGTGAACTCACGGATAGCATGAAGGCGTTTTTCCGCCACTTCCTTGAGCATTTTGTTCCTCTTATACATGAGGAATGCGTAGGCGGTGCGGTTGGAACGGCCCACGCGGCCCCTGAGCTGATAGAGCTGGGACAGGCCCATCTGGTCCGCATCGTGGATGATCATGGTATTGGCATTGGAGATGTCCAGACCCGTCTCAATGATGGTGGTGGAGACAAGCACATCAATCTCACCGTTGATAAAACCATACATGATCTTCTCCAATTGATGCTCGTGCATCTGTCCATGGGCAAATGCCACATTTGCCTCCGGGACCAGCTTTGCTACCCGGTTGGTGATCTCATCTATGTCATTGACCCGGTTATAAACGTAATAGACCTGGCCGCCCCGGGCAATCTCCCGGCTGACAGCTTCCCGGACCATCTCCTCATTGTACTCCATGACATAGGTCTGTATGGGAGTTCTGTCCATGGGGGCCTCCTCCAATACGCTCATGTCACGGATACCGATCAGGCTCATGTGCAGGGTTCTCGGAATAGGAGTAGCTGTCAGTGTGAGAACATCCACATTTTCCTTCAGACTTTTGATCTTCTCCTTATGGGTCACGCCAAATCGCTGCTCCTCATCCACGATGAGAAGGCCCAGGTCTTTGTATTTTACGTCTTTTGAGAGAAGACGGTGGGTGCCGATAACAATGTCCACCAATCCCTTCTGCAGATCTGTTATGGTCTTCTTCTGCTCCGCCGGTGTTTTAAAACGGCAGAGCAGGTCCACACGGACCGGAAAATCCTTCATTCTCTGGATAAAAGTGTTGTAGTGCTGCTGTGCCAGAATGGTTGTGGGGACAAGATACACTACCTGTTTGCTCTCCTGCACGGCTTTGAAAGCTGCCCGGATGGCGATCTCTGTCTTGCCGTATCCCACGTCGCCGCAGACCAGGCGGTCCATGATCTTCCTGCTCTCCATATCGTGTTTTGCAGCATCAATGGCATTTAGCTGGTCTTCCGTCTCCTCAAAGGGAAACATCTCCTCAAATTCCTTCTGCCACACTGTGTCAGGCCCGTACTGATAGCCGTTCTGGGACTGTCTGGCAGCGTAGAGCGCCACCAGATCCTTGGCAATGTTCTTTACAGCGCCTCTTACCCTTGTCTTTGTCTTCTTCCACTCCTGACCGCCCAGTTTGTTGAGTTTCGGCGCTTTCGCATCCGCTCCGGCGTATTTCTGCAGCATATCAAGCTGGGTTGCCAGAATGTAAAGATTGCTCCTGCCGGAGTATTCGATCTTAATATAATCCTTGACGATTTTGTCTACCGTGACCTTCTCAATGCCGCGGTAAATACCAAGGCCATGGTTTTCATGGACTACATAGTCGCCCACATTCAGTTCGGAAAAGCTCTGGATCTTCTTTCCGCTGTACTCAGTCTTCTTCCTGCGCTTTTTCTTCTCCTGCCCGAAAATATCGGTTTCGGTGATCAGGACAAATTTGATCAGCGGGTATTCAAATCCGCGCTTTGCGTGGCCGTAGGCAGTCATGATCTCGCCCGGGGATATGGTTCTGTCCATGTCCTCCGTGTAAAAACTGTTGAGTTCCTGTTCCTGAAGGTCCTGGGCAAGCCTCTGGGCCCTTGTCCTGGAACCGGAGAGGAGAAGCACCTGGTAGCCGTTCTTCTTCCAGTATTTCAAATCTTTAACCAGCAGCTCAAAGCTGTTGTTATAGGAATTCACAGATTTTGTGACTGTGCGGTACTGTCCGTTTATTTCCCAGTCTGCTTTCTGCTGCTCCATGGTACAGACGGATACACAGTTTTTCCGGTTCAGACGGTAGACCACCTTTTTCCATCCGCACAGCAGGTCTGTCTGACCGGCAAGGAGGTAGCCTTTTTCCAGGCGGTTCTTCATGCTCTCCCGAAATTCTGTCTCCACAGCCTCCCCTTTTTCCAGAAGACGGTTTGTCTCATCCAGGAATACAAGGGTATTATCCTCATCAAAATAGTCCAGAAATGTCACAGGCTCCTTATAAAAATAACGGATAAAGTGTTCTGCTGCCGCAAAGTCCTCGAACTCCTTCATGGCATTTACCGCTTCCTCCACCGTGTTTTTAAGTCTGCCTGCCTCCTCTGTGAGAAATGCCTCCCGGAGCTTTTTCACAGATGTATTCTTTTCCTTCTCAATGGCCTTTAAGCCCTTTTCCAGTACCTCCTGGGTCAGCACCATTTCCGCCGCGGGATAGATGGTGATCTCCTCGAGATTTTCTATGGAGCGCTGGCTCTCTGTCTCAAAGCTTCGGATAGAATCAATCTCATCGCCCCACAATTCTATTCGAATAGGGTTTTCCTCCGTGAGAAGAAACAGGTCCACAATACCGCCGCGGATGGCAAACTGTCCCGGCGCTTCCACCTGGGCGCTGTACTCAAATCCCATGTTGATCAGATCTTTTTTCAGCTTTTGAAGGTCCAGCACACTGTCATTTTTAAAATGCAGCACGTGCTGCTCAATGACGGACAGCGGCAGCAGATAGTCCATGCAGCCGCCCATACTGGTGATGACGGTCACGCCTTTCTTCTGCAGAAGGGCTGCGATCACCTGCATCCTCTGTTTCGTCAGCAGATTTCCGTGGATATCTGCCTGGAAGAAAATCAGATCCTTTGCAGGGTAGAGAAGCACCTCCCTGTCGTAAAAACGGTAATCCTCATAGAGTTCTTTTGCCTTCAGGTCATTTTCGGCAATGATGAGACAATTGGTATTGTCCCGCTTCCCGTCCTGCCTCATGCCCTCAAACAGGCCGTACATCACATGGGCTTTCTGGGATTCAATGCAGCCGGACAGCTGCAGAACACCCCTGTTCTTTGGAAGGCGGCTTCTGATTTCCTGATATTCATTTAAATTTAAAAGTGGCTGTATGACTGCTTGCATATCCCTCTCCTGTTACCCGGCATTTATATGCAGATATCCGCCCTATGGCAAAGTGGTTTTCATAGGCGGATACCCGCTGCAATTCCATTGACTGAATCATTACTTCTTTTTTGCATTATATTTGTTCATGGCAGCATCTATGCCTTCGCTGAGTATCACTTCCACTGCATCCGCAGCCTCCCCGATGGCTTTATCCACTTCCTCCCTCTCCTGGGTGGAAAAGCGGCCCAGCACATAATCAGCCAGATCCCAGCCTGCCGGTTTTGCACCCACACCCACCTTGATACGGTAAAAATTCTGGGTGCCGAGCTGTGCGATAATGCTTTTCATTCCATTATGCCCTCCGGCGCTGCCTTTTTTCCGGATGCGTATCTGTCCCGGCTCCAAATCTATGTCATCGTAAATGACGATCAGCTCTGTCTCCGGGTCTATTTTATAGTAATTGATAAACTCCCGTACAGAATCACCGCTCAGGTTCATATAGGTAAGGGGCTTTGCCAGTATCACTTTTTCACCAGCGATCATCCCTTTGCCGTACATTGCCTTGTGCTGGATGCCTGATCCGGGAATCCTATGCCGGTCAACCAGCTCGTCCACGGTATCAAACCCCATATTGTGGCGGGTTCTCTCATACTGTTTTCCCGGGTTTCCAAGTCCTGCAATTAAATACATGTGGTTGATTCTCCTTAGTTATTTCCTCGCTTTTTTAGTTGAAATATACCAGTTCTTCTTTCAGCGGCTCTGTCTGTTCCACGGATACTGCGGTGAGCACAGGACCCTCTTTATTGTAGAAGTCCATATACTCATAATCCACTTCTGCCACAACCTTCACCCATTTTCCTGTTCTTAAAGAACGTGCTTCCGGGCTTTTGCAGACATAGCCGATAAATGTGGTATCATCCGCACAGCAGGTCATAGCCATACGGCCGGGCACAAACATATCTTTCGCAAATTCTCTGGATTTTAAAACCATGCCTGTGAAAGAAACTTTTTTCCCTTTGTAGGTTTCCGGATGGTCCATGGCGTCAATGAACCAGATGCCGTAATCCTCGTCCATGATCTCAATAATATCTGCGTTTACGTCAAAAGGCATTTCATCTTCAAAAATATTTTCAATCTCGCCTTCCTCATCCTCGAAGATGATCTCTGCTGCTTGATTCACTACTTTCACACTTCTGCGGAAGGTTGCCAGCGGCATACCCTGCTCGCAGCGGTTAAAAAGAACCATGTCCGCATTTCTTATCCTTTCCACAAAAAGGGATTTCATGTTGTTCATATACACCTGGAAGGTGCTGGCATCCACCGTCACAATGTGCTGGACGATTCCCCAGCCTTTCGGCATATCCATCTCTTCCAGTTTACTGAGCTGCCACATGCCGTTGTATTCAATAATAATGCGGGCCGGATTGTAAAATGCATCGTATGCCACAAGACGCTCCGGCGTCAGTTCCTCGGGGTTGTCCAGGATTTCCACAGAAGTCCTGCTCTTTTTTAATGCCTGTTTGTCAAACTCCTCCTCACCTTCCTCACAGAGGATCAAAAGTGTGGGGCCGTCTATCTGAAAATAATCCTGCTCAATGGTAAAATTCAGGAAAGAGGTCTTGCCGCTCTCCAAAAATCCTGCCATGAGATAAATAGGTACTGTAATTTCATCCATTTTTCCACGTCCTTTCCCTAGAGCTTGTTCTTATGCCAGTTTAAAAAGTTTTTCCAGACTGCTTTCTTTGAGCTTGGAGCCGATCACACAGATCCTGCCCGTATATTCCGGTGAACCTTCGCGCACATCTGCCTCGCCCGGTACCATGTCAAAATAAATCCAGCTTCCGTTTTTGCCTTCTACCATTCCTTTTGCACGAAGGATCATGCCGTATTCCTCATCGTCTGACAGTGCTTCCAGGATAGCATGGATTTCTTCTTCTGTGTAAGTTTTGGCTGTCTCGCGTCCCCAGCTGGTGAAAACTTCGTCTGCGTGATGGTGATGATGGTCATGGTCATGGGTGTGACCGCAGCCGCAGGATTCGGTGTGGTGGTGGTCGTGATCACATTCCTCTTCATGGTGATGGTCGTGGCCGCATTCCTCTTCATGGTGATGCTCATGGCCGCATTCCTCTCCGTGGTGATGGTCATGACTGCATTCCTCTCCATGGTGATGGTCATGATCACATTCCTCTCCATGGTGATGCTCATGACCGCATTCCTTTCCATGGTGATGCTCATGACCGCATTCCTCTCCATGGTGGTGCTCATGACCGCATTCCTCTTCATGATGATGCTCATGGTGTCCGCCGCATACCGGGCATACTTCCTCTTCCAGAAGCTCTTTTTCCAGAGAACGGTTATTTTCCATGGTATCCAGAATTTTTGCCCCGGATAATTTTTCAATCGGTGTTGTGATAACTGCAGCCGACTTATTCAATCCGCGGATTATCTGAAGGGCTGCGATTACCTTCTCCTCTGCCGCTTTGTCCGTTCTGCTCAGGATAATAGTCCCTGCATACTCTATCTGATTGCTGAAAAATTCACCAAAATTCTTCATATACATTTTGCATTTCATAACATCCACAAGTGTTGTGAAGCTGTTGAGTTTTATGTCAACCTCTCCTTCCACTTTTTTAACTGCTTTGATCACATCGGATAGTTTTCCTACACCTGAGGGCTCAATGATAATACGGTCCGGCTCATACTTCTGAATCACCTCTTTTAAAGCCTCCCCAAAATCTCCGACCAGGGAACAGCAGATACAACCGGAATTCATTTCACGAATCTCAATTCCGGCCTCCTTCAGAAAACCGCCGTCGATACCAATCTCTCCGAACTCATTTTCAATGAGCACTACCTGCTCGCCTTTGTATGCCTCTTTCAGAAGCTTTTTAATCAAAGTTGTCTTACCTGCTCCCAAAAAACCCGAAAAAATGTCAATCTTTGTCATCTCTGTCTCATCCTTTCAAAATTAATTTTATTTATATTGTATCTGAGTATGTCTGAAACTTATTATCTGCCTGTAAATCCAGCCAATTTCATATCCGTCCACGGCCGGTATCTCTCTACCCGGCCATAACACGGTAAAAGGGGACGAAAGTACCACTTCCGCCCCTGCTGTGCATGAATTTGTCCAAAACGCTTTTGCGTTCTTATCATATTATCATATGTTGATAGAAATTAGCAAGATTTTTTCGTCCAGAAAAAGAGCAATTTTCTGACACGCTGTAACAGTACAGACAAGCTGAACCGTTACGACACACTCTGATACAAAATATGGAGTATACTCCATGAAATCCTTCTTTTTCCTTGTTGACATTGGTTTTACAGGCTATGATAGTCTTAATTCATCAAAAGCTGAAGCGTTTTTCAGTAAGAATGGAGGAAAAGATTTATGAATGCAAAAGAAAAAGTGAAGAAAGAGCCTACCCTGCTCCTGGCTCTGACACCGGTAGTGCTGACTGTCATCATCCTGATTTTTTCTGTGTCTGTGCTGAAGGTGGATGTTCAGGTTCCGCTTATACTGGGTACCTGCATTACGGCATTTATTGCCATTGTCTTTCTGGGTTACACCTGGCAGGATCTGGAGGATGGAGCCATTGAATCGCTGAAAAGTATCATGCAGGCTGTGCTGCTGCTGATCATCATCGGCGCTACCATTGGAACCTGGATCGTGGGCGGTGTAGTTCCTGCACTCGTTTACTACGGGCTGCAGATTCTCACGCCTGCCTTCTTCCTGGTGGCCTGTATGATCCTGTGCAGTATTGTCTCCCTTGCTGCAGGCGGTTCCTGGGCTACTGTGGGCACCATCGGCATTGCCCTTGTGGGAATCGCAAAGGGACTGGATATTCCTGTCGGTCTGGCAGGCGGTGCCATTATATCCGGTGCCTATTTCGGTGATAAAATGTCTCCCCTGTCCGATACCACGAACCTGGCTGCTGCCATTGCGGGCGCAAAACTCACAGACCATATCAAACATATGATGTACACTACTGTCATTGCCTATGGTATTTCCATTGTGGGCTTCGGCATCATCGGTTTCCGTTTTGCCGGACAGGAGTTAGACCACGGACAGATCAACGGAATCCTGGACGCTCTGGCTGCCAACTATAACATTACCCCCTGGCTGCTCCTGGTACCTGTCATTGTAATTGTCCTGATTGCCCTAAAAGTCCCGGCTATCCCCGGTCTCTTCGCCGGAACAGTGCTCGGTATGATCTGCGGGGTTGTCTTCCAGCATCAGGATTTATCCATTGTGTTCAATGCAGTACAGAACGGTGTTGTAGTTGAGACAGGCCATGCCATGGTAGATGAACTTCTCACAAGAGGCGGACTGATGAGCATGATGTGGACGGTTTCCCTTATCATCTGCGCCCTGTCCTTCGGCGGTATACTGGAATGTACCGGCATGATGAGCGTAATCGCCAACAAACTGCTGGAATTTGCCAAAAATACAGGTTCACTGGTGCTTGTCACCATTATCTCTGCCCTGTTCTGCAATGTACTCCTTGGAGACCATTGCATTGCCATTGCCATTCCGGGCAGAATGTTCAAGGATGAATACCGAAAGCGCGGACTTGCCCCGAGGAACCTCTCCCGTGTACTGGAGGATGCCGGCACTGTCACTTCCCCGCTCATCCCCTGGAATACCTGCGGTGCCACCATGTCCGGCTTCCTGGGTGTGCCCACACTGACCTATCTGCCTTACTGCTTCTTTAATATCCTCTGCCCTATCGTCTCAGCCATCTTTGGCTTTACAGGGCTGACCATCATGAAGCTGGAGGATGACCCTTCTTCTGACCAGTATGTGGAAAAGAAGGGAAAACGCCTTGTTAAAGAATAAAAATGTTTGTTTTCTGGAGGAACTTTATGAAAAATCTTAACCGGGACCAAGTGATCTATACCATGAGCAGAGAGCACGCTCCTGTTCTCACAGTTAAAAACGGTGAAACCGTCACAGTACATACCTATGACTGTTTTAAAGACAGGCTGATCCCAGATGACAGCTCCTTTGACTCTCTGCTCTTTGATGAGTTAAACCCCGCCACAGGCCCCATTTTTGTTGAAGGCGCCAAACCGGGGGATACCCTGAAAGCAGAGATCCTGGATATCTCCCTCGCCCCCACAGGCGTAACGGAAATTGATTCTGAATTTGGCTGCCTTGCTCATTTGGTGAAAACCCCTGCCGTCAAACGTCTGCCGGTAAGAAACGGAAAGATCGGCTTCAGCCCCAGGCTTTCCCTTGACTTAAAACCCATGGTCGGTGTCATCGGCGTAGCCCCGGCAGGACAGGCTATCCCCACAGATACACCTGATTCCCACGGCGGAAATATGGACTGTACCCAGATTAAAACAGGTTCCAGTATTTATTTCCCTGTTGCTGCAGAAGGTGCGCTTTTATCCCTGGGTGATCTTCATGCCTGCATGGGCGACGGGGAAATCGGAGGCTGCGGTGTGGAAACCGCAGGTGAGGTCACCTTAAAACTGACCGTGATCCCCAATCATCAGAAACCTTACCCTGTTGTTGTCACTGACAAAGAGGTTATGGCTGTTGCCTCCTGCAAAACAGTGGATGAGGCCTGGGCAAAAGCTGTGGAGTACCTGCATGATTACATGGTAACCGAAACAGAACTGACCTCTGATGAGGCGATCATGCTCCAGTCCATAGCTGCAGACCTGTCCATCTGCCAGACTGTAAATCCGAACAAAACGGTGCGTATGTCCATCCCCTTAAAATATCTGGAGGCATACGGATACCGGAAGAAATAATCTGCTTGCCAAAGCATTTCCCTCTCTTGTATACTGGATGTAACAACCAGCTGCAAGGGAGGGATTTTTTTGGAATATTTGAAAAAAGCAAAGCCTGTGGACCGTCAGAAACAACAGAATCTGGAAGCCGAAGTCCATGCCATTATCAGGGATGTCTCCGCAAGGGGAGACAGAGCTTTGATTGAATACAATACACAATTTGACGGAAATACACGCACAAGCCTGCGCATTTCCCCGGAGGAAATCCGACGGGCCTATGATCTTACTTCCCCTGCATTGATCGAGGACCTGAAAACCACGGCACAGCGTCTGGAGGATTTCGCCCTGAAGCAGAAGGCTTCCCTGCACGGTTTTTCCGATTATGAAATATCTCCCGGCATTTTTCTCGGACAGAAGATCATTCCGGTGGACTCCTGCTGCTGTTATGTTCCGGGCGGCGGGTATCCGCTGTACTCCACTGCCCTGATGATGGGCATTACTGCCCGGACAGCAGATGTGAGAAGAATTGCCATGTGCACGCCTGCCGTCAACGGGACAGACAGTGTCCACCCTTCCACCCTGGTAGCCATGGATATTGCCGGAATCCGTGAAATATACGCGCTGAGCGGTGCCCATGCGGTTGCCGCCTTTGCCTGCGGAACAGAGCAGATAGAACCTGTGGACATGATCGTAGGCCCGGGCAATCAGTATGTGACAGAGGCCAAGCGCCAGTGTTACGGGCGTATCGGTATTGACTTTCTGGCCGGCCCCAGTGAAATTCTGGTTATCGCTGACCGGGAGGCAGACCCTGCCTGCATCGCGGCGGACCTTCTCTCAGAATCTGAACATGACTCCCAGGCGATTGCCCGGCTGATCACCACAGATAAGACACTTGGGCTTGAGGTGATCCGTCAGGTGGAAAAGCAGCTTCCCGAGCTTGAGACAGAGGACATTGCATCCGCCTCCTGGAACACCTGCGGTGAAGTTATACTGGCAGACTCCCTGGATGACGCATGCCGTCTTGCCAATGCCTTTGCCCCGGAACATCTGGTGCTGCAG
This sequence comes from Blautia sp. NSJ-175, assembly GCF_022867815.1. Taxonomy (NCBI): domain Bacteria; kingdom Bacillati; phylum Bacillota; class Clostridia; order Lachnospirales; family Lachnospiraceae; genus Blautia; species Blautia sp. NSJ-175. The sequence goes on from NZ_JALIFQ010000002.1 coordinate 11,840, forward strand.
TTTGCCGGTGCAGAGGCCTATACGGATAAATTTAAGAATTACGGTTCCCTGTTTATGGGAAAATATTCTGCTGTTGTATACAGTGACTATGTAAACGGCATTAACCATACCCTGCCCACAGGAAAGGCCGCCCGGTACAGCGGCGGTGTCTGGATCGGTACCTTTTCCAGGGTCTGCACGACCCAGCGGCTGACAAAGGAGGCTGCTCATCAGGTTGCAGCACTTGCCTCCCACCTGGCGGAAGGGGAAGGTTTCCCGGGACATGCCAATGCTGCAGCCATACGGCTGAAATCCTGAAAAGACTTGAAATCCTATAAACTTTTTGCAGGATGGAAAAAAACAGGCCGATGACCGGAAGAATCCTCTTCCGGTCATCGGCCTGTTTTTTGTGTGCCTGTCTTTTGTACTGCTGTACTTTCCTCTGTTTTGCTCTCATACAGTAAAAGCTGGTTCCCTTTTCCCACTTCCACCGGACATTCGATGGTACGCTCCTTTATAAGGGCATATCCATTCCCTTTCATTTCCTCAAGGAACTGTTTTTTATCAAATATTCTTCCTTCATTTTTTCCGGAGAAATAGCAGCCTATGATCTCGCCGTTTTCCTTCAGATATTCCGGCATCCGGCCGGATATAGATTCCCCATGGCATGTTTCTCTGTAATTCGAGCTGAAATAGTCGATCAGCAGATCCACGCTTCCCTTTTTCAGAGGATAATTACCGCTGCCATCGGCAACATACAGAATATCAAGGTCAAGCTTCAGGTACTCGATCCTCTCTTTGTACATTCTGAGCACCTGTGGGTAGCGGTCTGTAATAATAAACAGTACACGATTCTCTATTTTTCTGAAATGCGTATACAGATAGAAAAATTCATTGATATCCGTCTCCATAACCACCCTGTCATAGAGCTGCATTCCTGAAATACGATGAAGGAGAAAGTTATAGCTTCTCTGCAGCATCGTCACCACAGATGCGGGAAGGTCTTTATATTTTTCCCGCTCCAGATCCGCACCCCCGTCCGCTTCATCTGCCGCGCCGGGTGACAAAAGGATTCCGTCCCTGATCTCAAGGGCATATCCGCAGGAACAGGCCAATTTTCCATTATAAATATATCTGCTGTTCATCTGCACCTGCTCAACGGCAAATGCTTCTCCGCAGAAAGGACAGCGCAGGTATTCCAACGCCTTTAGGGGAGCGCCCACCAGCACTTTATCCCCTGCGGTCTCGATGGTGAAGGATTTCTCTTCCTCTTCTATGCGTGCAATCTCATCTTCGATATTTTCAATATCCTTACGCAGAGATTTTCTCTTTTTGTCCAGAAGAATCAGGTACTCAGCTATTTCCTGGGGTTCTACCCAGTTGGAAGTGCGCCGCAGAGACAAAACTTTCTGGATCTCTTTCAACAGGAATCCCATTTCCTTCAGCTTATGAATCCAGCGGATGTCCTCAATACTGTCCTCACTGAAATCATACAGATTCCCATGCCTCCCGGGAACCAGAAGGCCCAGCTCCATGTAGTAGCGGATTGTATCCTGGGATATATGCAGTAATTTTGAAACCTCACCTATTTTGATACAACCTCACCTCTCTTCTCACCCGGATCGCTGCGCCAGCAGATGCACACTGCGGTTCAATTTCACTTTTATATTTCACACTTAACTTTATTTCTTAGTGCTTGTTAATCATCATACTCATCATCATATTCCATTGCCTGACGTTCTCTGGCTTCCTCTAATGCTCTGTTAATCTGCTCTGTTAACAAATGCTTTTCCGGCAAAACAGTCAAATACTGTGAAACACGAATGCCTGCCTTATCTAACTGTAAAAGTTCAATTTGCTCGTTTCCTCCTTCTGTACATAAAATCAGCCCTAAAGGAGTTTCCTCGCCGTCCTGCATTTCATACTTTTCCAACCAGCGCAGATACAATTCCATCTGTCCTTTATACGACGCCTTAAACTTTCCGAGTTTTAGTTCTACCGCTACCAATCTATGTAATGCCCTGTTGAAAAACAACATGTCCAGAAAAAAATCCTCACCGTCTATTACCATATGCTTCTGCCGTTCAACAAATGTAAATCCTGTTCCTAACTCCATTATAAATTTCTCCAGTTCGGTCAACAGCATTTCTTCAAGGTTTTTTTCTTTAAAATTACCTCTTAATCCGGTAAAATCAAGAAAATATGGATTGTGAAAAACAATATCCGGAGACACTTTATCTTTATTCTTTAGTTCCGCAATCTCCTGTCTGATCAATTCTTCTGGCTTTGAACTGATTGCGGTTCTTTCATACAACATGCCACTTATTTTTTTCCGCAATGTTCTGACATTCCATTTTTCATATCTGCATAATTCCGCATAAAAATCTCGTGCAACATCATCTTTTACAGGAATCAATGCAACGAAATGTGACCAGGATAATTGTCGTGACAGTGTAACGACATTCTCCAACGAAGGAAAACTTTTTGCAAACTGCATCATCCTTCGTAATTTTTTCTCATCATAACTGTTACCATAATATGCTGTTAATTGTCGTGACAACGTCACGACTATCTGCTTTCCGTATTGAGCTCTGGCGTTTCCCAATACATCTTCATTAATTCGATTTCCAATATTCCAAAATAATATTGTGATTTCCGCATTAGCAACGGCCGCTACTTTTGTTTTTGACTCCTGTATGAGATGATTTATATCTTGAAATAATTTATTTACGGTCTCTTCCATATACACCTCTCCTCATGAACATCATAATGTGTTATATCAATCCAACAGTTCATCCAAAACTTGCCTCGTTGCGCCCATTATATTGCGAACTGCGTTCCCAATCTTCTGCAGTCGCCAAATGTGAGCAAGCTCCCACTTGGCTCGTTGCGCCCATTATATCAACAAAAACGGACATTTTCAACGAAATGATTTGTTTTTCCTGCAAAGTGTGATAGAATGTAGCTTGAAACAGCAGCATGTCATTCGGAGCCTGAAAAACGGACTTCGGATGCGGATAGAAATACAGGAAAAGGGGATTTTTGCCATGTATAGTTTTCAGAATGATTACAGTGAAGGAGCGCACCCTAACATACTCAGGGCGCTGGAAACCATCAATTATCACCAGAACAATTCATACGGACTGGACGAGCACAGTGACAACGCAAGGGAATTGATTCAGGAAGCACTTGAGGATTACAGCGTGGACATTCATTTTATCGCCGGAGGTACTCTCACCAACCTGACTTTTATCTCCCATATTCTGCGTCCATATGAAGCTGTTTTAAGTGCCGATACCGGTCACATCAACACTCACGAGACCGGGGCTATTGAATCCACGGGGCATAAGGTATTTTCCATTCCCGCGGATGACGGAAAACTGACACCGGACCTGATTCGTCCTGTCTTAAAATTACATGAAAATGAACACTGGGTGGAACCACGCCTGGTTTATATATCCAATCCCACAGAGGTGGGAACTGTTTACACCAAAGAAGAGCTGGAAACTCTGTATGCCTTCTGCAAACGCCACGACCTGTATCTGTACATGGACGGCGCGCGCCTGGCTATGGCCCTGGCTGTGGAGGAGACACACCTGACCTTCCCGGACCTGCCGGATTTATGTGACGCCTTCTACATCGGCGGAACGAAAGTGGGCGCCATGTTCGGCGAGGCTCTTGTTATTGTAAAAGAAGAATTTAAAGACCATTTCCGCTTCAATATGAAACAGCACGGAGCAATCCTTGCAAAGGGCTGGATGATGGGCGTTCAGTTCGAGGAACTTTTTAAAGAAGGGCTGTATCTGGAGCTTGGACGCAAAGGTGTTGCCATGGCACAGATTCTTAAGGATGTGTTTGAAAAAGCAGGCATCCCGCTTCTGGCACCGGCACCTACCAACCAGGTATTCCCTATTTTCCCGGATGCTCTGGCGGAAGCGGTAAACGAAAGATTTCTGACCACCTTCCAGTGCAAACCCGATCCGGAACACACCTGCCTCAGATTCTGTACTTCCTGGGCAACCAGTGAGGATGCAGTCAGGGATTTCGCCTCAGAGTTTGAGGATCTGGCAGCCAAATTCAACAGATAACACCTGAACTTAAACTTAATGTAAAGGCATTCCGGAAGCTTCTTAATCCTGAATGCCTTTTTTTATTATAGGAGACTCCTTATATGAATATCGATCCAGCCGTCAATGATAATTTAAAAGAACAAGCAGCCCACGGAAGTCATGAATTTCCCCTTCAGGTATATCAGGACATGGAATACTGCGAAAACGGGCTGATCCTTTACAACCACTGGCATGAGGAGGCAGAGATCCTCTTTGTGACAGAAGGCATGATGGAGCTGGTGGTAGACGGCATTTCCATCATTGCCGGAAAAGACACCATTGTACTGATTCCCCCAAACCAGCTTCATGGTGCCTATCAATACAGGGATCAAACCTGCCGTTTTACCTCCATTGTGTTCCACCCTGACTTTATTTCCAGTAAAAATCAGGATGCCATCCAGGCCGGACAGTTAAATCCGTTCTTTGAGAACAGCTTTGTGTCCTCCTATGTTATATACGGCACGGATTTGAAATGTGAGGCTGTTCAGCATCTCCTCGGGGAACTCACAGCAGCCTATCACGCCTCCCATCCCTATCGGGAACTGCTGATCAAGGGATACCTTTACCAGATTTTATTTCATCTTCTGATAAAAGAAGAAAAGCACAATATAAAATCCACATCCGACTATATAAATGAGGAGCGGAAAAAGAAGATTCTAAGATACATTGATGAAAATTACCAGAACCCCTTAAACCTTGATTCCCTTGCCAAATCCGTCTCCCTGAGCAGGGAACAGTTCTGCCGCTTTTTCAAAAAATCTTTCCGCTCCACCCCTGTCTCTTACCTGAACCGCTACCGCATTAACCGTTCCATGTCGCTGTTAAGGGAGACCGGTCTTCCCGTCATAGATATTGCTCTTGCTGTAGGATTTGACAGCAGCAACTACTTTGCCGTATCTTTCCGAAAGGCAACGGGAATGACGCCCAGTCAGTTTAGAAATATGACATGATTTTAATATACCCTGACATCATAATAGATGTTTTTTCCCCGGGATAATCTTATAATACTGGAAAATGAACGTCAGCCGTGATTGTCCGGCCAGAGCGCTACACAACTTATTTATCTACAGGAGGAAAATTATGTCATTCTTTACCCAAAGCGAAAATTATATTGAATACCACAATGCCGGCGAAACCCTCCGCATTATGGCATGGGGCGCAAACAGCCTGAGAGTTGTTTCCGTACCCTCCGGTCCCCTGGACCTTTCAAGCAGTGCCCTGAAAGAACAGGAACCGTCACACACACAGATTCAGGCAGACGAGGAAACTGCCACGATCACAAACGGCAAAATCTCCGCTCTCATTGACACAAGAGGCTGGAACAGCGCGGCGGTTGTCACCTTCTTTAACGACAAAAAGGAAATACTTCTCAAAGAGATGGACGGCGGCGGCGCCCTGATCCGCAGGGCCCGTAAATTTTCCCCTTATATCGGCGGCGATTACCGTCTGAAGGTCAGCTTTGAGGCCAACAAGGACGAAAAAATATACGGCATGGGCCAGTATCAGCAGGACATCCTGGATCTGAAAGGCTGCAATATTGAACTGGCCCACAGAAACTCCCAGGCATCCATCCCCTTCTATGTATCCAGCAAAGGCTACGGCTTCTTCTGGCACAATCCCGCCATCGGCAGCGTCTCCTTCGGCAAAAATGTAACAGAGTGGCGGGCTGACAGCACCAAAAAAATGGACTACTGGATCACAGCAGGCGACACTCCCGCTCAGATCGAATCTCAGTACAGCCAGGTGACGGGGCGCGCTCCCATGATGCCGGAATGCGGACTGGGCTTCTGGCAGTGCAAACTGCGCTACCATAACCAGGAACAGGTATTGTCTGTTGCCAGAGAATATCACCGCCGGGGCATTCCTGTGGATGTGTTTGTGGTTGACTATTATCACTGGCCGCGGTGCGGAGACTACCGTTTTGATGAGCATTTCTTCCCGGACCCCAAGGCCATGGCGGAAGAACTGCGCTCTTACGGAATGGAACTTATGGTATCCGTGTGGCCCCAGATCGACTGGCGCAGTGAGAACTTCAAGGAGATGCGCCAGAAGGGTCTTCTCGTCCAGACAGAACACGGCCTGAACGTCCAGATGGATTTCCAGGGCAACAATGTATTCTATGATGCCACCAACCCTGAGGCCAGAGAATATGTCTGGGAGAAATGCAGAAAGAATTACAGGGAAAACGGAGTCAAACTCTTCTGGCTGGATGAAGCGGAACCGGAATATACCACCTATGATTACGAAAACTACCGTTACTATGCCGGAAGCGTCATGCAGCAGGGAAACATTTACCCCAGAGAATACGCCCGCGGCTTCTATGAAGGCCAGAAAGCAGCCGGCCAGGAGGACGTTCTGAACCTGGTGCGCTGTGCCTGGGCAGGAAGCCAGCAGTACGGTGCCCTGATCTGGTCCGGTGATATCCACTCCACCTATCAGGATTTCCGCAACCAGATCGTGGCCGGCCTGCAGATGGGGCTCTCCGGAATCCCCTGGTGGACCACAGATATCGGCGGCTTCCACGGCGGCAACATTTATGACAAAGACTTCCAGGAACTGCTGATCCGCTGGTTCCAGTTCGGCGCCTTCTGCCCTGTTATGCGCCTTCACGGCAACCGCCTCCCGCGCACACCGCTCTACAAAGCAGACGGAGAGGAGACTGAGGGAACCGGCGCAGACAATGAGATCTGGAGTTATGGGGAAGAAAATTACCAGATCATGAAGAAATTCATTGAGATCCGTGAAATGATGCGGGATTATACCAGAAGCCTTATGGCTGAGGCACACGAGACAGGCGCTCCGGTTATGCGTACCATGTTCTATGAATTCCCGGAGGATTTAAACACCTGGGAACTGGATACCCAGTACATGTACGGCCCGGACATTCTGGCAGCTCCTATTGTGGAACCCCACGCCTTCAGGCGGAAGGTCTATCTGCCTGAGGGCAGCACCTGGACCAATGCCCATACGGGTGAAATTCTGGAAGGCGGACAGTGGATCGAAGCGGAAGCTTCCATGGATACCCTTCCTGTATTTCTGCGGGATGGCAGACAGGAATATCTGATCAAAAATATATAATATAAAATTCAGTGTTGACAATTTTCTCCAGCCGCTATATGATTATGGCAGGAAAAATACCTGAAAACAATTGAATACGCAAGGGGAGCTGACGCGTCGGCTGAGAGGAAATACGAACGGATTTCGACCCTGAGAACCTGATACGGATAATGCCGGCGTAGGAAGCGAACCAGAAGTTTATGTAATATTTGGTGCACCCCATCAGGGGTGCATTTTTTTCACCTCTTCTATCTCCTTCCGGGCATTTCCGTGTCACACAGAAAGGAGATTTACATGCAGTACACAACACAGATGGACGCTGCCAGAAAAGGCATTATCACAAAAGAGATGGAATCGGCAGCCAAAAAAGAACAGATGGATGTCAGAGAACTCATGACTCTTATGGCCAAAGGCCAGGTCATCATTCCCTGCAACAAAAAACACACCTCTCTGGAGCCAAACGCCATTGGTTCCATGCTCAGAACGAAGATCAATGTAAATCTGGGCATTTCCAGGGACTGCAAAGACATGGACATGGAAATTGAAAAAGTCAACAACGCGGTAAAAATGGGTGCTGAATCTATTATGGATCTGAGCTCCTACGGGGATACCCGCACCTTCCGCAGACGCTTGACAAAAGAATGTCCTGCCATCATCGGAACCGTCCCCATCTATGACGCTGTAGTCTACTATCACAAACCCCTGAAAGAGATCACTTCCCGCCAGTGGCTTGACATTGTCCGCATGCACGCCGAGGACGGGGTGGACTTCATGACCATCCACTGCGGCATCAACAAAGAGACTGCCGGAAAATTCAAACGAAACAAACGTCTGACCAATATCGTTTCCCGCGGGGGCTCCATCATCTTTGCCTGGATGGAAATGACAGGCCAGGAAAACCCCTTCTACGAACATTATGATGAGATTCTGGATATCTGCCGGGAATACGACATTACCATGAGCCTTGGAGACGCCTGCCGCCCCGGATGCATTCAGGATGCCTCTGATATTTCCCAGATCGAGGAGCTGATCACTCTGGGTGAGCTGACAAAACGCGCCTGGGAAAAGGATGTACAGGTTATGGTGGAAGGCCCCGGACACATGCCCCTTGACCAGATTGAGGCCAATATGAAGATTCAGCAGACACTCTGTCAGGGTGCCCCCTTCTATGTGCTGGGTCCCCTGGTGACAGACATTGCCCCCGGATACGACCACATTACCGCTGCCATCGGCGGTGCCATTGCAGCCACCTACGGCGCTTCCTTCCTGTGCTATGTGACCCCGGCGGAACACCTGCGTCTGCCCAATCTGGAGGACGTAAAGGAAGGTATTATAGCTTCCCGCATCGCAGCACATGCCGCAGATATTGCTAAAGGTGTAAAAGGCGCTGCCGACTGGGACAATAAAATGAGTACAGCCCGCAAGAAACTGGACTGGGAAGAAATGTTCCGTCTCTGTCTGGACCCGGAAAAAGCCGGGCGCTACCGGGCAGAGGCAAAGCCTGAAAAGGAGGACACCTGCAGCATGTGCGGTAATTTCTGCGCAGTCAGGAACATGAACCGTATCCTGGAAGGTGAGATTGTCAGCATCTATGACGAATGATAAAAGCAGCACTGCAAATACGAAGACCTGTTAAGCAGTCACACAGCACATACATAAAGAGGTATATCAAATGATAACAATCAACGGAAATGCCATTCAGCTTACTGCCCCCTGTACAGTGGAAACCCTCCTAGTGGAACGGGGTTATTCCCTGCAGCGCATCGCTGTGGAGAGAAACGGTGATATTCTTTCCAAAAACCGTTACGCTGACACCATCGTTCAGGATGGAGATACCTATGAGATTGTCAGCTTTGTAGGAGGCGGCTGATTTGGAAGAAAGACATACGATCCTGTCCAAAGACGAAATCGAGGAAGTTCTTATAGAACGCCATACCCTCCCCATACACCGGAAACTCCGGAATGCCGGTGCCGCCATTGCCGGCCTCGGCGGTCTGGGCTCCCATGTGGCTGTAATGCTGGCGCGTACCGGCATCGGAAGCCTTCACCTGATCGATTTTGACCGGGTGGAGCCCAGCAATTTGAACCGGCAGATTTACAGGATGAAGCATTTAGGCAGGTATAAAACAGAAGCGCTGAAAGAAGAGATCTCAGAGATCAACCCTTACATCTCAGTCCGCACCGACACAGTTAAGGTAACAGATAACAATATAGACCGCCTGTTTAGGGATGACAAGATCATCTGTGAAGCATTTGACCGGGCAGAAAATAAGGCCATGCTGGTCAACTATCTTCTGGAACACCGTCCGGATACTTTCATTGTATCCGGTTCGGGCATGGCCGGCTATGGGAGCAGCAACTCCATACATACAGAAAAGAGGATGAAAAACCTGTATCTCTGCGGGGACGGCACCAGTGACATTGCCTCCGGCATAAGCCTGACAGCTCCCAGAGTCACTCTCTGTGCAGCACATCAGGCCAATATGATACTGCGGCTCATTCTAGGAGAAAAAGACGTATAGAAAAGAGGAAAAAGACATGATAAAAGATGACAAACTTATATTGGGAGGACACGAATTTCACTCCCGTTTTATTCTGGGTTCCGGCAAATACAATCCGGAACTGATCCACGCTGCCGTTAAAAATGCCGGGGCTGAAATCATTACTCTGGCTGTACGCAGAGCCAACAGCGGCACTGCCAGTATACTGGAACATATACCGGACGGCATAACACTCCTTCCCAACACCTCCGGGGCCAGAACTGCGGATGAAGCAGTAAGGATCGCCCGCCTGGCCAGGGAACTGGGCTGCGGGGATTTTGTTAAAGTTGAGGTCATCCGAGACTCCAAATACCTGCTGCCGGACAATCAGGAAACCATCCGCGCCACAGAGATGCTGGCAAAAGAGGGCTTTATTGTCATGCCTTACATGTACCCTGATCTAAACGCCGCCAGAGACCTGGAACATGCCGGAGCTGCGTGTATCATGCCGTTAGGTGCCCCCATTGGTACCAACAAGGGATTGTGCACAAGGGAATTCATCAAAATCCTTATCGAGGAAATTGACCTTCCCATTATTGTAGACGCAGGAATCGGCCGCCCTTCCCAGGCTTGTGAAGCCATGGAAATGGGCGCTGCCGCAGTCATGGCAAATACAGCCATTGCCACTTCCGGCGACATACCCGCCATGGCGGAAGCCTTTAAAAAAGCCATTGAAGCAGGACGTACCGCATACCTGTCGGGCCTTGGGCGCGTTGTAAACGGCAGAGCCAGCGCCTCCTCTCCGCTCACCGGATTTCTGGAACAATAAGGAGGTGGAAAAATGACTGCATCAAGAACAAATCATATGGAATATATGGAGGGTATGGAAGCTCTGGATTCTGATGTTATGGATAAAGTGATAAGTGCCATGGACAGCTATGACTATCACCGTTATACAGAAGCACACGTACTGGCTGCACTGTCCCATGACACACGGACACCGGAGGATTTCGCAGCGCTTCTGTCTCCCGCCGCGGAACCTTTCCTGGAAGAGATGGCACAGGCTGCGCGGGCTGAAACCAGGAAACACTTCGGAAACTGTGTAAATCTCTTTACGCCGCTTTATATCTCCAATTACTGTGAAAACCACTGCATTTACTGTGGTTTCAACTGCCATAACCATATCCGCAGGGCAAGGCTTACCGCGGAGGAAATCGAGTTGGAAATGGCTGCGATCGCCAAAACAGGACTGGAAGAAATTCTTATACTGGTCGGCGAGAGCCGTGCAAAAAGTGATGTCAGGTATCTGGGGGAGGCGTGCAGGATCGCCAGAAAATACTTTAAAATGGTGGGACTGGAAGTCTATCCTATGAACAGTGAGGAGTATGCCTATCTCCATAAATGCGGAGCTGATTATGTGACAGTATTTCAGGAGACTTATAATTCCCATAAGTATGAGACGCTGCATCTGGCCGGGCATAAAAGAATCTTCCCTTATCGGTTTCACGCGCAGGAGCGGGCATTGAAAGGCGGAATGAGAGGAGTTGCTTTTGGGGCGCTTCTGGGGCTGGATGATTTCAGAAAGGATGCATTTGCTACAGGGATGCACGCCTGGTATCTGCAGCGGAAATATCCGCAGGCTGAGATTGCGTTTTCCTGCCCGCGTCTCAGGCCGATCATTAATAATGATAAGATCAATCCTAAGGATGTGCATGAACCGCAGCTTCTTCAGGTGATCATGGCTTACAGACTCTTTATGCCGTTTGCCGGAATCACGATTTCTACCAGGGAACGGGCTGAGTTCCGGGATCATGTGGTCACGATCGCAGCGACTAAGATTTCTGCAGGGGTAAGTACCGGAGTCGGCAGTCATGTGGAGGAGCTGGAGGATAAGGGGGATGACCAGTTTGAGATTTCAGATGACAGAGGTGTTGAGGAGGTCTGCAGGGCTGTCAGAGACGGGGGAATGCAGGTGGTCATGAATGATTATGTATTCGTATAACAGCGAGGTGTAGTATAGCGGGCAGGGTGGATATCCCTTTGTATGCTTGCTGTCATCACGGAAACTAAATAAAAGCGGAGGAAAACTGCCATATGGGAGCTGGCTTTATTCCACACAAATTGGCAGAGGTGGTATTATGGGTAAAATGAGCAATGGGGTAAGGTTTGATAAGATGCTGGTGATTACCAATCGGCTGCTTTGTGATGGGGATTTTCTGGAGCGGATCGAGACGGTGGCTGCTAAAAAGCCAAAAGGAATTGTGTTGAGGGAAAAAGATTTGGGAGCCGGGGAATATAGAGAACTGGCTATGAAGGTGCTTAAGATATGCAGGCGATATGATGTTGACTGTATTCTGCATTCCCGGGCAGAGGCGGCAAGGGAGCTTGGCTGTCCTCGTATCCACCTGCCTTTTTCAAGGTTTTGCGGGGATAATATCTGTGTAAAGTCCGGCGAAAGTGAACGTCTATCAGGTTCTGATGAGAGGAGCAGGCTGCTTATGGATTTTGATCTGATCGGTGTTTCTGTTCATTCGGTGGAGGAGGCCATTTTTGCTGAGAAGATGGGGGCCGGTTATGTAACGGCAGGGCATATTTTCCTGACGGACTGCAAAAAGGGACTTGCCGCCAGAGGGCTGCCTTTTCTGAAAAACGTCTGTGAATCGGTTGGGATTCCTGTGTATGCCATTGGCGGTATTACACCGGATCATGTGGATGACGTGCTGGGAGCAGGGGCGGCAGGTTTTTGTGTTATGTCAGGAATCATGCGGGATTCGGTGTGGGGCGTATAGATAAGAGCAGGTATTGGCCCCATCACAAAGCGATTTTTAATGGGCGAATACCGTAACGATTCAGCCGGCTGAATCGTTACAATTTTCTTTCAGGAACCTTCTCACATTTCCTCCCAGAATCTTTTCTGTCTGGCTGTATGTAAAGCCGTGTTTTTCCATTTGCTCTGCCAGAAGCTGTACCTGGCTGCAGTCAGAGATCTCGGGGAGTTCCAGGATGCCGTCGTAATCGCTGCCCAGACCCAGGCAGTCACTTCCGCCGACGTTCAGAATATAGGACGCCATTTGTACGATCTCTTCCACTGTTGTGCCGGCTTCTCCGGGTTTCCAGTTGGGACGCATGAAGGAGACTGCGTAGTTCAGGCCCATCACACCGCCCCGGTCAGCCAGGGTGCGTATCATATCGTCTGTGAGATTTCTGGCGGAACCTTTTACCAGGCCTCTTGCATTGGAATGACTGGCCAGGAAAGGGCGGGTGGAATGTTCCGCCACATCCCAAAAGCCGCCGTCAGACAGATGGGATACATCCACCAGAATATGCAGGTGTTCCAGCTCCTCCAGAAACTCCAGGCCCTTTTTCTTCAGTCCCCGGTCATCACCCCAGCTCCAGGTCTTCTGCGTAAGAGGGTCCCCCATACAGTTGGGAAAGCCAAAATCGTTCTCATAGTTCCAGGTAAGGGTTGCCATTCTGACACCCTGTCGGTGAAACCATCTGAGGGAATCCAGAGAGTTCTGGAATATGGCGCCCTCCTCCAGGGAGAGAAGGGCTGACATCTTACCCGCCTTTTCGTTTGCTTCCAGCTCACTGTAGGTTCTGACCTGGGAGATCAGGTCAGCATTTCGCTGCATTTCCCGCTGAAAGATTTTCAGGATATCTCCGGCAGCCGCCTCTGCGTCCGGTTCCTCCTCCCAGTTAACGTAGATGGCAAAGGTCTGCAGGGCATAGCCGCCCTTTTTCATCTTTTCCAAATCTACACTGAGGGAATTATGGCGGAGGGAAGCAGGACTGCCCTCTTTTTCCATTTGGCGGATTTTGCTGATGGTGTCGCAGTGCATATCTATAATCTGCATAATAAAACTCCGTTTCTGCCTTCTTAAATTGAGGACTTCTTTCTACCAGTATATTGATTTATTTCATGAGATATTAAGAAAGCGCGTTCCCACTGAGCGGAAACGCACCTTCCCTTAACTTATTATCATTTTTAATATAGGAACACAGCCACCCCATAAGCCGGCAGCGGATAACCAAAGGAGTAATCCCTTCCGTCACATTCCTTCTTCACAGCCTTGTAAACGGTCTGCTCCACCGGCGTATCTCCGCCGAATTTAGGGTCCTTACTGTTCAGGATCAGCTTATACTGTTTTCTCTTAGGTACCCCGACCCGGTAATCCTCTCTGGCAACCGGTGTATAATTGATGACAAACAGCAGATTATTCCTTCCGGTAGGCGACTTTCTCACAAAACTGAAAATACTTCTCGCGGCGTCATCCGCATTGATCCACTCAAACCCTTCCTGGCTGTCGTCATTTGCGTAGAGGGCCGGATACTTCTTATATAAAGCAAGCAGTTCCTTCACATAAGCCTGAAGCTGCTGATGGCACGGTTCTGCCAGCAGGAACCAGTCAAGCTCCCTGGCCTCGCTCCATTCCTGGAACTGACCGAACTCCTGTCCCATGAACAGCAGCTTCTTGCCGGGATGCCCGAACATGTAGCTGTACCCTGCCTTCAGGTTCTCGAATTTATCCTGTCCGAGACCGGGCATTTTGTTGATCATGGAGCATTTCAGATGCACGACTTCATCATGAGATAATACAAGGACGTAGTTCTCGCTGTAGGCGTAACTCATGGAGAACGTCATCTTATGGTGATTATATTTACGGAAATATGGGTCAAGCTTCATATACTCCAGGAAGTCGTGCATCCATCCCATATTCCATTTTAAGCTGAATCCCAGGCCGCCCTCCTCAGGCTTGCCGGTTACCATGGGCCATGCTGTGGATTCCTCCGCGATCATGACAGCCCCCTTGTTCTTGCCCAGAACTACGGAGTTCAGGTGCTTGAAGAACTCAATCGCCTCCAGGTTCTTATTTTCCCCGTATTTGTTTGGTATCCACTGTCCGGCCTCTCTTCCGTAGTCCAGATACAGCATGGAGGCAACAGCATCCACACGGAGTCCGTCAATGTGATATTCCTGTATCCAGAACAATGCGTTTGCGATGAGGAAATTTTTCACCTCATTCTTGCCGTAATCAAATACCTTGGTCCCCCAGTCCGGATGCTCACCCTTTCTTGGGTCCGCATATTCATATGTGGGGGTTCCGTCAAAATCAGCCAGTCCGTGGGCGTCCTTCGGGAAATGGGCCGGTACCCAGTCCAAAATGACACCGATCTTATTCTTGTGCATGTAATTTACGAAATACTGAAAATCCTCGGGCGTACCGTACCTGGATGTAGGGGCATAATAACCTGTTACCTGGTATCCCCAGGAGCCGTCAAAGGGATGTTCCGCAATACCCATCAGCTCCACATGGGTATACCCCATCTCTTTGATATAGTCAGCCAGTGAATGGGCCAGCTCTCTGTAATTGTAAAATCCGTCCTCATCCCCGTCTTTTAAAGGGTGTTTCTTCCAGGAACCTGGGTGCAGTTCATAAATGGACATGGCATCCTTCTTCGCATTGTATTCCAGGCGCTTTTTCATCCAGACGGAATCTCCCCATTTGAATTTGGTGATGTCATATACACAGGAAGCTGTACCCGGGCGGTGCTCCGCGTAGTTTGCATAGGGGTCTGCCTTGAAGAGCAGCTTGCCCTTGTATGTGGTGATGCAGAATTTGTACAGATCACCTTCCCGCACCTTGGGCACAAAGAGCTGGTAAATGCCCATGTCATTGTCACACTTCATCACATTTTTATCGGGGTCCCATTTGTTGAAATCCCCCACAACGGACACGGATTCCGCATGAGGTGCCCAGACGGCGAAATAGACGCCGTCTTTGCCCCGCTGTGTTGTGGGATGTGCACCCATCAGCTTATAGATTTCATAATGTGTTCCTTCCCCGAATAAATAGCGGTCCATCTCCGAGAATCTCATTGTTTTTCCTTTAGCCATAAGTCCTTCCCCTTTGTCTTCCTCTGATTTTACAGCACTTTAACCCTGCTGCAGGATTTCCAGCAGAACACTTCCCGCTGCTTCTATGGTAAAATTCAGCCTGCCGTTCTCCGGCTCCACTTCCTCTTGTGTCAAAAGGTTTACATAACGTTTATTCTCCACCGGCACCGGAATACTCACCTGTGCCGGATTCTCGTCATTGTTCACAGCCGTGACAAGACCTTCCTCCTCTGTAAATCTGACAAACGCAAACTGTCTGTTGGTGAGCATCAATTCCCTGTATCTTCCCTCTGCAAGGCAGGTCTTATACTTCTCGTGCATTTCTCCCAGTGTCTTGACCCAGAGCATGATCCCGGAATCCTTATGCTCTTCCAGGGCTTCCCTGATATCCACGGCCGGCCTTAGAGCGTCATCACCGCCGTTGTTCTTGCTTCCCTCAATTCCCCATTCCGATCCGTAATAGATGGATGGTATCCCCGGAAGCGTATACAGCAGTGTATAGATGGGGTAAATATGCTCCTTCACATTGATCTTACTGTAAATGCGGTCCACATCGTGATTGTCAACAAAGGAATACAGCTTCATCCCCCTGTAGATACCGCCGTTCTCCTCAAATTCCCGTCTTATGGTATGGGCGATCTCAAAGTAATTGTGGTCATTGTGTCCGGAATAGATGCCCTTGTGAAGTTCATAATTCGTAACACTGTGCAGCATTTTCTGTCCGTCCTGGATGTATCGGCTGTAGTCTCCGTGGATGACCTCCCCCATAAGCCAGAAGTCCTCTTTCTTCTCACCTGTGCGCCTGCGCATTTCCTCCATGAAGCCAAAGTCAAGACAATCCGCGCAGTCCAGGCGGATGCCGTCAATATCAAAGGTATCGATCCACTCATCTATCACATCCAGAAGATAACCTTTTACTTCCGGGTTCTGCAGGTTTAAGTTCACAAGCTCAAAGCAGTTTCTCCAGGCTTCATAGGAAAATCCGTCATTGTAGGGATTGTTCCATCCGAAATTGATGCCCTTATACCATCCGCAGTACCTGGAACCCTCCCGGTTCTGCTGGATGTCCCTGAAGGCAAAGAATTCTCTTCCCGTGTGGTTGAACACACCGTCCACCACGACCCTGATTCCCAGCTCGTGCGCCTTTTTCACAAATCTGGTAAAGTCTTTATTGTCACCAAGCCGCTGGTCCACAGTCTTATAATCCTTGGTGTCATACCCATGGGTGGTGGACTCAAACAGAGGTCCGATATAGATTGCTGTTGCCTTAATGTCCGCAAGGTGCGGCAGCCATTTCTCCAGTTCCGCGAAGCGGTGTACAACACCTTCTTCTCTATTCACCCTGGGGGCGCCCGTCATCCCGATAGGGTACATATGGTAAAATACTGCCTCTTCATACCATTTTGCCATGTTTCGTTTCCTCCTTTTCCGGCTCTGCCCGATGCGGCAGGCCCAGACAAACCATGCAGGAACGCCATTCCTTGACTACGAATATATCCCATACATAAACTGATGCACAATCTCATATGTGGTCTCATCAGAAATTTCAAATCTTTCCTCTTCGGATAGCCCGTAGCTCACTGTCATAATATGATGGTTGAGCACACCTGTAAACCCCACGGCAAATAATTCCTGCCGCCCCCGCATGTTCCCCAATTGGGGGGATGCATCCTCAAATATCTTCACAATGATCTTATAATACCGCTCTATAAGGGGCGAAACCGTCTTATAGGCCTCGTTCTCTCTTCCGGAATAAAACAGAGACAGCATGAATAAATAGAATTTCTGATTGGACGCAGCATAGTCAAAAAATGTCCGCGCTGCCTGATAAAGCACACCCGGAAGGCTTTCCCCCGGCCTGGCTATATCGATCAGCCTGCTTTCAAACTCCTGATATCCTGTCTCCAGCAGATTCTGCAAAAGTCCCAGCTTGCTTCCAAAATAGTAATATAAAGTTGGCTTGGAGATTCCGGCCTTATCCACGATCTCCTGGACGCCCACCGCATCATACCCCTTGGCATAAAACAGATCAAGCGCCGACTTTAATATCAATTCTTTATTATCCATAACTGCCTCCCGGCTGTTCTGCATTGTATCTATCTTTTGTTTTTTATTTTCATCCTTTGTTCTGCCTATTATTATACCAATCGGTATACAAAAAATCAAGAGGGTGTTGTAAAATACGTTTTTACAATACCCTCTTGTTTAAGGCCGCTCTGCCCGACTTCACGGCTGACGCTTCCTCCCTATCATATACCAAACAGCTTTTTGGCGTTTTCCCTGGTCACATCCACCACAGTTTCATAGGAAACGCCCTTGATCCTGGCAATCTCCTCCGCCACATAAGTCAGATACACAGAACAGTTTCTGTGTCTTCTGTAGGGTTCAGGTGCCAGATACGGGGCATCTGTCTCCAGCAGAAGATAATCCAGCGGTGCGTATTCCACCACATCTTTCAGCCGCTTTCCGTTTTTGAAGGTGACGACTCCGCCTACGCCCAGATAATACCCCATGTTCATGTATTCCTTTGCCTGTTCCACAGAATAGGAATAGCAGTGGATCACGCCCTTCAGGTTATCTGCCCTCTCTGCTTTCATAAGATCCAGTGTGTCCTTTGCCGCATCACGGCTGTGTACAACAATGGGAAGCCCGGTCTCTTTTGCCAGATCCATCTGGCGGACAAACCATTTTTTCTGGACCTCATGATGTTCCTTATCCCAATAATAGTCAAGGCCAATCTCACCCACTGCCACGATCTTCTCCAGATCACACAGGCTTCTGAGCCATTTTATTTTCTCCTCATCAAGGCTGCCCACCTCGTCGGGATGAACGCCCACTGCTCCGTAGACAAAAGGATACTTTTCTGTCAGCCTGACCGTATCCTCCACACCCCGCAGGCTGGCGCCCACATTGATGATCGTTCCGATTCCGTGCTGCGCCATGGAGGTTAACAGGCTGTCCCTGTCCCCGTCAAACGCCTCGTCATCGTAATGTGCATGTGTCTCAAATATCATGAATATTCCGCTCCTTCAATTTCTTGTAAACGGTCTGGCGGAACAGCGCGTACACAACAGATGTAAGCGGTATGAAGATCAGCATACCCACAACACCCATCAGACTGCCGCCCACGGTCACTGCCACCAGCACCCAGATAGAGGGCAGCCCCACCGAGTTCCCGACTACGTGAGGATAGATCAGATTCCCCTCAATCTGCTGCAGCACCAGAAACAGCACGATAAATGCCAGCCCCTTCATGGGATCCACCACCAATATCAGAAAGGTACCCACAACACAGCCGATAAACGCTCCAAATATGGGAATCAGCGCTGTAAATGCAATTAGTATACCGATCAGCATAGCGTACGGGAAACGAAACAGGGTCATGGATACGAAAAACATGGTTCCCAGGATCACTGCCTCCAGACACTGACCGGTGACAAAGCTGGCAAATGTCCTGTAACTGAGGGAACACACCTCCAGAACCTTTTTCACCATCTTTGCAGACAGAAAAGCGTAGAAAACTTTCTGAACCTGCACCGTCAGCTTTTCCTTCTGCAGAAGGATATATACGGCAAATACAAGAGCGATGAAAAAATTCATAAGTACATTGACCACTGTGCGTGCCATTGCCACTGTGGAGTTGAGCACATTTCCGGCACCGTTTTTCAGGAAGTCAACTGCTGTGCCGATTATGGAATTCCAGTCAAATTCCAGGTTCTGGATCCACTCAGCAATCTGTTTGTTGTTGTGGAAGGTTTCCACAGCCCAGGTCTGAAGCCTCGGTATGGCGGCTTCTATGCTGGCACTCACACTCATAAAGGTCTGACCCATTTCCGGTACAACCACAAGGATGACTACAAGCACTACGCCCACCACCAGAATGAGGGAGAGGATCAGACTCAGCGGGCGTCCCAGCTTTTTCATCTTTCCTTTACTCTCGGCACTTCCGAAAAGTCTCTTTTCCAGAAAGCTCATGGGAACATTCAGTACAAAGGCAAATGCGGCTCCCAGAAGGAAAGGATAGGCTATCCCTACCATGAAACGTGCAAAGACCAGCAGTACATCTGCCCTTTGTATTCCCACATAGACAACCACTGCAAACAGAATCAGAAGCATCAGATTCTTCATATCTTTTTTATTCAGGTTCATACTTCTCCTCTCCTTCTCCCCTCTTTGATTACTTTTTCAGTTTCGCACGTACCCATTTCAGCGCCTGGATAACCGGCAGGTTTGCAATGGACAGGCCGTACACTGTGAAAAGCTGTGCCATATCCAATGTCTGCACGCTGAAAATTTTGTGCAGCCCCGGAATCATCAGCACAGAGGTGATTAATACTAATCCTAACACAAATGCACCGATGAGGTAAATATTATTAAAGAATTTCTTAGTAAATAAAACAGGTCTTACGGATTTACAGTTAAATCCATGCACCAGCCTGGAGGTACACAGGGTTCCGAATGCCATTGTCATGGCCAGGAGCGGGCTCTCCTGATAGCCGATGTAAAAACCTATCATGGTCATGATACCGATAACAAGACCTTCTGTCCCGATATAGGAGAGAAAATCCTTCGTCAGTATGGATTCATTCATAGGACGCGGTTTTTCCTTCATGACATCTTTGGTGTGAGGCTCCAGCCCCAGCGCAATAGCCGGAAGGCTGTCTGTCAGCAGGTTGATAAACAGCAGGTGTACCGGCGCAAACGGCACGGGCAGGTTTGCCAGGGACGCGTACAGTACCGCCAGGATTCCCGCAAAGTTGCCTGAGAGCAGGAACTGGATGGCACTCTTTATGTTCTTGTATACGTTCCTTCCGTTTTCCACTGCCTTGACAATGGTTGCAAAGTTATCATCCGTCAGGACCATGGAAGCGGCATCCTTGGACACCTCGGTTCCCGTTATGCCCATGGCCACACCGATATTGGCCTGCTTCAGAGCGGGTGCGTCATTGACGCCGTCACCTGTCATGGAGACAATATTTCCCTTCTCCTGCCATGCCCTGACAATGCGTATCTTATGTTCCGGTGAAACACGTGCATAGACGGATATACCTTCCACAAAATTCTGCAGCTCCTCGTCCGTCATATTTTCAATCACAGCGCCCTCGCAGGCTTCGGATTCATCCTTCAGAATGCCGATACGTTTTGCAATGGCTGCTGCTGTCACCTTGTGGTCACCGGTTATCATGATAGGCTTAATGCCTGCACTGATACACTCTTCAACCGCGGCCTTGGACTCTTCACGCGGCGGGTCCATCATGGCGATCAGTCCCAGAAATACCAGATCATCTTCATCGTTCACACAGAGCTGTGTGCCGGCCTCCATCCGTTTATAGGCAAATGCCAGAACACGGAGTCCGTTTCCGGAAAACTTCTGGTTCTGCTCTTCGATGGCTCTGCGGTCTTCCTCTGTGATGGGGACTATCCCGCTATCTTTCTGTATGGAACAGACACGGTTCAACAGAACATCCACCGCGCCTTTTGTGATCATGGTGGCACCCTCTCTTAAATTATGAAGGGTGGACATCATCTTACGGTCACTGTCAAAAGGCACCTCGCTGCATCTGGGATACTTGTCGCGGACCACCTCCGCAGGGCGTCCCAGCTTATCTCCCTGGTTGATAAGGGCTGTCTCGGTGGGATCTCCGATCTCCTCGCCGTTTTTGTTGGTGGAGTCATTGCAGAGAATACTGTGGCGGAGAAGCTGCTTCTGTGCCGGATCATCCAGGTCAATATTTTCCGCGGGAATCTCACGGCCTTCTACATAGTAGTATTCTACTGTCATCTTGTTCTGGGTCAGGGTACCTGTCTTGTCTGAACAGATAATAGATACACTTCCCAGACCTTCCACTGCCTGAAGTTTTCGTATAATGGCATGTTCTCTTGCCATTTTCTGCGTTCCGAAGGAAAGCACAATGGTGACAATGGAGCTGAGTGCCTCCGGTATGGCCGCAACAGCCAGCGCTACGGCAAACAAGAATGCCTCTCCCCAGGATTCTCCCCTGAAAACACTAACTCCAAACAGGATACCGCAGAAAACCAGAATTATGATGGACAGCTTCTGGCCGAACTGGTCCAGGTTCATCTGCAGCGGTGTCTTTTTCTCGGAAGTGGTTTTCAGCAGTTTAGCGATCTTTCCCACTTCTGTCTCCATGCCTATGGAGGTTACAAGGAAGGAGCCGCGGCCGTAAGAGACAAAGCTTCCTGAGAATACCATGTTGGTTCTGTCACCCAGCGGTACCTCGCCTTCGATGGGGTCTTCCGTCTTATCCACGCCCAGGCTCTCACCTGTCAGGGCACTCTCATCTACCTTAAGGCTGGCATTTTCAAGGATCCGTCCGTCAGCCGGGACATAGTCGCCCGCTTCCAGCATGACAATGTCGCCCACAGTCACCTGGTCAGAGGGTATCTTCGCCACATCGCCGTTTCTCAGGACCTTCGCCTCAGGCCCTGACATGGCTTTGAGGCTGTCAAGAGACTGCTCTGCCTTCACGGTCTGGACTGTTCCGAGAATGGCATTCATGGTGATGACCACCAGGATGACAATGGCACTCTCCATTTCGCCCAGAACACCGGAAACAATGGCTGCCACGATCAGGATGATCACAAGAAAATCTTTGTACTGCTCCAGAAAAATCTGCGGGATGGATTTTTTCTTTTCTTCCAACAGAGCATTGGGGCCGTATTTTTCCTGATTGGCCTTAATCTGTTCGTTTGTCAGAGGCTGCGTGCTTCCATTGATGGTTTTCTGCGCCTCTGTCCTCGACATTTGATAAAATTCTTTCATTCGCTCTCCTCCAAACGTTTTTTGCGGAACCCATGCCGTGCTGCCATGGTTCCATGTGTGGATACGTACTGCTTATCTCTAGTGTGCTTTGTAAAAACCTCTTTCATACCATTTTGCTCGTATGCCCTGCCATAACCATTGGTTTTTCATGGCCTGCAACGCAAAAAAGCGAGGCTTTTACTGCACAACAAGCATGCAATAAAAGTCTCGCTGTTTCATCACGATACGGACGGGATATTCTCCCATCGAGATTGACGATATCGCAAACGCCGACGGCGCCAGCTACTCCCTCTTATTAATGGATACTATAACCGATTGCTTTTGAACTGTCAATGATAAATTTGTAAAATATTCCTGTCAGCCGCCGCGTACCGAAACTTTCGCATTCTTCTTGAATAAAGTTTCCGGAACACTTATAATTAAACAAACTTGGAAAATATCACCGCCCTGCTGAAATACCACGGCGGATGGTTATGGAGGATGAGAAATGACAGAGCGAGAGAAAATGCTGGCCGGAGAGCTGTACGACTGCGGTGACCCGGAGCTTTTAGCCCAATGGCACCTGGCTAAAAATCTAATTCGGGAGTACAATGGACTTCTGTCTGAGAATCTGGAGGAAAAGGACCGCATCTTAAACCGTCTTCTGGGCAGCCGGGGTGACAATCTGTGGATCACCGCGCCTTTTTATGTGGATTACGGGAACAATATTTATTTCGGAAATAACTGTGAAGTGAATATGAACTGCACCTTTCTGGATGACAACAGAATTGAGATCGGCGATAACGCGCTGATTGCCCCAAATGTGCAGATTTACACAGCCTTTCATCCCACCAACGCGGCAGACCGGTTCGGCCCCTTAAAGGAGGACGGCAGTTTCTCTTTCTGCAAGACCAGGACGGCACCTGTCATTATCGGTGATAATGTGTGGATCGGCGGCGGCGCTGTGATTCTGCCCGGTGTGACCATCGGCAGCAATGTGGTCATCGGCGCGGGAAGTGTTGTGACAAAATCCATTCCTGACAACAGTGTCGCTGTGGGAAGTCCCTGCAGAGTGATACGGGAAAACTGTTAAATCAATTAGGAGGAAAATATGAATGCTCCGGGCAAAATGGTAAAAGTTAACGATACATATATGCACGTCTTCTCTATACCCCCTTCAACCACGGCAATGCATCACCCAATTGTATTCTTGTCCGGTTCCGGCACGGAATGTCCTACATATGATTTTAAACCGTTATGGCATTTGCTGAAGGACCGGCTCCACATCGTGGTAGTTGAACGCCCGGGGTATGGATGGAGCGGGCAGACCAGTCATCCGCGGGATATTGACACCATTCTGGAAGAAACAAGGGAAGCTTTAAAGCAGGCAGATATAGCCGGTCCATTTATTCCGGCACCCCATTCCCTTTCCGGCTTGGAAGCTATATACTGGGCTCAAAAATATCCGGATGAAGTCTATGCCATCCTTGGACTGGACATGGCTGTTCCTCAGGTATATCGGATTATGGAGATACCAAAATACTTTCCTCTCCTGGCCCGGTTTGGACATCTTCTGCGCAGGCCGCTTGCAGCAGCTATGGTTAAAAACCATCCTGCCGTGAAAAATAATCTATTGGATAAAACGGAACGGGAGGCAATGGAAGTTATTACTTCCAGACAATTGCTGAGTAAGAATATGATGGATGAAATAGATTATGTAAAAGAAAATGCTGTTAAAGTTGAAAATGGAAAATCCCCTCAAGTTCCCTTGCTGTGCTTTCTGTCAAATGACAAGGCAAATTTGAAAGCAGTACCTGCATGGGGCAGAATACACAGGGAATATTTTTCCGCTAATGATAATGCCCATTTCATTGATTTAACATGCGGTCATTATGTTCACCGGGAAGCACCTGATATCATAGCTGAATCCATAATTCAATTTTTATAACCATGCAGTAAACTTTATGTATTTACTGCACTCGCCATGCATAAGAGTTGTGACAGCGGGTATTCGTCCTATCGCAAATTGACCTCTAACGGACAAATACCCGTACCTATTAATTAAGCTGGCCCTCTCCCGGCAGGCGTAAACGTGAGAAGTACCACACATCTGCCTTCTGCCCTCTATTCCAGATACATCTCCTTCAATATATCTGTTTTCTCATCTGTAATCCCCAGCCTCTCCCTCAAAAATGCTTCGGTACTTCCGCACTGTCTCTCCGTCTCCGCGAACATGGATTCTATATAACTTCTCTCCGCGCCGTTTAGAATGCGGATTCCATTGAGAATGCGTTCATTCTGCACTTTTGCAGCTACTTTTGCGACCATGGCTTCTGTCTCCGGTTCCAGATATCCATTTGTCAGAAGATAGTCCCGGATGATCACTTCCCGTTCCACGCCAAGCGCAGTCAGCAGAAGGGCTGTGGCTGTGCCTACCCGGTCCTTTCCCGCAGAGCAGTGCCAGAGGACAGCCCCTTCTTTTTGAGCTAAAAGGATATCAAAGAAATGCTTCAGTCCGGTGACGGAAAAATCGTCAGAGACAAGAGCCAGATAAATTTTTTCCATGTTTTCCTTTGGATGGTTTTCCGCCTCCTTCAGCAGTTCCAGGATCATGGCTGAAAGACTGTCCGCCTGCTCCTGTCCCTCTCTGGTGATTCCCAGCATGGCATCACTTAAAAGAGGATTATGTATGAATTCCACCCCTTTTATCTCCGGGTCCGGCAGTTCTGTCTTCTCACCGTTTGTCCTTAAGTCCACCACTGTTTTCAATCCATACGCCTCTGTCAGTTGTCTGATATCAGACTCTGTACATTTTCCAAGGGCACCGCTTCTTAACAGGCGGCAGTGTCTGATCGTCCTGCCGTCCTTTACTGTATACCCTCCCAGATCCCGTGTATTATAAACAGGGCCTTCCATTTCAATTCTGCTGCACATAGTATCCTCCTCCATGAATAAACATTTTGTCCTGTGTTTCCTGTGCGCAAACAGCCCGCATCAGAAAATCCCGCGTACGAAAATGGGGCTGCCGCCCGCCCTGTCTGCTGTCTCGCAGAAAGAGCCGGCCGCATCCCCATTTTATATTTTCAATTATTCTGTTTATTTTACCACCGGAAGCAGGCTGATTGCAAAGGTAAATTCATTTTCAATAAAACGGTACTTCTCCAGAAGTCTCGGTCCGCAGCTGTTGGAGCCGATTCCGTTCTGGCGGTAGTCCAGGCAGAACACTGTGTAGGGGGAGGCTTTCAGCTCATAATTATGTGCCTTTTCCGTCAGCTCCTCCTGTGTGTATACAGACGCATTGAAGGCAAAGGTATCTGCACCCACTGCTGCCAGGCTGATCCTGCTGCCCTCAGCCTTCACATAATCACAGTCATCGTGGCTGCCGTTCTCCTGCGGACGGATATAATCCTCATGCAGCTCTTTTACGGCGGCATGGAACTCATCATGATAGCTGGCTCTGCGTTTATCCTGATAACTCTCCACAGGGCCAAGTCCATAGTATGTGATGTCCGCCATATCGCGGGGCAGGAACAGGCGCAGGCCGAATCTCGGAAGTTCCGGGAATTCCGGGTCTTTCTTCACATCCAGCTTCACGTCAATCCTTCCGTTGGCACGGATCGTCCATGTGGCATCAATATCCAGGATTCTCTGGATGATAACTGCTGATACGGAAAGAACTGTGTGGATCTGTACTTCCTCTTCCAGAACCGTGTAATCCGTGCGGTAGGCCCTTGTCACGATCTTGTCGTACTTCGCTTTTCTCCAGATGTTCTTAATATTTCTGTCATTGTCTGTGGGTGCTCTCCAGATGTTGTATTCCATCGGGCGCTCCAGAACCTTGCAGTTTACATAACTAAGTTCAGAGAAGAGACCAGTCAGCTTGTCATAAGTATAGGAGAATTTGTCTGTGCTTACGAACAGATTCCTGTCATCCTGGGCTACGCTGAATACAGGCGGCTGCCCTGCCTCTTTGCCCGCCTCTCCGGATTCCTCTGTCACTTCCAGAATCTTCACTGCCTTCTGGTTTCTCATATCCTTTGTCTGGAGCTGAATCTCATCAAAGCCCAGTTTAAAGCCTTCCGGCAGAAATCTTGTGGCATTCTTCAGATGATATTCAAGCTTCAGGTAACATTTACCTGCTTCCGGAACCTCATAATCCAGGGCAATCACACCCTCTTCATGAGCGCTGATGTCAGGCATGTCATCCGGGCAGATGCATCCTTCCCCGATCATGCTTCCGTCACAGTTTACCGTATAAGTTATATAGAGGTAGTCCTTTAAGTTTACATAATCCATATAATTGTGCAGAACTGCCTCTTTCTTCTCTTGGTCAAAAGAAACTACTCTGGCCGGACGGTGTACATTTTTGAATTCACGCAGGCCTGTATGCGGTGTGCGGTCAGGATATACCAGACCATCCATACAAAAGTTGCCGTCCTGCGGGTACTCCATGTGGTCGCCGCCGTACGCGTATTTTTTCTTTCCTTCAATGGTCTTGCCCATGTAAATGGCATGATCACACCACTCCCATACAAAACCGCCGCAGGCGCCGTCGTACTGCTGGAAGACCTGGAAATAATCCTCAAAATCTCCGGGGCCGTTGCCCATTGCATGGCAGTATTCGCACATAACGAAAGGCTTATCCGGGTTTTTTGCAAAGTAGTCGTGGATCTCCTCAATAGCCGGATACATACGGCTGTGCAGATCTATATTGGAATAATCGTATTTTTTATCCTTGGATGTGTAGCGGGCACTCTCAAAGTGGGTCAGTCTGGTATGGTCAAATTCCTTTGTCCAGGCCAGTGCCGCCTCAAAAGTACAGCCGTATGCACATTCATTTCCCATGGACCAGATCACTACACACGGACGGTTCTTATCTCTGTGCACACAGCGCTGTGTCCTGTCCACAGTCGCCTCCGTAAATGCAGGGTTATCCGCAATGGCCTGATTCCATCTGGAAGCCCTCTCCTCCCAGGAATCATCTTCCATATAGATATCAGCGGTTCCGTGGCTCTCATTGTCCGCCTCGTCAATAACAAAGAATCCGTATTCGTCACAGAGCTGATAGAACTGCGGCGCATTTGGATAGTGGCTGGTACGGATGCAGTTGATGTTGTGCTCTTTCATTAACTGCAGGTCTTTTTTCATCTGTTCCAGGCTGATGGCAAACCCTGTAACAGGATCGCTGTCGTGGCGGTTGGTGCCATGGAATTTCACCTTTACTCCATTTATGTAAACCACTCCGTCTCTGGTACAGATTTCACGGATACCCATACGGTCTGTGATAACCTCTCCGGCAGCTTCCAGCACTACTTTGTACAGATACGGCTCCTCCGCGTTCCAGAGAACCGGATTTTCCAGGGTCATGCGGATCCTGCCGTCCTCTGATACCCGGCTGCTCTCTGCTTCCAGACTGCCCTCTGCATTGTAAACAGAGATTTTTACAGGAACTGCCTCGTTAAAATAAGTCACTGCCACATCGACTGACGCACTCTTTCCATCCGGCGCAATGTCTGTTGTGAGGAAATAATCAAAGATTCCCTGTGCGGGACGTTTCAGCAGATATACATCCCTGAAAATACCACTCATGCGGAATTTATCCTGGTCCTCCAGATAACTGCCGTCGCACCATTTCAGAACCAGAACGGCCAGGGTATTCTCACCCTCTCTTAAAAAGCTGCTCACGTCAAATTCACTTGTGGAGTGTGACACCTGGCTGTATCCCACATAACTGCCGTTTATCCATACATAAAAGCAGGAATCCACGCCTTCAAAATTCAGGTAAGCTTTGGGCGCATTTTCATCCTCTGCATAGGTGAATGTATGCACATAGGCTCCGCAGGGATTTTCCTGAGGCACATACGGCGGGTCCATGGGGAACGGATAACGTGTGTTGGTATACTGGTGTCTGTCATATCCGAAATTCTGCCAGCATCCCGGCACAGGAATCTCATCAAAGCTTCCCGTCTGGTATCCCTCTCTGAAAAATTCCTCTTTCAAGTCATAGATGCTGTCAAAATATTTGAATTTCCAGCTGCCGTTTAAAAGCTGGAATCTGTCGGAATTCTCTCTGTTCTCACACAGATCGTCTCTCTGTGTGCCTGCAGGGATATAGTAAGCCCTGTTCGGCATGGTGTTCTCGTGCAGCATGTGAAGGTTCTCATAATATCTGGGTACAATCATTGGTCATAGCCCTCCTGAAAATGTATTTTTTACTGTAACTGTTCCGCGCCCGCGCAGGAAATGCGCAGGCCTGCCAAAAAGTCACCTCATACTGCCTATTATAAAATACGTCACAGCAAAATCCATATCCTGTATTAGACAAAACATGCACAAAATGATACAATCAATAAAAGCAGTTTAAGGAACAAAGGAGCATCTGCCTATGTACGTTAATACCGGATATTTAAACCATGCGGAAACAGATCTGGAAAACCCACAGATCCCCCTGCGCATAAACAGCAGCGGGATATACAGGGTCATCTCCCGTCCTTCCATGTCAACGCTCAGGCCCAAAGGGCGGGCTGACTACCAGCTTATCTACATTGCCTCCGGGCGGGCCTGGTTCACTTTCGGCCAGGAAAAGATTGAAGTGGGCGAGGGAAACATGGTCCTTCTGCGCCCCTTCGTCCGACAGGAGTATGTCTACTATGGAAAAGATAAACCGGAGGCCTTCTGGGTACACTTTACAGGGTACCGGGCAGAAGCCTTACTGGATGCCGCCGGATTTGCACAAAATCAAATTCTGTATGCCGGTGTTTTTTCCGAATACAGGGACCTGTTTTTCCAGATGATACGGGAACTTCAGGTGTTCCGTCCGGCCTATGAGGATCTGCTCCCCCTCCTTTTGGAACAGCTTCTGCTCCTGGTACGCCGCCACCGGATCGAAGGCCCCGGGGAGCGGCACAGGATTCAGAAGGAGATGGAAAAGGCCATCCACTATTTTAATGAAAATTATTACCGGGATATAAAAATCGAAGACTATGCCAGACAGCAGCATATGAGCACCTGCTGGTTTATCAGAAGTTTTAAACAGTACACCAACGTGCCGCCCCTGCAGTATCTCACCTCCGTCCGCATCCGCAGAGCCAGGGAACTTCTGGAGACCACAGATTATACGGTCAGTGAGATCGGGGCATTGGTTGGGTATGACAATCCGCTGTATTTCAGCAGGATTTTTAAGAAACAGACAGGGGTGTCACCTGCCGGGTACAGGAAAACCTGATTCCGCCAGCAGGTCCTCTATTCCTCCCGCGGCGTCTTCATCCAGGACAACAAGCCCTCCCGGCAGAAGTTTCATGACAGTCCCCGGCAGCTCCTCCGTGGGCTGTGTATTATACATTTTTTTCACAATATCCTGTTTCGCTTTTCCGGAGACCTGAAGGATCACTTTCTTTGCCTCAAACATGTGGTGTACACCAAGGGTGATTCCTCTGGTCAGCTTCATTGGGGAAGAAAAGTATTTCTGCCCTACATTCATGGTTGTCTCTGAAAGCTCTACCACTTTTGCATAATCCTCAAAACTGCCTCCCGGCTCATTTAATCCCAGATGGCCGTTCATGCCCAGTCCCAGCAGCATAAGGTCGATTCCGCCATGGCTGAATATGATCTGGTCAATCCGGCTGCATTCCTCCTTAAAATTCGCTGCGTGGATATCAAACAAATGCATTTTCTCAGGCTGAATCCCCAGCGGGCCGTACAGATGCTTCTTCAGGAAATTTGTACAGTTTTCCCTTTCATCCTCCAGATCCAGCCATTCATCCAACGCAACAAATTCGGCCTGTGAAAAATCAATTTCACCCTTTTCTTTCATCTCCCGCAGTATCTCACAGGTCCTTACCACAGTGCTGCCGGCAGGAAAGCACAGCAGTGCATCCTTCTTTTCCTCCAGGCACTCTTTTACCAGCTCCGCGCATCTCCTTGACATACCCTCCATATCCGGGCATACTTCTGTGGCTGGAATCCTGATTGGGAGACATGCTCCCAAACTTTCTGCAATTTCCTCCATACAGTTCGGCAATGTTTTTTCCTCCTTGTTATGTATTATGCAAGCCGTACAGTGATTCCTGTATTTACAGGGTACGTACGGGCATCTGCACATTTTGTTCATGTTTTCTCCTCTTTTCTGCTCTTACTATCCTTTGACCGCCCCCATTGCCAGACTCTTCTGAATGTTCTTGCTCAGGAAAACGTACAAAAACAGCGTGGGTATGGTGGCAATCGTCAGACCTGCGCCGATCAGTCCCCATTTTGTAGAATATTTTCCCACCATGTCGTTGACTCCTACGGTGATCGTCTTGTATTTTTCCCCGCTCACAAATGCAATGGCCAACATCATCTCATTCCATGCTGAAAGGAAGGTAAGGATGGCAACTGTGGACAGGATGGGCTTTAACAGCGGCATGATGATCTGCCAGAAAACCCTGTAAATATTGGCTCCGTCAATAAAGGCAGCCTCCTCCAATTCCTTTGGAAGTGCCTCCAGGGTCCCCACCATTAGCAATATGGCTGTAGGCATGGCAAAGGCCACGTAGGGAATGATCAGCGCCCAGTAGGTATCCAGCACCGGCTTCATATTCACGAACAGCGGCAGCAGCACTGCGTGTATGGACAGCATCATACCGGTCAGGAAAATAAAATACACAAATTTACTCAGCTTCCATTTTAAACGCACAATAGCATAGGTTGCCATAGCTGATAAAATCAATGTGAATGCTATGGTAAGTCCTGTGACAACTGTACTGTTGAACAGATATCTGCCCAGATGTGCTTTTTCAAAAACCTTTGCGTAGTTGGCCCATTCCCAGTTCTCCGGCAGCCCCACTATATTTCCCCCGAAAATCTCGCGGTTGCTCTTCAGGGAAAAAGTAAACATCCAGTAGAGTGGAAACAGCTGGACAACGGTAATAAATAACAGGACAATCGTTTTCACCGTGCCGGTTCTCTTTAGCTTTGAACTTCTCCTTTTCATACCGGTCCCTCCTAATCTTTCTGGATATGATTAAATATTTTTTGTACGATAAACGTAAATACAAGGCACTCCAATATAATGAAAATAGCTATAGCACTGGCATACCCGTATTCATTGGTCACAAATATCTTCTTATACATGAGAAGTGACGGTACTTCTGAGGCGTGGACCGGCCCTCCGTTTGTCAGAATATATATTAAATCAAAGGATTTCAGCGAACCGATGATGGCAAATATAACGCAGGCTTTAATCATTGGCACTATCATGGGGATAATGACTCTGACCGCTGTCTGAAACCGGCTCGCGCCGTCCACCTGGGCCGCCTCAATGATTTCCGGTGAAATGGATTTCGCTGCGGAATAAAACAGCAGCATGTGATATCCTATATATTGCCAGACCATAGGTACAAAGCAGGCAAGCAGCGCGGTCCCCTGGTCTCCCAGCCATTCCCTCTGGAGGGCGTCCAGCCCCACAGCTCCCAGTCCCATATTTAACAGGCCATAGGACGGATGATAGATTTTCAGCCACAAATGCGCAATGATCGTGCCGGAGATTATGACAGGAACAAAAAAGGCGTTCCTGTAAAAATTCTCGCCGCGGACACCACCTGCCAGTACCAGCGCCAAAATCATGGAAACGGGGAGCTGTATAAATACAGAGGCTGCGGCCAGCAAAATAGAATTCCAGATGGATTTGAAAAATAATGGGTCCTGGAACATCTTGATATAATTTGCCGCACCAATAAATTTTGCTTTTGTCACCCCGTCCCAGTCCAGCAGGCTGTAGCCTGCTGACTGGAAAACCGGGAACAATGCAATTGCACAAAACCATATGAGTGCCGGCAGTACAAAAATACAAATTGCTTTTTTATCCCTCAATGCTCGTTCCATACTACTGCCTCACTTTCCCTCTCCGTACTTACTCGGTATCTCCTTTTTTCACCTGAAGCTGTGCTTCCTGCATGCCTGCCGCGAACTCCTCCGGTGTCGTTGTTCCTGCCATCAGTCCCTGAAGCAGTTCATAGTGTTTCTCTATAGCCGTTCCTTCCAGGAAAGTATCCCAGGCCAGCACATATCCGTCCGCATTCTTGATCAGATTTTCAATCTGTTTTAAAGTAGGGCTGACCTCTGACTCATCCACATCCACTTTCCAGGCTGGAAGGCTGTCACCAATCTTGTATGCCTCCTCAGACATATATTTCGTAATGCCCACAGCAAATTCATAAGCCATATCCGGATATTTTGTATTGGCATTCAGCATGATCATATCAATAGCACCGCCTGAGAAGCTGTTGACTCCGCCTTTGCCTCCGTCTACAGTGGGCATCGGTACCGCTTTAATCTTCCCCTGGATATCGTTTTCATCACTGTCGCACCCTGATGCTACCCAGCTTCCGCCGTAGTACATGGGTACCATTCCCATATAAAATTCTTCCTGTGCTTCCTCAGCCCCAAGGCCCAAGGTTCCCTCAGGGAAAGCCCCTGCCTCATTTAGTTCGCATAACAGCTCCGCAGACTTTACAATACCTTCTGTATCTAAAGTCTCCTCACCCTGCAGCGCACGGTTCATGTAATCCGCACCCTCTGTGCGCACTGCAAGGGCATTCTGGATCATACCGATATGCCATCCGTCCTTTGCGCCCAGTGCCATTGGGGTCACCTCCTCGGCGCGGAACGCTTTCACTGCCTCCAGCAGCTCGTCAAAGGTTTCCGGTATCTTTACGTTATATTCTTCAAAGAGTTCCTCGTTGCAGAACAGTGCACCAGCCCACTGTTTCAGCGGCAGTCCGTACACCTTATTATCGTATGTACCGTATGTAAGGGTACCCTCCAGCAAATCGTCCTTTGTGTTGTTTTTCTCCATCAGCTCATCTAACTGCAGCACATTGCCGGCTTCCACATAATTCTTTGCATATCCGCCGCCCCAACACACAAATACGTCCCCCTGGGAACCTGTTGCTGCCGCAACCTTCAGTTTGTTATTCTGATATTCCACCTCCTGGGTAGCAACAGCTTCAATATGCACATTTGGATGCTCTTCCTCAAATTTCTCCACATAGCTGTCTACAATCTCTCCCATCTCAGCGTCCGGCCAGATATGCCAGAATGTGAGGTTGATATCTTCCCCTGATTCCTTGCTGCTCTCTTTCTTGTCTGTATCTGTCTTTTCTTTCGCAGTGCCTCCGGTACTGCCGCACCCAGCTAATGCTGCAATCATTGTTCCCGCTAATACAAACCCCAATACTTTTTTTGCTTTCATTTCTTTTCTCCTTTTCCCATTAGATATTTTCCAGCCTCCTGACCGGAAATCTGGCTGCGCCTTCCTCTATGTTTCTGTATATCCCACCTGCCAGAACCCTATTCATCCGCTTCAGCCCCATGAGCACCGCTCCGATCACCGGTTCATACTCGGCAGCAATGACATTGGCTCCGGGCATTTTCTTCAATATTTCCCTTTCCACTGCATCCTGAAATCCCTGAAACTTACATTTGAAGATACTTCCGGAAAGCACAATGTCTGTATCGCATTCCAAAATACCCATTTTCCTCATGCGGGCTTCCAGATAAACGACTATCCTTTTTCCGTACTGAATCCAGATATTACCTGCAGTCCTGTCTCCCCGGCAGGCGGCTTCCTCAAGGATGATGGGCAAATTCAGATAATCACTGCTCTTGATTTTTCCCATTACCTGCATATAAAGTAGTTCATCCACGGACTGTGCCTGAAAATGTTCCAGAAGACGGGGGGTCAGTTCCGTCTTTTCCAGCAGTCCCATATGAGCGTCAAATACAGCCTGCACTGCTTTTTTCCCCAAACTCCAACCGCCCTGGTACTCATCCGGAATATAAAATCCATAAACAAAACAGTCCTCGCCGTTCTGCACCGCACAGTTCAGTCCTGAACCCGCACAGAGTATTCCGCACTGCTGTTTTCTAGTGGCTGCGCGCATGGCAATGATACAGTCATTCACAATTTTTACATCTGCCCTCGGAAAATATTTCCGTATCTCATTTTCCAGAAGCTCAGCCTCATAATCCCAGTCAATCCCAGTAAGGCCGCCCAAAACTGCCGTCACATCCTCTTTCTGCAGACCGCACTCTGACAGGGCCTGGTCAGCAGCCTGGACAACAGCCTGCACTGCATAGTCCAGGCTGGTGCTGGAATGGCATGCACCATAACTTTTTCCCATTCCCAGAAGCCTGCCCTCCTGGTCTGCTATGACAGCATGTGTCTTACTGCCGCCCTGATCGATACCCAATACATATCTCATACTGTGCCTCCTGGCTTATAAATGAAATTGGGGCAGGTATTCTTTGTTGGCTTCCAGAAGCTCAGGTACCAGCTTCTCCACATACTCCCACTGACGTACTAGGGGATGTGCCAGCAGTGCCAGCTTCATTTTTCTTACATCACCCTCCACGGCTGCTTCCACGGCAAGCTGTTCGTAGTTTTTCACTGCTGCGACCAGTCCCCAGCACATGGACGGCACCTCCGTCACATGCAGCGCCTGCATACCTGTCTTGTTCACAAGACACCCGACTTCCACCACTGCACTGTCCGGCAGGAAGGAAATTGCCCCGTTGTTGGGCACATTCACTACCATCTTAGTATCCACGTTATTGTAGACAGCATTCACAAATCCCATAGCCACCTCTGAATAACCGCCGCCGCCGCGTTTTGCCAGAGCTTCCGGCTTGTCGCAGTTTGTCTCATCCGCGTATGCTGCATATACATCTTTTTCCAAATCCTGCACATACTCACCGCGAGTCTTTGGTGCCGCTTTGAATTTTGCCACTTTTTCGTTGGTATGATAGTACCACTGGAGATACGGGCTCGGAATGACACCCAGCAGTTTGATCAGTTCCAGGTCCACGTCATCATTCTGTGCTGCTATTTTTTCAAATTCCGCCTCTGTAACAGGACGTCCGTTTATTGTTATATTGCTGATGAAGTTCATGTGGTTCAGTCCCATGTAATCGTACTGTACCTGCTCATAGGGGATTCCCAGAGCACGCTTTGCCCACATCTTAGGAAAAATACCTCCGGAACAGAATCCCGCAATATTGGCCTTAGTATAACGGGTGACAGCCTCTGTTACTAATCCGGTGGGATTGGTATAGTTGATGAGCCAGCCCTCCGGGGACAGCTCCTCCATCTTTCTGGCAACGTCCAGCATGACCGGGATTGTACGGAATGCTTTCATCATTCCGCCTGCACCTGTAGTTTCCTGGCCTACCAGATCGTACTGCAGAGGGATTTTCTCGTCTTTTACTCTCTGTCTGTTTCCTCCGACTCTTATCTGCGTATCCACAAAATCCGCGCCGTACAGCGCTTTATCAAGGCTTGTGGTTGCCCGGATCTCCACGTCCAGTCCCAGTTTCTCTGCAAATCTTTTGCAGAATCCCTCCATAATATTCAGACGTTTTTCGTCAATATCATAGAGCATGACCTCTTTTACCGGGAGCTGTTCCTTTCTCATCGCCATTTCGTCCAGCAGCTCCGGTGTGTAGGAACTTCCCGCCCCCACGATTGTAAATTTCATTCCCTCCATTACTATGACCTCCTTTATTTTTGTGTAGCGTTCCACATTTGCCGATAGAAAAAACACATTCCTAATATGTGCTTTTTCGTTGTGTATCGTTCCACATTTATCTGAAAGAACAAACAAGGATTTTTCCTTGTTGTCCTAATCATTCATTCTGTTGTCTCACGGATCACCAGTTCCGGTTTTATTACAACTTTTTGTCTTGGCGTCTCCGGATTCTGTATCTGCTGCAGAAGTATCTGCACTGCCTTTGCCCCCACTTCGTACAAAGGCTGACGGATGGTTGTCAGCTTTTTCAGTTTTTTCTCCACGCCCCAGGGCTTATCATCATCAAACCCTACAATCTTGATATCCTCAGGAATCCGGATACCTGCCTCCTCAAGAGCTATCATGCCTCCAAAGGCTGTGTTGTCTGCTCCGAAGTATATGGCATCCGGCAGCTCCTCCCTGCTGTGCCCGCTAAGCCAGGTCCTGACGGCGTGATACCCCTCATCGACACCAAACTCCTCGCACTCCACAACAGACGTGTACTGTGACAGACCCTGCTGCTCCATGGCTGCCAGATAACCCTGCCACCTGCGCAGGGCTGCTTTTGTCCCTTTTGCACCTGTGACATGCATGATGCGCCTGCATCCTTTTTCCACAAGATGGTCGATGGCCAGCTTGGAACCATAGGTATTGTCCACCAGAACATTATTTACACTGGCATCCTCCACCTCATTCTCCACAACTACGAAGGGGAATTCCATCTCCGCCCGTTTGCGGATCAAATCTGCGTCATCCAGATCACTTCCGTATATAATGGCTCCGTCTGTAGCACCATTGCTGAAAAAATCTATGTAGTTCTCCTTTTCACCTCTGTCATTTCTTCCGCTGCAGAAAATAACCCGGAAATGATTTTCCTTTACGGTATCCTCCACACCTCTGATCACATCAAAAAAATACTGCTCTGTCAGTGAATCCAAAATAACACCAACCACATTTGTCCTCTGCAGGACCAGAGACCTGGCCAGCGTGTTGGGCTTGTAGTGAAGCTCCTTCATCGCTTCCTTAATGCGGCTCCTTGACTCCGGGCTTACACCTGACTGATTGTTCAGGACACGGGATACCAGTGTCTTTGATACGCCTGCTCTTTTTGCCACATCATATATTGTCACCATATTGTATCTCCTCTTTTCATGTACAATCCTATCATGTGTATCGTTCCACGTCAATTATTTTTTGTGTATTATCACCAATTCTTACCTTTTGCACAAAAATAAGTCTGGATTTTCTGTAAATTCTACTGAAAATCAGGCTGTGTCCGTAACAAAAAAAACACCGCAGAAATGTGCCATTCACAGCACATCCCCGCGGTATATATTTCTATTCTGTCTCTTAGCAGATCTCAGCGCCGGCAGGCATATCCTTATCCGGTGTCATGAGTGCCAGCTCGCCGTCCAGTCCCTCTGCGCACAGGATCATACCCTCTGACAGGATTCCGGCCAGTTTTGCAGGCTTTAAGTTCACCAGTACCATTACTTTCTTTCCTACCATGTCCTCCGGCTTATAATTGGATTTGATTCCGGAGACGATCTGTTTTACCTGGCTTCCGATCTTCACCTGGGAACAGAGCAGTTTTTTGGATTTTTTTACTTCCTCACAGGCAATGATCTCGCCCACCTGGAACTGCATTTTCATAAAATCATCAAACGTCACTTCCGGTTTTGCTTCAATATCCACAACCGGTTCTTCCTCTTTTTGCTCCTCTTTCGGTGCGTCTGCCGCTGCCTGGGCTGCGCGCATAGCCTCTACTTTTTCCATGACTTCTTTTACATCAAGGCGGGCAAAGAGAATTTCCGGCTTCTCTGTCACTTTATTGCCTGAAGGATAGGACCCGAAAGTATCCAGCTCTTCATAAGTTCTCTTAGATGCATTCAACTGGGACAGAATCTTCTCTGTTGTCTCAGGCATGAAGGATTCCAGCAGGGAAGCACCGATGCAGATGCCTTCAACCAGATTGTAAAGCACTTCTGCCAGACGGTCTTTTTTGCTCTCGTCTTTGGCAAGTGCCCACGGCATGGTTTCATCAATGTATTTGTTGCAGCGTTTGAACAGGGCGAAGATCTCTGTGATAGCGTCTGCCACACGGAGTTCCTCCATCTTGTCCGCCACTTTTTTCTTTGTTCCGAGTACAACTGCCTTTAAATCCTCATCAACCGGTTCGGTCACTCCGGTGCTGGATACTTCTCCGCCGAAATATTTATTTGACATGGAGATGGTGCGGTTTACCAGGTTTCCGAGGGTGTTTGCAAGCTCTGAATTCAGGCGCTCCACCATCAGCTCCCAGGTGATGACTCCGTCATTTTCAAAAGGCATTTCATGGAGCACAAAGTAGCGCACAGCATCCACACCGAAGAAGTCTACAAGCTGGTCTGCGTAGATAACGTTTCCTTTGGATTTGCTCATCTTGCCGTCGCCCTGTAAGAGCCAGGGATGTCCGAATACCTGTTTCGGAAGGGGCAGATCGAGAGCCATCAGGAAGATGGGCCAGTAAATGGTATGGAAACGGATAATGTCCTTGCCGATCAGATGCAGGTCAGC
Organism: Blautia sp. NSJ-175; assembly: GCF_022867815.1. Lineage (NCBI taxonomy): Bacteria > Bacillati > Bacillota > Clostridia > Lachnospirales > Lachnospiraceae > Blautia > Blautia sp. NSJ-175. The sequence goes on from NZ_JALIFQ010000002.1 coordinate 50,227, forward strand.
AGGCCAGTCTTTCTTAAACTGCTCTGTGCTCTCCCCGTCACAGTCATATCCGATTCCGGTGATATAGTTTGTGAGGGCATCCAGCCACACATACACCACGTGTTTCGGGTCAAAATCTACCGGGATTCCCCATTTGAAAGAGGTTCTGGACACGCACAGATCCTGAAGACCCGGAAGCAGGAAGTTGTTCATCATCTCATTTTTTCTGGAAACCGGCTGGATAAATTCCGGGTGTTCATTGATGTGGTCGATCAGACGCTGGGCATATTTGCTCATTTTAAAGAAATATGCCTCCTCTTTCGCCGGTGTCACCGGGCGTCCGCAGTCCGGACATTTGCCGTCCACAAGCTGGGACTCTGTGAAGAAAGACTCACAGGGGGTGCAGTACATGCCCTCGTAATGTCCCTTATAGATATCGCCCTGGTCATACAGTTTTTTGAAGATCTTCTGTACCTGTTTCTCGTGATAGTCGTCAGTGGTGCGGATAAATTTATCATAAGAGGTATTCATCATATCCCAGATATTCTTAATCTCTCCGGATACCTGGTCTACAAATTCCTTGCAGGTCACGCCTGCCTCCTCTGCCTTCATCTCGATTTTCTGTCCGTGCTCGTCTGTTCCTGTCTGGAAGAACACGTCATAGCCCTGCTGTCTTTTGAATCTGGCAATGCTGTCAGCCAGAACAGCCTCATAGGTGTTGCCAATGTGCGGTTTGCCTGAGGTGTAGGCAATCGCTGTAGTAATATAATATTTTTTCCTGTCCATTTTTTATCTCCTTTACTTTTCTGTGGAAGAATAAAAAAACACCCATCCCCTCATTCTGAGAAGACGAGCGTTAACCCGTGTTACCACTTCTTTTCATCTGTGCCTCACAGCACAGACCTTAACAGGTACCTGCATACCTTTCCGCTGTAACAGGCGGAACCTGTCGCAGCCTGGCTTCCCCTGCACAATATGTCAGGTTCCGTTCGGTGCGCCTCTCAGGAGCCATCTTCGGCACAGTTTTCTTCGTTCCTCTCAGCATACGGAACTTCTCTGTAAAAGAAAAATCTGCACGTACTCTCTCCGTCCTCGTGTTTCCACTATAAATTTCATGCTAGCACATTTCCTGTTTTTTGTAAAGCCGGAAATTTTGTCTTTCTGAATCTATGGTATCTGCAGGTTACTGTTCCGGGAGGTGTTTCCTCATGGGACGCGGCGCGATATGAAAGCAGCTTCCGTACCGGCCAGCAGCAAAAAATAAAAAAAACGGAATATATATCTAATTCATTAAGAAATATGTTATACTTTTACCGGTACAGAAAACAAAGAAAAGACCGGTTTATGAAAAAAGATTGGATAGTGAAATGATGAAATGTTTGTAAAATCAAAAAAGTATTTAAAAAGATTCGGCAGTGATCTGTGGAATGCACTTCCGGTGATCTTGTTCTTTCTGGTGTTGTTCTATTGTGTTATTTTTTTGTTCGGAACATCCTACCTGTTATTGGTTTCTGTTTGTACAACGATTTTCAAAGTGAATTATCAGAAACGATTTACATTAAAAGGAATCCTGATCATTATAGCAGAACAGCTTTTAATGTGCGTCCTGGCATTTCTGGCCACACGGAACCTGCCCTTATGTATCATACTGAATGCTATGGTCCCTTTTATTCTGGTGGTGCTCAGAACGACCCGTTTTAATCAAAAAGGTTATTTTGTAAACGCCATGGGATTTGTATTCCTCCAGCTCAGACCGGTCAGCTTTGCAGGCTTTGGAAAGCAGATTCTGGTATATGCCATTCTTCTTATATTTCTGGCAGCAGCGCTTGGAATTGTCACGGTCCTGAAAGGAAAACACAGGGAATACCTGGCTGTGCGGGAGGGGTTTGGGATTGCGGCAAAACGATTCCGAAGTCTTGCCAGTGGAGAACGGATAAAGGATATCTCTTTACAAATGGCATCTGTACAGAACAGCTTCCATGCAGGCGCGGCAGCCAGCCAGCACCCTGATACAAACGGAAGCATTCCATATATATTTGCGCTTTTATTTCAGAGAACCGCTTATTTTATCCTGGATTATCTCCAGCTTGAAGAAAAATTCAGCAATGCGGATGTCCGTCTCTTTGGCAAAATGGCCGATTATATGGAAGAAATAAAAATAAGCCTGAACAGCAAAGATAACGAAGCTCTCATCCAAAGGGCCGGAGAACTCTCAAATGAGACAGATGATGTCAGTGAACGGCTGCAGACGTATATGGGGAATTTTTTGCATCTGCTCGTCATGGCATTGACTCTAATCACATCAAAGGAGCAGAAAACCGTCCATTATACTGCTAATTGGAAACGCTTCTGGAAAGAAAAAAAGGCACGGCTCAGACCGGAACAGTTTGAGATGCGGTTTGCACTCAGGCTGTCCCTTGTACTTTCCCTGAGTTTTCTTATCTGCAGGCTGTTAGACATCAGCCATTCCTATTGGCTCCCTCTGAATGCGTTTCTCCTTGTTCAGCCAATGTATGAGGAGAGTACCCGACGTCTGAAAAACAGGGTGATCGGTACTTTTCTTGGCAGTACATTTGTCTTTTTTGTGCTGATGAATCTAAATGGGATGACGGCACATTTCGTCCTGGCCGCAGTTATGGTCTCCTTTATGTACAGTTTTGTGCCGGGAAGCATATTGCAGGTTTTCTTTTCAACCGGCTTTGCGCTGACGCTTACCACTCTTTCTTTAAACAGTACAACTGCGGTTGAATTACGGCTCATTTATGTCATAACCGCGGTTGTGTTTGTCCTGCTTGCGAATCGATTTTGTTTTCCCACCAGCCTGTATGGGCAATTCCGGTTTAATCTGCGGGAAGTGATACATATGGAGTACAGCTATTTGGATTTCCTGAACATAGGAAGTCTCCGCCCCATTGACTATGAGATCATGAGTGATGCCCTGGCGCAGTTCAATCTGACATATGGGCAGGCAATGGAATATCTGACAAAGAATCCGTCAGCAGAGATGGAATGCTACAGAAGTCTGTTGAATACTCTATGGAGAATGGTTTCAGAGATTGAACAGATGGTGTTCTATGTGACCACAGAGAATACCGGCCCCAAAGAGCGCGAAATGGTTCAGAAATTTGTAAGGCAGATGAAGGATGCGCTTAAGCCCCATAGTACATGGAAAACAGAGATTGAAGTCAAAGGATGCAATCCATATCTGGAACGCCTGATGACAAAATATATTGTGAACGTAGAGAAAATGCAGGAAATGTATAACCGTTTCCCTGATCTGGAAGGACTGTTTGCTAAATAAGAAGTGTACAGAATGTCTGTCCGTTTGTTACGCCCATAAATGAAATATTCTATGAGCTTAACAAACAGACATCAGATGCTGATAATAACAATCAATGGCTCATACCTATGATCATCCCCAGAATATAGGGCACCAGCCAAACCAGCCAGACAAAAATGCTGAACTTGTGAAAGCTTTCCTGTTTCTTCTCATCCTTTTTCACCAGCACCAGGGTTGCCCACAGCGCGTGAAACAGCATAAGAACGATTGCCAGAGCACCTGTAATGCCATGAAGCCCCATGCCGGTCTGTCCTCCGGCTCCTTCTTTTGTGATAAAACTCATGATGGTAGTACCTGTGGTGTCAAAGACAAGGCCGAGCCAGAAGATGAAAACATGCTGTTTCTTCAGGATATGTGCCTTTCTCTCAGAAAAAACACCTATCGTATAGAAAACAAGTGCAAGCGTGATAGTAATAATAGCCATGATCAATTTGATATCCATGGAAATGCGCCCCCTTTGGTTTTTTGTATACTGTAACCGTTCCGCGCAGTAAATGCGAAGACCTGCTGAATCGTTTACCGTATTTCATCATTAGAGCACGCTTACCCGGAAGTACAAGAAAAAAGCCGGAGGACCGGGCAATTTCTCATCGCACGGTCCTCCGGTTTAAATCCCCCTGATTTTCTCAGGCTTCCTGTCTCTTCTCAATATAATCCAAGATCAGCTCCGCGGCTGCATCCGGAGAAAATCTGCTGGTATTGATCATCAGGTCATAATTCTGCGGGTCTCCCCATTTCTGCCCTGTGTAGTAATTATAATAGCGCTCTCTTGTTTTATTTTCCTTTTCCAGCTCTTTTAATGACTGGCTGCCGTAGTGGGTCCCGGCCCTTTCCCTGCGGAATTCCTCATCGGCGTAGATGAAGAAGGAAAAGCAGTCCGGATGCCCCCTCAGCACCGCGTCCGCGCATCTTCCCAAAAATACGGCGCTGCCTTTCTCCGCGATCTTCAGAATCGCTTTAGCCTGCTCCCGGAACATTTTATTATAGTAGGGAACTGCCTCAAAACCATAGGTCCCCATACTTCCTATGCTGCTGTCGGGTGTCCGGTAGGCAGATTCCAGAATGGACTCAATGTCCACTTCTGTGTCCCCCATCTTCTCCGCTGCCAGATAGAGGATCTGGCGGTCGTAACAGCGCACACCCATTTTCTCTGCCAGTATTTCCGCAATCTCCTTGCCGCCGCTGCCGAACTGGCGGCTGATGGTGATGATGGTCTTTTCCTGCATATGAATCCCTCCTGACTGATGATCCCATAGGCATATCAGACATATAATCCTGCCGGATGCTATGGTTTTCCAGTTATTCCATTATCTATGGTTCCCATATGTTTACAGTATTATTATAACTCACCCCGGGACTCTCGTTCAATAAGTTCCTGCATGATGGCAGGATATTTTTTATCCAGCTTATAGAGTGTCAGTGTGATCAGTACCGTAACCCACACCACCAGAGGGCCGAATTTATAAATGTTGATAATCATATCCACCGCGGACTGAGGCTGTACAGCAGCGCCTGCAGAGGAGCTGATATATCCGGCCGCTGATAAAAGTCCGGTGATGATCGCTGAGGACAGGCCGGCTCCCACCTTCATGCCCACAGAACTCCCCGCAAAGATCAGGCTTTCCTGCCGCAGATGCGTCTTCCACTGTCCGAACTCCACCACATCCCCCAGGAATCCGAATACCACAGCATTGAGCGGTGCAAGCCCCAGTGCCCGGATGACACAGCTCATAACCATCCAGGGAAAGCTTGTCGGATTAATGAAGAAGATCAGCTGTCCGATCAGGGCCAGCCAGATACCGGCCAGGGACATATTTCTTTTCCCGAATTTCTTAAGCAGGACAGGACAGCAGAAGGTCACTGCCACGATCAAAAGTGTCTCTGTCAGGTAAAGAGTGCTGTACATCCAGGTGTCATTTTCAAAAACATACTTGCAGTAATAGGGCAGTATGGTCCCGGTGATGCAGTAAATGGCGTTCTGCATGGTCCACAAAACCACAACCGCCCAGAAATACTGGTTGCATACCAGCGCCTTAAATGCCTGTTTTGCCGGCACCTTTGCCTGTCTTTTCTTAGCCTCGATCTCAACCGTCTCTTCACAGTTCTTAAAGCATATGAGCAGAAGCACCAGGGCAATGGCTGCCCATAAGGCCATGGTCTTGGCCCACGCTGCCTGGTCATCCCCGAATAATTTTACTACCGGCATGGTGCAGGTCACTGCCAAAATACGGCCGAAGGGCGACAGGCCCATCCTGACAATGCTCAGCATGTCTCTCTCCGATGAGATTCTTGTCATCATGGCAGAGAGGCTGCTGTACGGAAGGTTGATGGCTGTATAGCATACCGTGGTACAGAAATTATAAGTGACGAACATATATAAAAACTGCAGCAGTGCTTTTGTGTGGGGTACCGTGAACAGAAGCACCGCGGAGACTGCGTAGGGAACGCACATCCACAAAAGCCAGGGCCTGGATTTTCCCCATCTGGAATTTGTCTTCTCCACAATAATGCCCATTACCGCATCTGATACGCCGTCAAACATACGTGACAGAAGCATGACCAGACCTACCGTGGCAGCGCTGATTCCGACATAATCCGTATAAAACAGTGTGAGCAGCGTACTGATCATACCGAAAACCACATTGCAGGCCGTATCGCCGCATCCGTAGGCTACACGTGTTCCCCAGCCCAGTTTCCCGCCTGACTGCTGTATTCCTGTAGTGTTTTCATTTTTCATACCGCTTCTCCATTCCTTTCTCTTCTCAGAGAAGTTCTCTCTCGATTCTCTCCCTTGCCTCAGGCGCCTGGCGGTCCATTTTTTCCGGGAATCCGAACATGGATACACAGGCAATGTTGTCACCGCCTGCCTTCGGCGCACTCTGACCAAACTGCTTATTGGCAAAATCCATCTCCCGCAGGGTTTCAAAGATGCCGTTAAAGTCCACATCTCCCTCACCCATAGCCAGGTGCTGGTGAATGGTCACATCCGCTTTCCCACGTCCGTTCAGCCACGGGGGATTGGCAATATAGCGGCAGTCCAGGGTCTGGTTAAAGGTATCCGCAAAGAGTACATGGGTCAGCTCATCTCCTGCGTAGTGCAGCATGGAACGCACATCTCCCTTTCCCTCATCATAGAAGAAACCATGAGGGGAAGAATACACATATCCCAAATGTCTGGAGCGGAAGGATTTCACCATATCACAGGTCTCATTGTTCAGCTCACAGAAATCATAGGGATGGGACTGGATTTCCACCCGGATGTCTTCCTTTTCTATTATGGGAAGCAGCTCCTCCATGGATTTGAACCACATGCCATTGCAGATTTCCTGCCGGTTCGGATCACCGGACAGCTCTGTGTTGATGACTTTTACGCCCATGTCCCCTGCAATTTGGATCATACGCTTCCAGTTGCGCACTGCAAACTGGCGCTCCTCCTCTGTGGGGCCTGACCAGCGGTATACCACAATGAAGGAAGATATCTCCACACCTGTCTCTCTCAGGGCTTTCCGGTATTCAGCCTCACATTCTTTTGAAAAGAGAGGGTGCTTATAGAAGGGATTGATGCGGGGGTGGGGGGACTGTTCGATGTACTGATATCCCCAGTCCGCCACCTGATGCACCATCCGGTTGATGTCCATCTGCTTTGCCAGGACATCAACGTCAAATGCAATTTTCATGGTTATTCCTCCTACTTACCGGCTGATCGTCTGGCGGAGAGCATCTATGGAGGTGTTTACTCCTGCTTCCACAGACATGGTCAGGTCTTCCATTTCCAGAGATACATCTCCATGATACCCCATCATGCTGAGTACGGAGAAGAATTCTTTCCACCACTGCAGGTCTTTTCCGCAGCCCACTGCAACGTAATTCCAGACACGGTCCGCAGACTCTGTCACGGGTTTCGGTTCCAGAATGCCGTTTGTATCTGCCAGTCCGCGCTCTATACGGGCATCTTTGCCGTGTACATGGAAGATACAGCCTTTCAGCGCACGCGCCGCGGCAATAGGATCCGCACCCAGGATCATCATATGGGAAGGATCCAGGTTAATACCGATGATGGGATCTGTGGCCTCTCTCAGCTTCAGCATGGTCTCTGCTGACCACACCATGGTTCCCGGGAACTCTTCTATGGCGATCTGCTCTATATTGTGGCTCTTTGCATACTCCGCAAATTCTTTCCAGAAAGCAATGGTGACTTTCCACTGGTATTCATAGGCCGGCGCCATGAAATCCGGCCATGAAACGGTGGATGTGATCCAGTTCGGCGTGGTGTCTGTCTCGCTGCCTGCCGGCAGTCCGGCCATGGCTACGATCTTCCTGACCCCCAGCTTTTCTGCCAGATCCACGCAGGCATACATGGACCTTTTGTACTCCTCTCCCGTCTCGGATGGCCAGAGGGGATTGCAGGAGGTGTTCAGGGCAGCAATGCGCATGCCCCTCTTCTTCAGTTCCCCTTTGAATGCTTCAAGCTTGGCAGGGTCCGCCAGCAGTCTGGCTGTGTCGCAGTGTTTACGGGCACCCCAGCCCCCTGCTGTCATTTCTACTGCGTCGATTCCGAGAGCTTTTACTTTATCAAGCATCTCTGTATAAGATAAATCCGCGAAAACATCTGTACATATGGCTAACTGCATTCTTATTTCCTCCTCTTTTCCGATTATTTAAAATCTACCCAAACGCCGCCTTTGTCAGCGGATTCCACACATTTTGTCACCCAGCGGATGCCTTCGATACCGGCGTCGATACCCGGGTACACAAGATTTTTCAAAGTTTCCTCATCGCCTCTGTTTTTCGCATCAATGGCAATGGCGAATTTCAGATAAATATTTGCCCAGCTCTCCGGAAGTCCCTCTGCATGCAGGGCACCCAGGCGTTCGTCCGCATTACATTCGTCGTACAGGTACGGCATGGACCGGATCATCTTGCGGATTGGTTCACCCTGCACCTGATAGAGCAGTTCATTTGGCTGATTGTCGGAAAATTCAACGGAAGCTTTAGAACCCACAATACGGATTCTGTGTCCGTCCATACAGCCGGCGTTGACAGCCGAGGCCCACATACGGCCTACGGCTCCGTTTTCATAGCGCATCAGAACATAAGCGTTGTCCTCAAGAGGTTCCCGCGATTTTACAAAGCTCTGGCGGTCACAGAGAACTTGTTTCAGCTTCAGTTCCGGGCAGATCAGCTCTGACATGTAGAAGGTATGTGTGGACAGGTCACCAAGTACAAAGGATGGGCCTGATTTTTCCGGGTCAACACGCCATTTCTGGCCTTCTGAAACTTTATCACCGATCTCATCACAGGCAAACCCGTGTGTGTACTGCAGTTCTACCATATGGATATCTCCCAGATCACCGTTCTGTACCATCCGGCGCATCTGAAGGAGAAGCTGGCTTCCTGAAAATCCATATGTAACGCCTACAATCTTGTTCATCTTCTCGGCCAGAGCTTTGATCTCTTCTCCCTGCTCCACTTTGAAGAACAGCGGTTTTTCACAAATCACATGAAGTCCTGCTTCCAGAGCTGCTTTGGTGATCTCATAATGTGTAAAGTTTGGTGTGGCGATGGAAACTACTTCCACACCGTCAGGACGTTTTGCCTCCTCCTCAAACATGGTCTTGTAATCCGGATATAAACGGTCTTCTGCCACGCCCAGATTCATTCCGAAATCTTTGCAGCGCTCAAAGTCAAGGTCAAAGGCTCCTGCCACCAGCTCGTACGCCGTATTGTCTCTCAATGCTCCCAGTCTGTGTTTGTAACCTACATTGCCTGTTCTTCCTCCGCCGATCATTCCCCAGCGCAGCGGTCTCTCGATTCTTTTTTCTCCGTTTAACATTTTAATATCCTCCTGATAAATTCACATTAATTTGCTTTTTTATTAATTGTTTGTTCTTTTTGTTATTTTCCAACTGCACGCAGTTGACCCACCATGAAAACGGCCGTTTTCTCTGTATATTGGTGATGTCTGCAGCAGGTCGGGCAAGGTCTGCACAATTTCTGCGCTGCCCGCCAAAAGGCGTATGGACTACGAAAAATCAGCCTGCCTTAGGGCAATCTTTATGACTGAATACCTTTGTTGTCCGGGTATCTGAACTGCTGCGGTGTTTTGTGTTTCGTATTGGTTTGTTTGTTTCGATAGTTGTATTATACGCATATACAGCGTGCTTTTAAATATGGATTTTTGTCAAAAAGTTCATGGATATTGCTTTTATTGCGCAGAAGGATTATAATGGGATAAAAATACGGGAAAGGGGATAGATATGAAAAGTGTAGATACCGGTGTGCTGGCCCGCTCCATCTGCTTCTCTTTTACTCCTTCCGATACAGCCAGGCAGCTATACTTTTACCCTACCTGGTGCGGGCATTATTTCTGTACGGGAAGGTATTTTATGAGAAGGGATTATTTTCCGCCGCTGCTTGTGGCCTATATAAGAGAAGGGACTCTGCATGTGGAATACGAAGGGGAAACATTTGACGCGAAGAAAGGAGATGTGGTGCTTCTGGACTGTGCCAGGCCCCATTATTACCAGGCAATGGATGGGCTTGAATTTGTGTACATCCATTTTGACGGTTCCAACTCCCACGAGATCTGCGGACATATTCTTAAATTATTCGGGCCGCTGATACGGAACCAGAATAATGCCCTGGTAGGGAACCTGATTTATAATATGGTAAAGTTTTACGAGCAGGACGGGGTTGAAAATATGTTTGACAGCTCCATGAGGATTTATAAACTGCTGCAGCTTCTCAGTGAAAGGGAACTGCATAACCAGAAAGAGGACACTTCTATCGAAAAGACGATTCGTTATATCAGAAGTCATGTAGGGGATAAGATCACGCTGGAGGAGCTGGCAGATATTGCGAATCTCAGCACTTATTATTTTTCCCACCGCTTTAAGGAGGAGACAGGTCTGTCCCCTATAGACTACGTGATCAATACGCGTCTTGACCGGGCTAAAATCCTTCTGGCCCGTACCTCCATGACCGTGGAGGAGATTGCTTATGAGGTAGGGTATCAGAGCAGCAACAGCCTGATCAATCTCTTTAACCAGAAGCTGGGATTTTCGCCGAAGGAATACCGCAAACTGGCAAAATAAAAAATCCCCCCTGTACAGATACAGCAGCATATCAGCATGCAGCGGCATCCACAGGCGGGGGGGTGATCCATTTTTTCCAACTCTGTTCAACTGGTCATATATTTCTGTAAAATATTCTCAAAATGCGGGTCCTGTTCTTCATAAACCACACGGAGCTCCTCTTCCCAGTTCAGGCTCAGCATACCCAGAATGGATTTAGCATCAATCACAATCCTGCCGCTGACAACGTCGATGTCAAAATTACATCGGCATGCCGCGCTCACAAACTCCTTAATTTCATTGATCTCACTGAAGCGAACGGTTCTCTCACACATGCCGGTTCCTCCTTTATCCTCTGTCTTATTCTCCTCCCCTGCAGGGTCTTACGAGGCTCTGCCTGGTATTTCAATTGCCGCCTGTGACTCCGGGAGTGCACTGCCCTGGTTGTCTCAGTTCGTCTTTCGCGGTAATTATAAGAATATAACAAAATGGGGAAAATAGCAATGTGTATTTTTTTTAGATTTTGTTGTCTATGTCATGACTCTTCACTGCGTGCACAGCAGTATGTTTCGCATTGCACAGTTCCGGGACATTCTTCTTATTCCAGTCCCTTCTTCTCATCCGGCGTTCCTTTGAACAAGGTTTCTTATTATCACAAAAATGCCGACCAGAATCTCGCCCAGCGAGATACCGAATAATAATCCCGAGATAAAATCCTGTACATTCGTACCTCCCATAAATTTTGAGAGAACTAACAGCAGTATTCCCATGAAAACAAGGCCGATACCTATAAAATAAATCCGTTCTTTCTCAAGTACAGAAATTCTTTCTAAAATGGAGAAGGTCTGATCCTCCATTACAGCTTTATTGACCGCATCATCCCCATTCAGCAACTCGCCTACAGACGTGTCAAGTGTCTGGCATAGTTGTTTTATGACAGAGTAATCAGGCATGCACTTTCCGTTTTCCCATTTTGATACGGTCTTATTTGAGACCCCAAGCTTTTCTGCCAACTGTATTTGGGTCATATTATGTTCTTTTCTTTTTTTGGCAATGTATTCTCCTATTTTCTGCTGGTTCATATTCCACCTCCTGTCAAAATTATACCGTATTTCAGCAGAGAATCCTATCCACTGAGGGTAGAATACAGGTGGAAAATAATAGAATTGCCCGTAACTGCACTTGCGCACAGACAGTGCTGTTTATGTGCGGACCGGACTGAAGAGTTATGAACCGTCTGAATTCAAAAATTAATATCGAAGCATCCGGTCAATCAGGTCTATAACTTAAATTCCAGAAACAATTCATCCTGATACGCTTTATCGCTGACTGCTCTCTCAATTTCCTCCCCACGGGAATTGGCTATCAACAGTTGAATCAGCCTGTTTACTCGATTTTCACCATATTCCAGCCCGGCCTTTCTGCCCGCCTCTAAACCAGCCTTTCTGCCTGCCTCCAATCCGGCCTCCCAATTGCTCTGCATGAGATAATTGTGATCCCGCAGTGCCTTCTCGCGGGCTTCATATTCCAGTCTTTTCTCTTCATCTGCGCTGATATTTTTCAAAGTTTCGTATGCCTTTTCGATATACTTGTCTTTTTCCGCCATCTCTTCAAAATCCTCCTGCCTCTCGGCATTCATGAATTTTGCCCAGTTCAGAAGCTCTGTTTCAGGATACTCATGGTTTTTGAGTTTCGGCAGCTCCAGGATATGCACCTCCAGCTTGTCTGTATAAAGTCGGTGGTTTGTGTCTTCCCTCATATGAAAGCAGGAATAAAATGCCTCGTCCCGGCCAAACAAAATAAAATCCAGAATCCCGATGTGTACGCATTTCTCCAGCCTTTCATAACTCTCGCCCTTTTCCAGCTGGTCTGTGAACATTTTTGAGAGATAGAACATGGAGCGCTCCGGCCACAACAAAAACGGGCTGACCTGAATTTCTATGTCAATCTGCGTCCCATCCTTTAACCGTACACGTACATCCAAAATTCCCAGCTTATCTTCCTCATATCTGGTTCTCAGATGTGTCGGCAGCAGCGTGGTCTCCTCCACCTCCTCCGGCGGTATGTGCAGAACAGCTGCTATGAATCCCTTTCGTACCTCTGCATCCTCCATCAGTTCCTTAAAACAGAAATCTACCTTTGGCTTCATGATGAATCTGATGTTTGTATATCTTTCCATCCCTACTCCTCTCCGTAACTGAAAGATGAAAAGATATCGGTTATCTATACGCATAGTATAACCTTTACAGGCGGATACCTCAACCTCTTTCAAACACATTTTCTGTCAGACGAATATTATGGTTACTGTTCACATGCCACTGTCCCGCGAGGTATTTTCAGGCCGAAGGCATGAAAATCTCAAAACTTCCGAAGCGATATGGGGCAGACTGTTGTTCTGAAATGCCTGCCTGTTCTCTCCAGGCACAAAAACAAACACCTGCTGCCTTTTCTTTGATGAATAAAACGGCACAGTTTCCCTGCAAAAATCAAATTAATAAATTTCATTTCATAAAATGGGGTATTCAATCCCTGAACAGGGATAATATGAAAATGCATTCATAAAATACATCTTTTTGAAGATAAAAACACTCTATCACGTTTTCACAGCTATGTCAATCAAAACTCCGATACAAAATTTTCAAAAAATACATTTTTGCTGTTCACTCCCAATATCAGTTAACCCAATCTATCATTTAACGATACAGATGCAGATGACAGCCACAGAATTTCTATATTTTACAAATAGCCAAGAAGAATAACTACAGATTTCTCCTGATTTACAGATAATTTAAAAGATACCCTTAGCTTTCGTATGGAATCAGTAAGGGTCCGGCCATGTTTTCTGCTTGTTTTACCCATAATTCAAAAGTTATCTTGGGCTTTCGTATGTAATTAGTAAGGAGGCGGCCATGTTTTCTGCTTATTTTACCCATAATTCAAAAGTTATCTTGGGCTTTCGTATGTAATCAGTAAGGAGGCGGCCATGTTTTCTGCTTGTTTTACCCATAAAATACAGTGTATAATACCTGCAGTACCTGTATGGATTGGCAGAATCAGCACCCCTCCAAACAATATTCCATAAGAAAACACGCAGCCAGGTTGTCCCAAAAAAACAAATAAGACCATCCCAGCCGCGTGCCATTCTCCTGCACACTCTAAACCTCTATTTCTCTCTCATACTTTCAATACCGCAATTCAAATATTCTTGCGCTCACTCTCTCAGGCAGCTCTACAGTCAGCGTGCCTGCCTCTTTATTCCAGTGAAATCCGCACTCTGCGCTTTGTGGATAGGCGCATACCGCCTCCACTTCTTTTCCTTTCAGATGCTTCACAGGGATTTCCTGTACCGGAGACTGGCTGTCTCTTCTCCACACAGCCAGGAAATCCTTCCCTTCCGCTTCCAGTCCCAGGCTCACCCATGGGTCATTGTAGGAGGACAGACCCAGCGGCCAGTAAGGCAGTGCCTTTTTGGTCAGATGGCGGATCGTCTTATAATAAGAAATCGCCTCCTTCACATATCCGAACCGCTCCGGGCTGAGATTCACTAAATGTCCGCTCTGGTGGATACGCAGAAGCAGTGCGTTCACCATGTTAAAGATAACCTCCTCACAGTCCCCGTCCGTCAGAGGATAAGACCAGACAGCAGCCTGCTCCGGCGTCACTGCGGAGGGCGCGTTGGCTGTGATCGTAGCGTACCTTACATAGTCCTCCTGGTCACTGGTGGACTGGATGCTGTAACGGGACAGCATGGCGTAATCCATGCGGAGGCCGCCGGAGGAACAGTTTTCTATGATCAGATCCGGGTACTTCTCAAAAATGCCGTCCAGCCATTCCAAATATGCCCGGTTATGGCCCAGAAGTCCGTCTCCATAGCTGTCGGCATCCAGTTCCGTGCCGATTCCCGGCTCTATATTGTAATCCATCTTGATATATCCGACACCGTACTCATTTACCACCCGGTCTATCACCTCTGTGGCATGGGCACGCACCTGGGGATTACGGAAATCAAGCTGGTAACGGCTTCTGTCATAGACGCGTTTTCCATGGCGCATGAAATACCAGTCATCCGGTACCTTATCTGCCTTCGGGCATTTGATTCCCATGACTTCCAGCTCCAGCCATACACCGGGAATCATCCCTTTCGACCGTATGTAATCTGTCACTTCTTTGATTCCGCCCGGGAAACGCTCCCCGGACGGCAGCCATTCACCCACGCCGTCCCACCAGTAGCCTGCAGAGTACCAGCCTGCATCAATGCAGAAATACTCACATCCTGCCTCTGCTGCCTTGTCGATCAGCGGGATCTCCTTCTCTGTTGTGGGATCTCCGAACAGGCAGTTCATATAATCATTAAAAATAACCTTTAGATTCTCATTGTCATCATTCACCCTGCGGATCGCCCGGCGGTACCTGGTCAGTTCTCCCATGGCCTCATCAAATCCGCCTGCAGCTGCTCCCACAGCCGCCGGAACCGTCACAAAGGTCTCTCCCGGCTGAAGGTTCTTCCACCAATGGTTGTGATGCTCTGTAGGGCCGCTCAGCTTCAAATACACGTGCCCGTCCTGGTCACTGATTTCCCAATACCAGGAGCCATTATGCTCAATCTGCCAGAACAGAGAACTTTCTGTCTCCTGATTCTCCAGATATCCCATGGGAATATACTCCTTAGCCGACCAGTTCCCTGTATTTCCTATGCCGACAGTCTTGGAAGAACGGTGCATAGGATGCGGCTGCGTAGAGGAAAGTCCCAGTTCATGCAGGTTGTAGGATGCCCAGTCCAGCTCCTTCTGCCATGCGTTGTGAGGGATCCTAAGCTCCAGCTTCTCATCAAACTCACGCATTCCCTCCTTCTCGATACCATTCAGCGCAAAGGAGGAAACATACTCCAGTCCCTGCGGCTCTGTTCCCCGGTTCTTCACCTCAGTCCAGACACGTACCACGGAAATCCCGTCATAGAACTGATAATGGCTGGTAACATCAAGGCCGGTGATGTCATCTTCTGTCACTACCTCCAGTTTCCTTCCCAGTTCGTTACGGAAATCCCTGAATTCTCTGTATTTCATCCTGTATCCCGGGGAAGTCTGGATGTATTTATGACCATGCCGTTCTCCCACACGGTCCTGGCCCGTAACCAGGATCTCCACCGGATAAAAGGACTGGGTCCCCGTCTCTGAGGTCAGCGTCTTCTCCTCAAAGGGCAGTGCGGAAAAGTGCAGCAGTTTGATCTCTCCGGCATCTGTCACCTCCCACAGCATATGGATCTTGTTCTCATATAATTCGATTCTCTTCATTTTTTCCTCCCGTCAGCCCTTCACTGAACCGCTCATTAATCCTGCCAGGAAATACCTCTGCAGGAACAGGAAAATAAAGGTGACAGGAATCACGGCAACCACGGAACCGGCCATGAGGCCGCCCCAGTCAACCGTATTTACCCCTTTAAACAGCATGATGGCAGGTGTCAGTGTCCGGTATTTGTCGGTGGAGATAAATATGTATCCGAACATGAACTCATTCCATGCATTGATAAAAGCGTAAAGTCCTGTGGACACCAGGCTTGGCAGAGATAAGGGCAATATGATCTTAAAAATAGTCTGCGCCTTATTGCACCCGTCAATCTCCGCAGCCTCCTCAAGCGCTAAAGGCACAGTATCGAAAAAGCTGCTCATCATAAAGGTGCACAAGGGTATTACAAAAGTGGTATAAGCCAGGATCAGAGAAGTATAGGACTCCAGGATCTGCATTTTCTGCATGATCAGATACAGGGGCACTAAAAGCAGCACACCGGGAATCATCTGTGAGAGCATCATTGCCAGATTGGAGGTCTTCACCAGTTTCATCTTATAATACCGGCTCAGGGCGTATCCTGCCATGACAGCTATGATCATAGAGAGAACACATGCCACAATAGAAACAAAAAAGCTATTTTTAATATACTGCAAAAATCCCACATCCACCAGTACCCTCTTAAAATTTTCCAGAGTCGGGGCATGGATCAAAAGTGACGGCGTTGCCGTACGTATCTCTGTCTTAGGCTTCAGCGCTGACAGAAGCATCCACAAAAAGGGGAAAATACAGATGGCTGAAAAAAACACCAGGGATACATAGGTGACAATCTTGCTGATAACACGGTTTCTTTTATTTAACATCTCTTATCTCCTCCTTTCTTACGCCATATCATCGCTGAGACTGGAACGCTTCCTGTAATAGAAAATGAACAGCACCACCATAACCGTAAACATCATGGTAGAAAGCGCCGAAGCAGCACCAACGTCAAACTTCTTCATAGAGTAGCGGTAGATCATAAGCGGCAGGGTCTCCGTTGCATAGTTTGGACCACCCTCTGTCATAACCCAGATAAAGTCAAAGTTGATGGCAGTCCAGATAATATGTATGAACACGATCACAAGGGAAACGCTGCGCAGCTGCGGGAGCGTAACCTTGAAGAAACGTTTGAACACGCCGGCTCCGTCAATAGCAGCCGCCTCGGACAAATCTCCCGGGATGGACTGCATGGCTGACAAAAAGGAGATGGTGTAGTACGGAAAACTTCTCCATATATTTACAAAAATAACGGTTGCCATGGCGTATTTGGAATCACCGAGAAAATTGATGGGCTGGCTGATTATATGCATGTTAGTCAGCGCGTAGTTGATGATACCGAACTCCGGGTTCAGCATCCAGTCCCAGGTCATGCCTGCAACGATAATGGGTACAAGCCACGGTATAAAGATACAGGTCCTGAATATGGCCCTGCCCTTAAACTTCTGGTTCAGCAGCACTGCTGTCACCATGCCCACCAGGTATTCACCCAGTACAGAGAAAATGGTCCAGTACGCAGTGTTCTTCACTGCCTGTCCAAAATGCTCATCTGCCAGAACCTTCTGGAAGTTGGCCATCCCGGCAAAACCGGTCATGGACTTGTTGATCAGATGCACATGGTAAAACGCGTCATGGATTACTTTCCCCAGGGGATACGCGATCAAAAGAGCCAGGAAAACAAGCGCGGGAAGCAGCATGATGACCGCTGTCCGCCATTTTCGCTGGTCTCTGGTAAGCTTCTTAAATTTATTCAACTCTAATCCCTCCTATACGAATTAACCGGGTCCAGGACTCTTCCTGTGACTCTGTCTGTAACGAAACAGGAGCCCGGCAAGCCGGACTCCTGCGCCGAAACGCTTACGCTTGCTGCCTAAACATTCCGGCATTCTGTTTTTATTCGCTTAATTCACCGGAATCAGATAAGGAAGCATTGACTGCGTCACATAACCATTCTGCTGTTGCTTCCGGAGTTTCGCCTTCCTGAAGCACTTTCGCCATGGCGTCCTGCATAGCCTGTGTGATTCCTCCCAGGGTTACCGGAGGGAAGGTGATTCCTGTATCGGATAATGCCTGGAAATCCTTGCTCCATTTGCTGTCTGTGGACACATCAGAGCGCGGGGAACGGTCTGCAAATCCTGCTTCCTGCCATTCTTTACTGCAGAATGCAGTTGCCAGTTCAAACGCGTCATCCTTATTCTTGCTGTCAGCCATGATGAACAGCGGTTTACATTCCATGTAAGTAGCCTCGTGTCCGTCTGACGGATAAGGGATCGCGGATACTGCCACATCATCCATGGTATCCGGGTTGGAGGATTCACGTTCTGCCAGCCAGTTTCCTGATACATATGTGGAGGTGATTCCTGTTGCAAAGTTCTCGTCTGTCTCTTCCCAGCCCCAGTTCTTGCAGTTCGGGTCAATGATTCCCTGATCTACAAGGTCTTTATAGAACTGGAATACTCTTGTTGCCTTTTCAAGCTCATCCTTGTTGTCTTTCCAGGTGTTCTTATATTTGCCGTCATCCTGTGCAGAAGCAATCTCCAGATCATACTGTGCCAGGTATACCAGCAGCTCCTGTGCGGAGCGGACGCCTGTGCAGGCCAGCTCTGTCAGGTATTTTCCGTTTTTCTCTTTATAATCTGTCTGTGCCAGCAGATCTTCCCATGTTTTCGGAACTTCAATGCCTGCTGCTGTGATATCCTTTTCATGTGTCAGGTAAGCACGCACAGTCATCTCATAGGGAATGCCCACGATCTTGTCGTCAATGGTCATGGCTTTCACCACGGCCTCGGACAGGGCGTCTTTATCTTCCCACTCATTAAAACGGTCTGTCAGGTCCTCAACGATTCCCATGTTGTAAAACTCACCGACATACTCCGGAAGTCCCCAGATCAGGTCCGGTACGTTGCCGCCTGCTGCCGCTGTCAGAATTTTTTCATGAAGCATGTCATATGTGAAGTTTGTCTGATTTACTTTAACTCCGGTCTCTTCCTCAAACTTCTTGATCTGCTCCGTACCCGCGATCTGTGTATCCGCGCCGTCTGTCCAGCAGGTCCAAAGTTCCACAACTCTCTCCTCGTTCTTGCTGTCTCCTTTGGAGGCTGATTCTCCCTCTGAGCTGCCGGAACCGCCGCCGCATGCTGCCAGTGACATGGCCATTGTGAGACACATTAACGCTGCTACTACCTTTTTCTTCATGATATTTCCCTCTTTCCTTCATCTGATTTTTTTCCGTACCATTTGTACTGACGAAAGAGTATCATACTTTCAAAACACGGACAATGAAATCGGGCACTCTCCTAAAAAACCCCACGGAATAATATTAAAAACACCACCCTTTTTCATCTGCTGCCACTGCTCTTATACACATTCCCCGCGTTAAATATACAGCCCCGGCGAAACAGCTCTTTTATATTTTTCTGCGCTTTTTATAAGCGGATGGACTGTCCCCGAAAACTTCCCTGAATTTGTCCGTAAATGTGCGTACATCGTGATAACCTACAGCCTCTGCCAGCTCATAGGTCTTCATATCCGAAGCCATGAGCAGCTTCATAGCCTCCCTCATGCGCACCTCTACCAGATAATTCTTGAAGTTCTGTCCCGTCTCCTTCTTAAAAAACGTGCTGAAATAATACGGGTTCATATATACCATCTTCGCCATGCTCCCAAGGCCGATATCCTCCGCGTAATGCTCCTGGATATAGTTTTTCACCAGTGTGATGGTCTCCCGCTCACTGTCAGTGCCGTTAAATGCATTCTCCCCTATGAGTTTTCCCAGATAAGTGCACACCAGCTTCTTCAGCTCCCGGAAAGTACTCTGGGCCCGTATTTTGGCGGTAAACCTGTCGTACTCCTCCCTGAAATCCTCTGTGAGCACCCGGTACTCCTGCAGATCACGAAACAGGTCCATAGCCATGGCGATACACCGGTTCTCAGCGGCATATCTGTTTCCGTAATGAAGATTCTCAATGATGTCCAGAATCCTGGTAAGTGCTGCCGTCCACTCTTCCCTCCGGTTTAAGATCTGGTCAAGCAGTTCCTTATAGCAAGTATTGTAATCCTCAAAGGAAGAACAAAACTCTCTGGATATCTCCTGATACCAGACCACATCCTCCTCGCAGAAATAGTAAAGCTCACAGGAAAACTTTGCCGTCTTATACGCGTATTTCAGGTCAGATGCCTGCTCTACCCTTTTCCCCACGCCGGTTATGAGCCATATTTTATATTCCCCGTAAATGTGTTCCCTGATGCGTCTGATCTCTTCTCTCACCCAGGCATCGTCCCGGTCTTTTTCCATGAGGAGAATCACATTACTGCTGTTTGGTTCCCGCTTGATGACAAACCCGCTCCTATTCTCCCTCAGATGCTCCTGTATCCTCTTGAAAATGGAGAAGCGCAGCAGCTCTCTCATATTCTGGTCCGTCACCTTCCGGTTCAGTTCAGGGGAAATGGCAAAGCACACGCCGATGAACTGCTTTCCCTCTGTCTCTATCCCCATCTCCTGAAAATGGCCGTACAGATCCCTGCACTCATACTCAGAGTTGATCTTCTTGAACACCGTCTGCATATCATCCTTCTCTTCCTCCCAGTATTCCATGGGACTGTCCGTGCGCAGCATTTTTTCAGCCCGCAGAATGGACTGTTCCAGCTCCTCCTGCCCCACCGGCTTCAGAAGGTAGTCCACCGCCTCATAGCTGATCGCCTTTTTCACATAGTCAAATTCCTGATAGCCGCTTAAAAATATGACCTTTATCTTCCAGCCGTTCTCCCTGATCTGCCGAATTACATCAAGACCGGTCTTCCTGGGCATGGCAACATCGGAAATAATAATATCCGGTTTCAGCTCCTCTGTCTTTTTCAGAAGTTCCTCGCCGTTGGCAGCCTCCCCGATCACCTCCGCGTTCAGGCGCTCCCAGTTCATCATTTTTTTCAGTCCTCTGATGATCACCGGCTCATCGTCTGCAATTATGATCTTAAACATTTTCTCCTCCTGGATTTTCCTTTGCCGGTTCTGTCCCGTCTATGATGGGAAGCCGGTATTTTACCATAGTTCCTATATTCTCAAAACTGCTGATCTCCAGTCCGTATGTGTCGCCGAACATGAGTTTGATGCGGTCATACACATTCTTAAGACCGAGGCTGGCGCGTTTGCTCTTCGGATGCTTGACTGTCTCCGGACTTTCCAGACGTTCCTGCACGGTCTTCAGGCGCTCCGGCTCCATACCCACGCCGTTGTCCATAACTGTGATCTCCAGGCAGCCATCCTCCTCCCTGGCATTTACGGCTATGACACCTGTGCCGCTTTTTGGCTTGAGTCCGTATTTTACCGCGTTCTCCACTACAGGCTGGATGATGAGCTGGGGGACTTCCAGGCCCAGAAGATTTTCCTCAATGTTGATCTCCAGCTCAAAACGGTTTTCATACCGGATGCGGATGATCTTAAAATAATTGCGTATACTGTCGATCTCCGCCTGAAGGGTGACCATGTCTCTGGCATTGCCTATGAGGTATTTGAGCTGTCCGGACAGACTGTCTATCATCTCCGCTGTCACATTGTCATCATTGGTGATGGCTGTCATGCGGATGACATCCAGGGTATTGTAGAGATAATGAGGCTGTATCTGCGTTTTCAGGGCCTCAATCTCTGCATCCCGCTGCCGTATCTCTGCTATATAGACCTGCTGGATATGATTCTGCAGGTTTTCCGTCATTTGATTCAGACCCTTTGCAAGAAATCCCACTTCGTCGTTGGACTTGATCGTCACCCTCGTATCCAGATTCCCGTCCTGGATCTGTTCCATGGCATCCTTCAGTGTGCGGATGGGCTTATTCATCATCTTGGAGTAAAAGAAATAGATGATCATGAGAAGGATAACGCTGAACCCTATAATAATCAAAATGTTCGTCTGTATCTCCTGATAACTGTTCTCCAGATTAAATGCCGGAATCTCTTCTGTCACCAACCAGTCCGTACCGGGTATCAGCCTGTAAATAAAATAGTTTCCGTCCGCTTTTATGTACTGCTTGTCCTCCTCCATCTCAGGCAGATAATCCTCCAGCTTTCCGATGCCTGTCCCGATATTCTCCTTTTCCTGGCTGTAGACAAATACTTTTTCCTTTCTGTCTATCACATACATCCTGCAGCCGTCCTCCAGGTCCGTCTCATTGATGATGCCGTCAAAATAATCCGCGCTCACATCAATATACAGAGTTCCCAGCTCCTGTTCGTCCGCGGACTGTATGGTCCTTGTGTTCATAATATTTCTTGTCACTGTAAAATCGCTGACATCTGAGTAATAGCTGGTATCATGGGTGGGCAGAAGGCGCATCTGTTTGTGGCCTTCCAGGAAGTTCTCCTCATGAAAACGCCCCATTTCCTCCTCTTTCACCATAACCTCAGGCGGACGCATGACAGAATACTGTTCCCCACCCGGAGTGATGAAAAACACATGGTCAATATGCTGATTCATATATAAAATATCCCTGAGCACGTCACTCATCAGTGCCTCCCTGCGGGCCTGGGTGATGGTGTCATCCTCCATCAGCTCGTAGAGATAGTCATACTCCGTGATATTATAGTTATAGAGATATTTGGTGGTCTCCTCCATTTCCTGAAACAGATCTGCGGCATTCTTCCCCACATAGAGAGCACTGCGGTACATATTGGAGAGAAGTGTCTGCCTGAGAGAATCCATGTATGCACTGTAAATGGAGATACCCATGATCAGCAGCGGCACGATACCGATCAAAATCAATGCTGCCACCGATTTTACAAAAAGGCTCTGGTAATGCTGTCTCTTTCTTTTTATCATGACTTCCTCCCTAAACCTCCCGCCACGTTGTCCCAATACTCATCCAGCTTCTCCGCCGCAGTATCCACGCTCATGGTTTTCGTCGCCACGGAAAAGAAAACATCGTACATGCTGCGTTTGAAATGCTCCGGTGTGTCCTCATTTCCCAGATATACATCGCTTTTATCCGCATAGCGGTAATCCACAAGAAAACTCTGCTGTACCTTTGGAGCGGGATACAGGATCTTTTCCCTGGTGGCAGGGATGGCGTAAACGGTCTGCAGCACTTTTCTGTAGTTCTCTTTCCTGTAGCAGAACTCTAAAAACCTCATGGCGGCCCGGTTTTTTTCGGCATTCTCCCCACAGGTATCCGAGACTGCCCATTGGGCGCCTTTTTCGCTGACTACCACAGGGTCACCTGCTTCATCCCCCAGGAAAAACCACCCCAGGCGGAATTTACAGGGGTCCTCCTCCAACTCTTCGCCCAGTGTGTCCTTGCCGGATTCCACAGCCAGAGGATAGGCCTCCCATATTTTAGAGACCATGGAGGGTTCTGTGAGGACCATGGCGGCATCCTGGTTGATCAGGGCCTGGATCACCTGGTTCTCATTCATATTTACGGAGTCCTCCAGCATATATTCCCCGTTCATCATATCCTGATAGTCTGCCAGCATGTTCCTGACATTTTCATCCTGAAAGGATACCAGGCCCTCATTTCTCTTTCTCTGCCAGTCCGGGTCCGCCTTTGCAAGGTCCACCTGGAAGAAATAATTCAGCCAGTATTTTCCCGTCTCCGTCGGATTTCCCCCGGCTGCCAGGGGCGCGGTTCCGTTCTGCTTCAGGACTCTGCAGACCTCCAGAAACTCCCCGTATGTCCTGGGTACTTCAAGCCCCAGTTCCTTGAAGATCACCTGATTATAGATAATCCCGAAGGAGGTCTTGTAAAAGGGCACCGCATATATATTTCCGTCAATCGCAAAGGGCTGTTCCACCAGCTTTCCCACCTCCTGGGAGATAGCACCGAGTTTCCCTGCCTCAGCAAAAGTATAAGGGTCCTGGATCTCAAAGATATCCGGGAACTCCCCGGCAGCCTCCTTTGCCTTCAGCGTCTCTGAATAGATTCCGCTTCCGGAATGCTCGCTGAGCACCCGGATGTCCTGATTTTCCTCCATAAACTTTTCACACAGCTCCTCCATTACGGATATCCTCCTGGCATCCTCCCCGGAATAAAATACGGCAAGCTCTGTCTTCTTCTCCGTCTCCTGTTCCTTTGACGGCACCAGCCCTTCGCCCTTCTCTACCCTGCCTCCGCATCCTGCAAGAGACAGAACAACTGTCAAAAGGATAAACCATCCCTGCTTTTTCCTCATTCTAATCACCTCTGTATTTTTCACTATTACCCACGGTATCATAACAATGATTTCTTGTAAAGCGGGCAAAAGAAAAGCGTGAAACCATTTTACCGGTCTCACGCTTTCTCTGTCTTTCTGTTTCCCGTAAAGAGAACCGTGATCAGCACCCCTGCGCAAATCAGCAGGCCCCCCACCACAAAATTCCAGGTGATCACCTCATGGAG
Organism: Blautia sp. NSJ-175; assembly: GCF_022867815.1. Taxonomy (NCBI): domain Bacteria; kingdom Bacillati; phylum Bacillota; class Clostridia; order Lachnospirales; family Lachnospiraceae; genus Blautia; species Blautia sp. NSJ-175. The sequence goes on from NZ_JALIFQ010000002.1 coordinate 74,302, forward strand.
AAAGAAAATTCCCAGCACTGCAGAGGTCAGTGGCTGCAGCGGATAGAACATGGAGCATACGCTTGCGTCCAGAAGCTTCAGGCTCATATTCCACAGCGTATGGGCCACTGCTGTCCCGACGATGCCCAGATAGATGCAGGACAGAACCGCTTTTGCAGTAAAGGTACTGGGTATGCTCCCCGCCTCCAAAACAGCCGCCGGAATGTTTAAAAGAAGGGCAACTCCCATTCCGTACAGCGCGATCTGTACCGGATCATATCCCCCTGAGATCCTTCGGATAGCTACCGATGCCCCGGACCATAAAAGCACGGAGCACACAGAGGCCAGCACCCCTGCCGCGCTGATATTTCCGCTTCCCGCTCCCAATATTATGTAAACTCCAACGAGAGAAATAATAATGCTTGCCACATCCTTTTTATGTATCTTCTCTCTCAGAAATATCATAGCCAGAATGGAAATGGAGATGGGATTCATGGCATTGATCAGAGATGCCAGGGAGGCGTCCAGAAGATTTGTTCCCATGACCTGGCAGCCTATGGAGACAAAGTATCCCAGGGCGCCCACGATCAGAATATATTTCCGGTCCTCTTTTTTCACCTTTATCCTGGTTCCCCGCAGCTTCAAAAGTACGGTAAGTGCCGCCACGGAAACCACATATCGGATGAGAAGCAGCATAAACGGTGCCATGACATCAAGGGCGAACTTACTCACCACATAAATGCTCCCCCATATAAAAAACGTGATAAACAGGTAAATGTAACCAATCTTCTTTTTCATTTCTGTCTCCTTTATACTGTGTCATTACTGCTGTGAGGGGCGCAGACCATTAGGAATCATCTAAAACATATTGATTCCTGCCCTGTCTCTTTGCTTTATACAGAGCCTGGTCCGCCCGTTTCATCACTCCCTTGTAATCCTTATCGCCTGCGTCATGTCCGTGGGTATCGTTGATTCCTTTAAAATGATCTATGTCCAGGAACATGAAGACCCGGTAGCTGCCGCCGTCTTTTTTCTTAAATTCCCTGCGTATGGTCTCTGTCAGGGCATCTCTCCTCGCCGCTCCGCACAATGGGCACGCCGATCACAATACTGTCCCCCGAGTTTACTGTTTTTCACCAACATGTATCACTATTATAGCTTTTTAAAGCGTAAGATTCAACAGGATCCCCTGAGCACAGACACGAAAAAGTACCGGCGGAAGCTGTGATGATTCTCCGGAACTGTCATTAAGAAATGAGAAGAACCGGATATTGCTGTCATCCCGGCAGCATATCCAGTTCTTCCATGTAAATGCAGTGAGGAATACCGTTTGTCCTGACCAGCTCCCTGCAGAGCTCCAGATCCATCCATATGACTTCCTCCACCTCTTCTTTCTGAAGCGTCATCTGTTCCGGCTCTATATCTTTCCACATACAATAGATATTGCTGACCTGGTTATCCACAAAATCCCTGCCGTAAAACACATCCCTGTGGAATATCCTTCTCCTGCCGCAGCAGACCAACTCCTCCGCAGACGCATCCACACCCAGTTCCTCCTTCAGTTCCCTGAGCGCAGAGGGAACAAAGTCCACACCTGCAGGAATATGTCCGGCACTTGAGATATCGTAGCATCCCGGATGGGAATCCTTGTTCCTGCTCCGTTTCTGGAGAAGTACCTCTGTCCTGTCACCGCGCCTGCGAAGAAGCCACACATGGGCCGTGCGGTGCAGAATCCCCTCCGCGTGGGCAGTCTCCCTGTCTACGGTCTTACCTGTGGGTCTGCCTGATTCATCTATGATATCAAATATTTCCATTTTACTGTTCCTCCTGAAAAAAACGCAGAAGCCGCCGTATCTGTTCCCGCGGCTTTCTGCGTTTTCTTGTATTTCTGTTACTCGCTCTATATTCTGTATCTTAAAAAATCCGGTAAACCTTGGTCTCATATCCCTTCAGCAGAACACTTCCCTGTACCTCATCCTTTGTGTCCATATCCATGACTGCTTCCTTCAGAACCACCTTCTGCGGCTCTTTGTCATAATTCAGAATAAACAGATACCGCTTCCCGTCCTTCACCCGCATGGCGATCTCACAGGCCTCTGATACCTCAGCCAGATACTGATAAGGCTGCAGCACGCCTGTATAGGCCAGAAACGCTTTCACATTATCCCTGGTAAATGTCCCTCCAAAGTGCAGGACTTTTCCTTTACCACATAACGTCTCCGCCAGAGCCGGGCGTCCCTCATAATAGTTGGAACTGTATTTTGCCAAAATATCGGCGTCAGGTCCCGCAGCTGCCAGAATATCGTTAAACAGGCCAGTTTCCACCTGTCTGCCTTCCCACTCCATAGACACTGCTTCATCTGCCGGGCCAACAAAGGTATATTCCTTTACATCCGTCTGTGTCAGGGAGGAAAGAAGTCCCGGCATTGGCTGCATCACACATTTGCCTGTCTCATCCTTCTGTCCCGTCCTGCACCCCAGAATCAGGCAGCCGCCTGCTTCCACATAGGCTCTCAGAACTTCTGCCCTTTTCTCTGTGAGGATTAGGGGATGGGGATAAAACAGCACCGGATACTTTAACAGTTCCTCAGCGTCTGTATCCTCCAGAAGATAGACCATATCCATGGGAGTATGGTTTAACTGTGCGGCTGTGAAGATTTCCTTTTCACTCTTCTTAGCCAGTCTCATATGCCACACATCCAACTGGGAATCCCAGATATTGTCATAGTCCCGCACAAGTCCAAAGGCCGCCTGGTAGTCAGCCCCTGCCATCTCACGGATGGCCTCCGTGCGTTTCCAGATTCTGTATACCTCGGACAGTTTCCGGTTGTCCCTGTTGTCATAGTCCAGAATCCCATGCCAGTAGATCTCGGTACCCATAACAGCCGTCCTCCAGCGGAAAAAGCTCACATAATCAGCGCCGTGGGCAATACTCTGCATGGCCCAGAGCATCATCTGGCCCGGTTTCGGGGCCGGCGCCTCCATACGGGTATTCCATCCGTTTGCCCCTGACTGCTGTTCCATAATACCGAAATGCGGACAGATGGACCGGACCTCTGTGAGATTCCGGCTCCATTTCCTGTCATTCAAGTCATCCGAATGGATGGGGTCCTCACACAGACAGTAAGCGAAATTAGGATAGGAATCATAGGTGTACACATCCAGGCATTCGTCCATCATCCTGTGGTTGTCCAGATTTCCGAACATGCCGTTTGTGGTGATGAAATCCTGAGGTTTTTTATATTTTCTGATAATATCACTCTGCATTTTACAGAACTGTATGGCACTGGCGGATACAAATCTGGTGTAGTCCAGTACCTGATGGGGATTGGTGGAATCGTGCACTGTGGGTCTGGGCACATAGATCTCTTCCCATTTTGTATACGTCTGATTCCAGAATACGGTCCCCCAGGCTTCATTGAGAGCATCCAGTGTCTGATATTTTTCCTTCAGAAACTCCCTGAAGGCTGCTGTGTCACTCTCTGAATAGAAGACATCCACCTCACAGTTGATCTCATTGTCTATCTGCCATCCCACAATACAAGGGCGCTGTCCGTAGTGCTGTGCCGCCTTCTCCACAATAATGGAACAGAATTTCCGGTAAACAGGTGAGTTATAGTTATAATGTCTCCGCATACCATGCCTAAATGGGGTCCCATCCAGACGGCAGTTCAGCACTTCCGGATACTTTTCCGTCAGCCAGACCGGCGGTGTGGCTGTGGGAGTGCCGAATATGACCTTCATACCCTCCGCCTCCGCCACATCGAGAAAAGAATCGAAAAAGTCAAAGGTATATTCCCCTTCCCTCGGCTCCAGCTTGTTCCATGCAAACTCCGCGATCCGGACGGTAAAGATACCGTTTTCCTTCATACGCCGAAGGTCTTCCCTCCACAGCTTTTTGTCCCAGTGCTCCGGATAATAACAGGTGCCCAGGGATAGGGTGGGCCAATTGTAATTCTGTGTTTTCCTCATTTAGTTTCCTCCTCCTCCTGCTCCCTGACTGTCATGGGCAGGATAAAATTAATTTTCGTTCCTCTGTGCTTTTCACTTTCTATATTAAGCCTGCTGGTTTCACCATAACACAGGATAAGCCTTCGGTAAACATTTTTAAGTCCGATATTCTGATTTGTATCATTCATTTCACACTTCTCATACAGCTCCCGGATTTCCTCCCGGCTCATGCCCACGCCGTCATCTGCAATACAAAATACGACTCTGTCTTCTTCCAGTCTTATCTGCACTCGCAGCGTCCCCTTATCAAGCTTCGGCTCCAATCCGTGGATGATCGCGTTTTCAATCAGGGGCTGTAGAATAAAATTAGGTATCTGACAAGGATATGCCTGTTCATCTATATCATATATAACAGAAATCTTATCACCAAACCGCTGTCCCTGGATCAGCAGATAATCCTTCACTGTCTTCATCTCTTCTTCCACTGTGACGAATCTGTCCTTTTTGATCATGGCCCTGAGCAGGTCAGCCAGGGATATGGTCATCTCTGAGATATCCAGGTTCCCCTGCATGATCGCCATCCAACTGATCGTATCCAGCGTATTATAGAGGAAATGCGGATTGATCTGCATACACAGGAAATCAATCTCCGCCTGCTTTTGTGTGATTTCCATCTTATAGACCTTTTCAATCAGCGTTTCAATATTCTCTGCCATACGGTTATACTCGCTGCCTATCTGTCCGATCTCATCCGTGGTCTTGACCTCCACACGATGTGAGAGATTTCCTCTGCCGAACAGTTTCATGCTCTCCAGCAGATCCTGCGTAGGCCTGGCAATATGTTTTGTCGCCATACTGATAGATAGAAAGCTCAGAATCAGGATACCCAGCAGAAAAATCCCGGTCAGCCCGATCACTCGGTATGTATTTTTATAAAACTCCTTCACAGAAACAGCCTCCACCAGAGTCCAGCCGTTGGGCATCTGATTTCCTACGTAGTAAAATGAATTTGTTCCGTTTAAAATGTCATACCGGGATGTCTCAGACTCCCTCAGGGTCTCTATCTCCACCGGAAATTTATCGCCCAGATACATTTCGTGATTGGTGACCGTAATAATACCGTCCTGGTCCACCACATAAGACGCTCCGGAATACTCAGTGGAATTATCCTTAACAATATCACCAAAGTATTCTTTCTCGTAGACAATATTAATATATCCGATGGGCTTCATGGTAGTCAGATCCAGTATTGCCTTGGCGATGCAGATATCATCATCCGGACCAACAAGGCCCCACAGGGTTGTCCCGTTAGCAGCATAGATATCTTTTTCCGGAAATGCAAAATCCGTTCCGCGGCCTGTAATCTTTTTCACAGAAAATTCCAGTCCGCTTTTTGAGATCACACTCAGGGAAACCACGTCGGAACTGAACAGTGCATTTGTCTCCAGTTCCCGCTCCACGATCTTACTGATGTTCCTGATACTGTACAGCTCCATCTCCTGTCCGTTCACAATTTCAAGCTGCTCCTGGATCACGGCGCTGGACAGGATCTGGATATTGATATCCTCTATGGTTTGAATCATATTTTCCAGATTATTGGTTGTCTGCTGTGTGACATCTTGTAAATAAACCTTGGAAATCTTTCCGTATCCCTGCCTGAAAACCGCGGCAGAAAAAACAGAGATCCCGGCTCCTGTGACAGTGATCAGAACTGCGAACACCAAAAGCATCTTTTTTCTGATTCCTGTGATCTTCAGTCTGCACTTCCTTTTTCCCCTCATCACATGCCCCCGGACAGTTCTGTTATTTTTTATCCTGTATCAGCTCCAATATACTCTTAATACTGTAGTTTTTCTGCTGTCCGGCATTTTTTCTGAATTCACCGGGACTGCAGCCAAAGGCCTTCTTGAACACCTGGCTGAAATACCTGGCATCCCGGAATCCGGACTTTTCACACAGCAGCCCTATCTTCACATTTTCTTCCCTGAGCAGCCAGGCAGCTTCTGCAAGGCGCATACTGTTTAAAATCTCACTGAAAGAATATCCCGTCTCCTTCTTGATCATTCTGGAAAGATATGCGGGCGAAAAATGATAGGTATCCGCAAAGGAATTCAGTGTGATGTCCTGTGTAAACCTCTGGGCCATATCCTGCAGAATCTCCATACACTGCCGGTTGACACCTCTGAAATGGTGCCGTATCTGGTCCCCCAGGTCAACACTGTCCGCATCTGTCTCATACCTGCGCACTACATTTTCCTGATAACGCCGCTGTTCCAGCCGTCTCATAACACCCGATACGGTTTCAAGAATATCCCTGGGTCTCAAAGGCTTCAGCATATAGTCAAAGACCTCATTTCTGATCGCCTTCTGGGCATAGGAAAAGTCAGAAAATCCTGTCAGAAGAATCACCGCGGTGTCCAGATCATACTCTTTCACATACTCAGCCAGTTCAAGCCCTGTAAGCCCCGGCATCTTGATATCACTTATCATGATATCCACCTTCTTCTGCTGCAGCATTTCCCTGGCCTGCAGCCCGTTTTCCGCTTCATACACATTCTCAATCCCTATACTTGACCACGGAAGGGAGAGCATCCCCCTCCGAATAGCCATCTCATCATCTGCAACCAGTAAATTCATGTCCCCACCTCTTGTATCGCAGCCGTTCAGGCAGCCGGACTGTCCTTTTTTCCGGACGCGCTCAGCCCTTTACCGCTCCTGCCACCATGCCTTCCATAATATGCTTATGCAGCCATATGTACACAATAATACTTGGTATGATCGTAATGATCACCGCCGCGATCTCCGCCACATAATTGGTCGCATACTGCCCCTGAAACTCCGTCAGACCCACGGGAAGCGTCATCTTGGAGGCATCCGTCAGGAATATCTGGGGAAGCAGCAGGTCGTTCCATATATTGATAAAAGTAACGACTGCCACTGTCACAACAGATGACTTTGAAATAGGCATAATGATCTTAAAAAATATCTGGTAAATATTACACCCGTCCATGACTGCTGCCTCCTCCATTTCTTTTGGAAGAGATCCCATAAATCCTGTCATAATAAAAATCGCCATCGGAAAAGCGATTGCAATATGCGGTATGATAACTGCCAGATGTGTATTCAGAAGTCCCATCCTGTTAAACATGGAAAACAGAGGAACCACCATAGCATACACCGGAATCATCATCCCCAGAAGAAACACATTCAGTGTCAGTCTGGACAACTTCCACTGCATCCTGGTTATTGCGTAAGATACCATACTGCTCAGTACAACTGCCACTAATACGGCCGATACTGCAATAATAACAGAGTTGCCGAAATATTGCAAAATATGGCCTTCTGTTATGGCCTGAACATAATTATCCAGGCTGAAATGTTCCGGCAGCCCCCAGGGATTTGCATACAACTCCGTATTTGTTTTAAAGGAACTCAAAAACAGCCACAAAAGAGGATACAGACATAGTATCGTAAAAATCCCCAGCACAATATATTTCAGTACAAGAAAAACCTTATCCTTTGCTGATAATCTCATCTCACTGTCCTCCTCTTAAAATTCAACAGGTTCCGAACGGAACACCAGGTTTGACAGCAGCACAGAACACATACACAAAATCAGCAGTATCACACCGATTCCGGCTGAATATCCGTACTTCAGCGTCCTGAACCCCTGATAAAACATATAGGTTGACATAAGTTCCGTAGCATGATTCGGCCCGCCCCCTGTCATAACGGCGATCAAATCATAATATTTCAGGGAACCCGTAATGATAAGTACAGCATCTACCTTCAAGATCGGCTTAATAAGCGGAAATGTAATACTCTTAAACTGCACCCATTTACTGGCCCCGTCAATTTCCGCTGCCTCATAATAAGAGGACGGAATATTCTTCATGGCAGCAAGCTGAATGATCATGTGATAACCCACAAACTGCCACATAACAACCACAATAATACAAAACAACGCCAGATTCTTATCCGACAGCCATACATGCTGCAGACTCTCCAGGCCGATAATCTCCAGAAACTTATTCAAAAGCCCGAACTCCGAGTTATACACAAACGTCCAGGTCAGCCCCACAGCCACCCCGCAGATAACACTCGGCAAAAAAAACACTGTCTGGAAAAAATGACTCCCCTTAATCTTCTGAAACAAAATATTCCCAAAAAGCAGCGCCAACGGCAAATGCGCGATCAACGACCCAATCACCATCAATATATTATTCTTCAAAGCCCCCGTAAAAGTCGAATCCCGAAACAGGTTAACATAATTCTTAATTCCCACAAATTTACTGGGACTCATCAAATCCGTCTGCAAAAAACTCACATACACATTATATCCAATCGGCACCAGCACAAAAACCGCATAAATCAAAAAAGCCGGCAGCACAAAAACCGCAATACTCTTCTTATTACCCAGAACCTTATTCATCCCACATCACCTCACCAATCCCAAACACAACCACATCTCATCCCCCTTATCACTTTATCCTCCATCCGATTTTCCTCCTCTATATTCCTCTGATTTTCAATCTTCTTATCTCATCCAACTCTGTATCTTTACTCCTATCGCAGCCAAAGTCAGGGGAGGAAGGCGGGGCAGAACCGGGCCGGAGGGGGAGGGTTCTGCCCCGCCTTCCTCCCCGTCCCTTTAACCATAAATTTAAATTATACTAACTACCTATCAGCGTTATCCTCCGCAAACTGCTGCAGCCCATCAAACGCCCCCTCAGCATCCTCTCCTCCAAGAACCGATACACAGGTATTATTAAACTCCACACCTTCACCAGCCCCAAACTGTCTGTCCCACCAGGGAGTCAATCCCACCTGTTCATTGGAGATTGTCAGCACTTCCGCCATAAGCGGTGTCAGCTTACCGGTATCCAGATCGAAATTATCTGCCGGAATCCTTCCGTTTTCATACAGCAGCATCTCCTCCATCTCCTGAGAAGTCCAGAATTTCAAAAATGCAACTGCCGCGTCCTTATTCTTACAAGTCTCTGATACAGCAAAGCTGGTATCCACAGACCCAACCGAAATATTATTATACTGCGCATCATAGGCCGGCAGCACAAAGGCCCCCGCATCCTCACCCATACCGCTTTTCTGAATCTTATCCGCATCCCATGCACCCATAAAATACATGGCGGATTTCCCGTTGGTAAACAGATCCGTAGATTCCTCCGGCCCCATGCCTATATATCCATCCTGGAAATATCCTGCATCGGCCATCTTTTTCACTTCCTCAGCCGCTTTTACATGTGTCTCATTATTCCACTTTTCCTTTCCGTCGCAAATATCCTGAAAAAGACTGTCACCCGCCATTCCTCCGGCTATCTGCTGTACAAACTGAGCGGGAATCCAGGCGTCTGTTCCGCACATAGCCATAGGAGTTACCCCGTTATTCTTCAGAGTATCACACACTTTCAGAAACTCATCATAGGTAGACGGTACCGAAACCCCGTTCTCTTCAAAAATCTTTTTGTTATAAAACATGACACATAATGACTTCTGTGTAGGTATTCCATAATTTTTTCCGTCATATGACAACAGTTCAAGGGTACCGTCAGCGAAACTGTCCTTCCACTCCGCATCCTTTTCCAGATAAGAAGTAATATCCGTTACCTTACCACCCTCCACAAACGGCTGCAGATACGACAATTCCCATGTAAAGAATACATCCGGTACTGCATTAGAGGCCATCAGCGTAGTCAGCTTTGTCTTATACTGCTCATTCTCATAGAAATCAATTTTTACATTTACGCCATACTCATTGTCCTCAGAGAACTTTTCAGCTATGGAGTTGTAGGCATCAATATAGGTATCTGCCTCTGTCCCAACACACATGACAGTAAGCGTATCGCTGTCGCCCTTTTTACCGGCAGAGCCGGAAGCCTCCTTCCCACTGTCTCCGCCGCTGTTCCCGCAGCCTGCCAGCATACCGGTCATCATTGCCGCTGTAAGTAATACAGCTACTGTTTTCTTCCTCATTTCTGTTTCCTCCGTAATCTTTTTGATAAAATCATTGTAACCCATGTCAATCTGACGGAACAGGTGCCTTTCTTACCAAAAATGTTTGATATTTTGACCATTTTGCAAAAGAAACATACAATATAAAAGGGAATTATCACCAAGCCGCTGTCTGCGGCCCGGGATAATTCCCTAATTTAGACGAAAGTATGTTTCTAAATTCATTTCGACAGGCGGCAGTTCTCACTACTTCCTGCTCTTAATATAACAAATATTACTGATCAGAAAACTACTGTGTTTCTTCACATAATTAAAATACTCCTGCCTGTTGATATAATACTCCTTCCCCCAGGAGGAAACCCGCATCCAGGTATCATCCATCCCCGTCACGGTGACGAAATGCGCCTTTATCTGGCAGGAGGGAGAATACTCTCCCTCCTGGGAACGGTGGTACATATTCAGCCTGTGCTTTCCCCACACAAAGGGAAAATTAGGTCCCACCAGCAAAATGACAGGAATATCATGGGCCAGCATAGCGCTGATCCTCACCCACAGATTTCTGGGCAGCACGCCGAAGACTGCCCTGAGCCTGATCCGCTCATGCCTGAAATACCTGTTAAGCCCCAGCACCAGCATCCACCCGGCCATGCCGAAATGAGGAATGACCGGCAGGTATTTCTTCCTAAAGCAGTTAACATAACTCATATATTCCGGCAGTTCAAGAATACCGTTTTCCAAATAGGCTTCCTGAAATAACTCCGTCCGGCAGATATCTTTATGTAAACTTAAATACAGCAATAAATCCGTCCCGCCTATGACACCGCATCCGCATTTTCTCATAACAGCAGAATCTGACCACGCCTGGTTTCCTCCAAATGACAGGACGCCATCCTTTTCTATTACTGGATATGGATTATGTAAACTGCTCCTCTGCATACTTATGTCAACCTTTCTCTCTTATTTTACACGGTACCTGTCTCACAGGATTTCTGCTTCCAGTTCGCCGGAAATCGTGACTTTTCCGCCCATTTTGCACTGTACCGTTTTTCCTTCCCGGCGGATCACCGTTGCTTCGATCTGACCATCCGGCTGTCTCAGTACATACACATAAGTGCCGTCTGCTTTTCTGTCCGCCAGGTACACCGCGCAGGCCATACTTCCGCTGCCGCAGCTGGATTCCCACACAAGGGAATCTGTCTCCACCACATATACCACAGGCGTCATCCGGTAGCATTTCTCCATGCCGTCACCGCTGGGTTCCAGGAACATGATGCCGTATGCATCGCATGTCTCACATGCCCTGGCTGCCTTCAGCACTTCCTGTACGAAGGCATCACTCCTTCTCGGTCCCTTCACGATCATATGGCTGATGCCGTCAAAGCAGACCATGGGACAGGTTCCCTGGCCGGGCACGGAAAGATTTACGATCTTTCGCGGCAGCGGCATGGTTGTGCGGCTGGTTCCGGATTCAAGGTCCACCTCAACATCCAGGGGGGATTCCGAACCGCTCACATCCACCTGCACAAGCGCCGGATGTTTCTCGTCCATGAGACTCTTCAGATATCCGAAACTTCTTGTGGCATTACCACAGAACTCGCCGCCCATCATCTGCATATGCAGGGTTCCGTCCTCCTTTTCCTCCACAAATCCAACCTGCTCCGCCTTATATTTCTTCTGCTCCAGAAGCTGATTGGCTGCCTCCGCGTACTGACTCCTTTCCAGTGGTGTCATGACAAAAATTGTGATATTCCCTGCCGGGTCCGCTACACGTATCTTTACCTTCATAAGTTCCTCCAGTCTTACCCCAAACATAATTTTTCTGCCTCTATCATACCACAAAATGATTACTGTTCACAGTAAATTCATTTTCTCTTATCGACTTTCCCGAAAAACTGTGTTATATATGTATATAGGGCATAAGGTATGATACCTTATGTGCTTTTTTTCGATATAAGTAAACATGCTTTCTGCATGAATTTTCACGTTATAAACAGGGGGAAAACATCATGGATACAAAACAAACGGGTCAAAATCAGATCACCGAGGGAGTCATCTGGAAACAGATTCTCTTGTTTTTCTTTCCCATTATGCTGGGCACATTGTTCCAGCAGCTTTATAACACAGCGGATGCCATTGTGGTAGGCCGGTTCGTGGGCAAAGAGGCTCTGGCCTGCGTGGGCGGTTCTTCCGGGCAGCTTATCAACCTGGTCGTGGGCTTTTTCGTAGGTCTTTCCTCCGGTGCCACGGTCATCATTGCCAGATATTACGGTGCCAGAAATAAAAAGGACTTAAACGCCACGCTCCACACAGCGGCCGCCCTGTCCATTGTGGGAAGTATCATCATCACTGTGCTGGGACTGATCCTTACCCCCTTCATGCTGCGGCTGATGCACACACCGGAAAATGTAATGGCAGGTTCCGCGTCTTATCTGCGCATTTATTTCGGCGGCATTGTCTTTGTATTTATTTACAATGTGGGGTCTGCGATCCTGAGGGCAGTGGGCGATTCCAAACGCCCCCTGTACTATCTGATCGTGTGCTGCTTTATCAATATATTTCTGGACATCCTGCTGGTAGTGGGATTGGATCTGGGGGTTGAGGGAGCGGCCATCGCCACGCTGATCGCCCAGGCCGTAAGTGCCATCCTTGTGGTGCGCGCCCTGATGCAGCCGGGGGAAATGTATCTGCTGGAGGCAAAGAATATCCGTTTCCACAGATTCCTGCTCAAATCCATTGTCACCATCGGGCTTCCTGCCGGAATCCAGTCTGTCATGTATAATATTTCAAATATTATCATACAGACCTCTCTGAACAACCTGGGAACCGACACCATGGCAGCCTACACGGCATTTGGCAAAATGGACGCGATCTACTGGATGATATCCGGCGCCTTTTCCATCGCCATCACCACCTTCGTGGGGCAGAACTACGGAGCCGGGAAATATTCCCGTATGAAGAGAAGTGTGTTTGTCTGCCTGTTCATGGACTTTATCGCTTCCATACTGGTAAGCGCCCTGTTTCTGCTGTTTGGCAGCTATATCTTCCGCATGTTTACCCAGGACCCGGAGGTTATCAAAGTTGGTATGAAGATCATCCAGGTGATTGCCCCGAGTTATGTGCTGTTCATCTTCATAGAGATCCTGTCCAGTGCCCTCCGCGGTATCGGGGATGTACTGATTCCGATGATCATGACCTGCGGCGGTGTGTGTCTGCTGAGAATCTTCTGGATTTTTGCGGTTGTGCCGCATATTCCGGGCATCCAGAGTATACTTATGAGTTATCCGATCTCCTGGGCATTGACGGCTGTGCTGTTTATCATTTATTATTTTGTAAAACAGAAGAAATTTTACCGCTCACTTCTGGGCGAAGAGGTTTAAAAAACCGCGGGGCAGTCTCCGTTATGGAGCATACCCCGCGGTATCTTTATGCTTATGCATGTGCTATGTCTGTAAATTCTGATATCTCACGGTTAATCGTGCACAGGTCATCCACATTCATCTCATGGACATCTTTATGCCCTGTGATACGGGCAAATGTTTTCAGTTCTTCCCTGCTGCAGTTTAAAAAGTTCGCCGTTCTTTTGGCTGCCGCGTCCACCTTCAGGCGCTTTCTGAGTTCCGGGTCCTGGGTAGCCGCGCCTACCGGACACTGGCCCGAGCCGCAGATACGGTACTGCTGACAGGCTGCCGCTATCAGAGCCGCAGATGCAACAGCAACGGCATCCGCACCCATGGCAATAGCTTTTGCGAAATCCGAGGACACCCGCAGACCGCCTGTAATGACAAGGTCAATCTCCGCACCTATGCTGTCCAGATATTTTCTGGCTCTGTGAAGCGCATAAATAGTCGGCACGCTGGTGGAATCCCGCACCAGTTTTGGGCTTGCTCCCGTGGCACCGCCCCTGCCGTCAATGGTAATAAAATCAGGCGCTGCAAACACACAGTATTCCAGATCCTTTTCGATCCTGCCTGCCGCGATCTTGATCCCTATGGGACGCCCGCCGGAGGCCATTCTGAGCTGGTCCACCAGTTCCTTTAAATCCTCTTTTGTATTGACATCGGGGAATTTGGACGGACTGATCACATCCTGTCCGAGGGGTTTGTTTCTGATGGCTGCAATCTCAGGTGTCACCTTTTCTCCAGGCAAATGGCCGCCCATTCCCGGCTTTGTACCCTGCCCGATTTTAATTTCGATGGCATCCGCTGTGGAAAGATTTTCAGGTGTAACACTGTAACGGTTGGGGACGTATTCAAATATGTACTTGTACGCAGCCGCTTTTTCCTCCGGAAGGATTCCTCCCTCCCCGCTGCACATGGCGGTTTTTGCCATAGCACTGCCCTTTGCAAGAGCTGTCTTCATCTCCTTTGACATAGCGCCGAATGACATATGTGATATGTAGACCGGCATGTCCAGGACCATTGGTTTCTCAGCATGTTTCCCTATCACCGTAGTGGTGCTGACCGGGTCGTGCTCCATAAGAGGCGGCGGATTGAGCTGGGCACCCAGTATCAGGATGTCATCCCAATTGGGCATTTTCATCTGTGTGCCCATGGCCTCTATGATCGGCTTTCCTGTGACCGCCATCTGATGGATCTCTGCCATATAGCGGCAGGAGGGATCACGGCGCACATACTCCGGCGGATAATCAAGCGCATTTTCCGTTCCCGGCTCTTCCGGCGCCGGTGCCTCCTTCTCTTCCTCCTCTATACGCACAAATACGGAAGCCGGCTGTTTACATACAGGACACTGTTTTAGGTCCTCAAACTTTTTACTTTCTGTCTCTTCAAAAATATACCCGCATACACTACATTTGTATTTTGCCACACTTACATCCTCCTTTGTACCTGCGGCTCTGCAGGAAGGACCTGCAGTCCGCACTGCCTGCTGAATAGTTACCTTTATCTTACCACAGCATTTCAAAGAATTCTACTCATTCTCTCCTGCCGCCGTTTTTTGTGCGTCCTTTCGGCTGCCTCCCGGTACAAATTCAGAATTTTCCTCATCTTTCATGCCGTTATAGATGATCTCACCGTCAATTATGGTATAAAGGGTCTTCGTAAAAACCTCCATGGGATTTCCCGTAAATATGGCAATATCTGCGTCTTTTCCGGCCTCCAGACTTCCCACACGCTGCTCTACGCGGCATATTTTGGCGGGATTGATGGTAATGGCCTTCAGCCCTTCCTCCATGGGAAGCCCCTCCTTCACCGCCAGCCCGGCACACAGGGGCAGATATTGGATCAGCGCCACAGGGTGGTCTGTGGTCACTGCAATGAGCACCCCTGCCTCTGCCAGGATCTTATTGGTCTTGAAATTCATATTCTGCACTTCCAGTTTGGAGCGCGAGGTTAAATCCGTGCCCACGATCACCGGGAACCCGGATGCCTTTACCTCATCCACGATCAGATGTGCCTCTGTGCCGTGGTCTATGGTTATATCTATATTAAATTCCTTTGCAATGCGGATGGCGGTCAGTATGTCGTCCGCCCTGTGCGCATGGACCTTCATAGGGATCACACGCTGGAGCACAGGCATCCACGGTTCCTTCTCAAAGTCCTCCCTGTCAAGCCGGCCCCGTTCCTTGTCCTTCTGGTATTGCACTGCCTCCAAAAGTGTTCTGCGCAGAAGGGCTGCCTCCCCCATTCTGGTAGCCGGGCAATTTCCCTGCTCCCCGTAAGTAGTTTTTGGATTTTCCCCCAGTGCTGCTTTCATGGCTGCCGGGTTCAGTATCGCCATATTGTCCACACATCTGCCCTGGGTCTTCATAAACACAAACTGGCCGCCCACTACATTGGAGCTTCCGGGCCCGGTCATCACAGAGGTGATCCCTGCCTTGATCGCATCATGAAATGCCGGGTCCATGGCATTAACGGCATCAATCGCCCGCAGTGCCGGCGTCACCGGGTTTGTCAGTTCATTGCAGTCATCCCCGATGGCACCCCATTTTTCCTCAGAGATTCCGATATGGGCATGTGCCTCGATCAGCCCCGGCAGCACCCAGGCACCATCCACATCCAGAACCTCTTCCCCCTTCTGCCTTTTATCCAGTGAGGACATGGTTCCCACCTCTGTGATCACCTTGCCCTCTGTTCTTATATATCCGCAGTCTACCGGTTTTCCGGTCATGGTAAATATTTTCCCATTAATTATCAGCATAAAATTCCCTCCTTTGCAGATACCTGACTTCTTTAGTATCCGCAGAGGAGGGCTTTCATATTCTTCTGCTGTTTCATTACTTTTATCTTATTTGCGGGCTTGAAGGCACATGCACCTGCTGTACATTTTCAAGCTTTTTCAAAATATAATACATCGGCTTATATAAGACCAGACAGACAACCACATTGCCGATGCAGTGCAGCACATCGAAATGCAGCCCTGAGATCCAATAGGCCAGACCGCCGCCCACACCGCCTGATACAAAATACGGCAGCGCACACAGAAATCCAAAGGCCAGCCCATAGGCGCCGGCGATTATACTCCAGACCAACGGCGATTCACTCTTAACTACAAGTACGATCAATGCGAGAATGCTCCACACATACAGATAGTTGAACCACCAGATCCCGAACCCGTAGAAGACGCCTTCCAGCAGGGCAAACGCGTAGATAATAAAGAAAACCTTCTTTTTGTACACCTGTGTATACAGAATCACCAGCAATGTCACCACTTCAATATTGGGAAGAAAAGCCATACACACCTGTCCCAGAAACAAAATGGCTGTCAGCATTGCCATAATAACAAGAGACCTTGTTTTCATTGGTATTTCGCATCCTTTCAATCAATACCCCTCAGTCAGGGTCAGTTCAAAAGTATCCCCGTCCTCTATAGGCGTCTGGTCCGCTGATGTATTCACCTGTTCTCCGCCCTTTGTCAGGCACCACCACTGCTGTTTGGAATCGTCTGCTTTCTCACCGTCCACAGATGTCATGAAAAGCCCGTACTGGCCTTCCTCACCTTCCACCAGATTCTCAGCCTGGATCACCGCTCCAAGATATGCCTCGTCAGTCGCATAACTGAACTCCTTCTCACTGCCGTCTCCGTGTACTACTTTTACTGTGACGGTTTTGTCACCCTCCGCTCCTTTCGGCATGAAATTTTTGTAAACCAGGAGCAGGACTGCGCATACGACGACCAGCGCTATGGCTCCTATGATTACTTTTTTGCTGTTGTTCTTTTTCATGTTGTTCTCCTTCCTTCGCACGTAAAAAACAGACCCGCTTCCGTCCGCCGGTCTGTTTCCGAATCAATATATGAATCTATAGAGAATCCGGAATGCATGGCTTTGTTCGGAAGCTTCATTCCATCCGGCACCAGGTATTCTGGCTCATGAGATTTGCATCCCACATACAGTGACCACATCGCTCAGGATTTACACCTGATTCCCCTAATGACAGATTCTGTCTTTTTATTTTACGCCCAATATTCAGCTTTTAGGCCGCTTTAGTTAAATCAATCTTAACACATAAGCTTATCAAGTGTCAAACTTCTTTATACCAGCATTTTGTACGGAATATGGAAAGAATATTGTCAAAAAGGCGGAGACATTCTCGTTCTCCGCCTACAGCTATTCACAGATATATTTCCTGCATTTCCTTTTATGCCTCTTTCATACACAGATGTACGGATGCCCTCTTAAAAGCCAGCGGCAGCGCCAGGATATTCGGCTTTCCTCCCACATATTTCTTCATAGCATCCTCCAGTGCCTCCTCGAACGTGGCCCTGGTCTTTAATCCCATACCTCTGGCTATTCCGGGTTCCTGTGCGCCGACTATGTATATGGCGGAGGTATTCATCTCCGCGATATGGCCGCAGCTCATCATGGAAAAACCATGATAAGGATGGAACGCACCGGCATAACGGTATTTTCTGATGTATTCTTCATTTGTAGCAAAATACTCTCCGTACTTATCCATATCCGGCAGTATATTCATATGATCATGCTGGAACATTTCATAAAGTTCCCGAAGGTATGGCCAGCGCTCATCGTGGAAATAACCGTTACATATAGAAGAGCATATAATCACACAATTGTCACTCATCACCCTCTTATGACGGATGACCTGAGCGGATAAAGCCTGCATCATCTGGATTGGATTCGTCCCCATACCATCCCCGTAATGGAAATCCTGAGGCATGCCGAATACCATTACATCATATTTCTTTTCTGCCCAGGGTACATATGTCCTCTTGTCAGCTGTCTGCCATGAAATAAGCTGCATTTCTTTTGCGTAACCACTGTTGATCTCTATCTGACGGGAAATAGAATCCAGAACAGCATCACAACAGAAAAACTTCTTACCCATACATTTTTCCATGTACATGCCTATTTCATCAAATTTTTTTCTCATCAGTGAATGGTTATTGACCGGAGTAAAATCGTTTCCGTGCATCACATCCGGTATATGATGTGTCGCAATACTCCTCCAGTGTGTAATACCCGTTGCGCAGTGTTTATATCCACCGGAGTAACCGCCATAAGGATTTCCCTGAGTATGTCCGATCAAAACAGCTATATCAGAATCATAGACATACTTATTCATCAGGACTCGGTCTCCCCTCTCTGTGCAGCCAAGATCCACCAAATGTTCATAATCTTCGCTGTCATGACTGATAATCTGATGAGAATGAAAAAACTCATGAAATAATTCATCACCAAGGATCTGCTGCATTTCCCTTTTGCTGGTCCGCGGATGCAGTCCATTGGAAAATATCAAAAGGATATCCTTTTTCTCCACCCCAGCCTTATATAACTCTTCAAGAATCAGTTTAACCGCCAGTTTTCGGTGTGAGGTTGGCTGACATCCCCCTTTTACGATATCCGGAATTGTTATTGTGACTTTGCTGCCCTTACCGGCCAATTCTGACAGAGGCGGCATTCCCACAGGATGTAATATGGATTCTCTTGTTTTGTTTATCAGCTGATTTCTTGGGATACATGGGGGATCAGATACTGTTATACCCGGAATAAAAACATCTGTCCGTTCATCCGGCAGTTCTGCCGCCATGGTGCCCGTACCATATTCAAAATCCAATTTCATCTTATTTACCCTCCCCCAGATATTTTTCAACGATAGATGCAAATCCGTCCGGATAAAATCCGATATCCCCGCTGAATTTTGTAAGTCCGATAAGGCCTCCATCCACACATGGTATTTCTGCCAGCATACGGGCATTTTCCTCTTTCAGACCACCTCCGTATATCACAGGACAGCCATCTGTCCGAGATTTAATAAATGAGGCGATTTTAGTTATATAATCTGAATCCGGCACTGGTTTTCCCGGTCCAATTGCCCAAAGTGGTTCATATGCAACGGAAATACCTGATAAGTCCACATCATTAAGCCCCACATCCAGCTGTTCCCCTATAACATCCTGCCATCTGTTCTGTTCTGCTTCTGTTTCCCCGACACAATACAGGACAGAAAGACCTGCTTTAACTGCACAGACAACCTCTTCATTTAAGATTCTGTTCACAGCCTCTGAATCAGTAATACCCGCATGGGCCAGAACTCCGGCTTTATCCATTCGTTCCTCACAGTGACCTATCAGAACATATTCACATCCCATAGATTTTACACTCTTGGCTGTCCTGTTCGTAGTAAATGCCCCAAAGTTTCCGCCTTTCTCCGTATCTTCCCTATAAATCCCCTGTACCCCGACTTTCCAACCATCCTCTGCTGCCTTTGCGTCTGCTGCCTGAAGCAGATAAGCCTCGGGATAGAAAACAGCAAATTCTGCCTGAGCGGAATATTGGTTCATCGTTTCCCGTATCTGGCCTGTCAGATAACTTCCCCACAAGCTGACTGGTGCCAATGTATTAATTCCATCCATTTCTTTTGGTATATCAAACCGTTTCAAATTTGCAAAAATATACTTCATTCTGTGAAGTCCCCCAATCATTTTATCTCTGTACCATTCCATGTCCATAATCATCTCTTGTAAAAGATGCGTTAGCGCCATGTTTTCTGTCATAATGCCTGTCAGCGACAATACGCTTCAGAGGCTGTGCATTTTTATCTATACACAGCATGTGGACTGCCATTTTGCTTATCTCCTCCAATACAACCGATTTGTGTACAGCATCCCACACATCACTGCCCCACGTAAACGGTCCATGTCCCGGTGTCAACGCAGCCGGAATGTCCTCAGGGGAAATTTTATTCTCCTTGAAAAACTCAACGATTGTCATTCCAGTATTCCACTCATACTTATTGACAACCTCATCATCACTTAATTCCCTGACACAGGGAATATCACCGGCAAAATAATCTGCATGCGTGGTCCCAAAACAGACCAATGAACGCCGAAGCTGAGCCAAAACTGTCGCATATGTGGAGTGTGTATGGACAATAGCACTGACACCCTCAAAATTCTCATATATTGCTCTGTGAATATCCAGATCTACTGATGGTTCCCACGATTTCCCCAGCAATTTTCCATCCAGAGTGACAACACTGACATTCTCAGTGGTCAGCTCCTCATAAGGTACCCCCACAGGCTTTATAACAATAATCCCTCTTTCCCTGTCTACCGCACTTACATTTCCCCAGGAATACTTGACTAATTCCCGGCGGGGCAATTCTTTATTTGCCTCCACCACCATTTGTTTCAACTGTTCTAACTCCATACCCTTATCTCCCTGATTATCGATTCCTAACTGCCTGCCGAAACGTCTCGTAATTTTTCTCTATTGACTTTCCCTTCTGAAACAGTGTAAAATATCCTCCTACTACAACATCACATCCGGCATCTATACACTTCTTTGCTATTTCAATGTCTATACCGCCATCCACCTCGATCAGTAACTTAAATCCGTCTGCCAAAGCTCTTAACTCTTTAATTCTCTGATATGTAAATTCCATAAAACGCTGCCCGGAAAACCCCGGCTCCACTGACATAAGTGTGACCGCATCCAGATAAGGAATCAAATCCCTTAGAAATTGGACTGGTGTTGCCGGATTTAGCGCTGCCGCTGCCTTCATCCCCTGCTTTTTTATCTGCTGGCACAGCCGGAAGGGATTTTTGGTACATTCATAATGAAAGCAATAATACTCCACTCCAAGTTCTGCAAATAAATCCACATATTCCTCAGGCCTGGCAGCCATCAGATGTAAATAAAACGGGCTTTTACCCACTGTTGTCATCTGCCTTAGAAAATCTGTGCCAAATGCAAAATTAGGTACAAAATTCCCATCCATAACGTCTATATGAAACCAGTCAATTCCCAGCTTATCCAGTAGCTCCATACTTTCCCTCATTTTGAACAAGTCCGCGCACAGCATTGTAGGCGCTATATGGTACATTATCATTCCCCCTCAAAATCCATGATCGTCTTCATATTGATACCTTTATTTTTCAATGCCTGTTCCATCATTTCCTGAACCTGGGAAAACCGATACCTTTTTGATATAAACCCGTCCAAATAAACCCTGCCTTCCTCTATCAAGTCCCTGGCTCTTATAAAGTCCTCCTCCCGATACGTGATACACCCTTTCACTGTAAGTTCGTTTCTCTGTATTTTTGCAATGTCTGCCTGCACCGGAACACTGTAATTCCCTACGATAACTACAGTGGTTGTCTTTCCCGCCAGCTCCAGAATCTGTGTAAAAACTGCCGGTACTGCTGCACAGTCAATGATGACATCCGGAAATTCCTCAAAACATTGCCGGGCTGCCTGTACCAAAGTAAGATTCGATGTATCAATGGCAAAATCAATCCCTGACTTCTCTGCCATTCTGATCTTTTCACGGCTGATATCGCAGATTGCAGTCTTTTTTGCCCCGGCCAGCATACATGCCTGGGCCGTAAAATTTCCAATTGTACCGCCCCCTACGACTAAAACTTCCTTTCCTTCCACATCGCCCTGATAAGCCGCGTGTACTCCCACAGCAAAAGGTTCGATAAAAATAACTTTATCCAGATCCGCATCCTGTTCCAGAGGGTAAACATACTCCCTGCTTATCACAAAATAATCTGCACCAAGACCATCAGACTGAACACCTAACGAATTAAAATTCATGCAGGCATTTTTCTTTCCTTTTCTGCAGGAATAACACATGTTGCAGCTCAGAATGGGGCGGATTGTGACCAGACTGCCCGGTTCTAGGTCGTTCACGTCTTCCCCTGTCTCTTCCACTATGGCAATTCCCTCATGAAACGGCACAACAGGAAATTCCATATACCGATTTTTTCCGGCAAATACCTGAATATCCGTTCCGCATACACCAATCCGTCTCATTTTCAGTAAAACCTGACCCCTGCCGCATACAGGCTTATCAGCCTGTCGGACCACGGCTTTCATAGGACTTTCAAATACTATTTTTCTCATGATTTCCCTTCTTTTCTCCTGATCACACGGTGTGCAGCCGCAACAATATTTTCAATAGTAAGTCCATAATGTTCTGCCAGCTCTTTGGGTGTACCTGAACATCCGAACATATCCTGTATTCCGACCATCTCTACAGGTACGGGATAGTTTTTGGAAAGCACTTCACTGACTGCTCCGCCTAATCCTCCCAGTATATTGTGATCCTCTGCAGTCACTGCGCATCCCGTTTTCCTAACGGAATCCAAAAGCAGCTCCGCATCAACTGGTTTGACAGATGCCATATCAATGACATCCGCACAGATACCGTTTTTCTCCATTTCCTTTGCAGCTTCCAGTGCTCTGCTTACCAAATCTCCTGCAGCTACGATAGTTAAATCCTGTCCCTCACGCAGCAGCGTTCCTTTCCCGATGCTTGCCCTGCAATCTTTTTTTTCAGTGTATATTTCCGGAGAATCCAGCCTGCCAAATCGGAGATAAACAGGTCCCTTATGGTTGATTGCCTCCTCCACACATTTTTTTGTCTCTATGGTATCTGCCGGATAGAGTATAGTCATATTAGGTACTGCTCTCATAAGAGCCAGGTCTTCTACACACTGATGGGAACCCCCATCCGCACCGATCAACACTCCTCCATGTGTAGCTGCAATCTTAACATTCAGATTTGGATAGGCTATACTGTTTCTGATCTGATCATATGCCCTGCCCGCTGCAAAGGCAGCAAAAGTGCTTGCAAATACCACAGCTCCGCTGGCCGCGTACCCCGCTGCATATCCCATCATATTACATTCAGCAATACCCATATCTGTAAACCGGTCAGGATATTTTTTCGCAAAATGTATTGTCTGGGTTGCCTTGGATAAATCTGCATCAAAAACAAAGAATTCATATTTTTCCGCTAATTCAGTCAGCGCAGCACCATATGCTTCTCTTGTTGAACTCATACGCACGCCTCCCCCAATTCTTTCATTGCCTGTTCAAACTGTTCGTCATTAATAGCTGCTCCATGCCACCCTGCCTGATTCTCCATAAAAGATACCCCCTTACCTTTTGTTGTTTTTCCTATTATAAAAGCAGGCTGGTCTCTCACCTGTCTGACACGGTCCAGAGTTTCTATCAACCCTTTGACATTGTGACCGTCTGTCTCCTCTACATGCCATCCGAATGCCTGCAGCTTTTCTTTTACAGGATATATGGACATAACCTCATCTACCCTCCCGTCAATCTGCAGATTATTGTTATCCAAAAACACTACCAGATTATCCAGTTTAAAATGACCGGCACTCATAAACGCCTCCCATACCTGTCCTTCCTGCATTTCTCCGTCCCCTATTATGCAGTAAACCCTGTAATCTTTTCCTGTCTTTTTTGCATAATGAGCCATACCGCATGCTGCAGATATACCCTGGCCCAGGGAACCTGTGGACATATCAACTCCCGGTACCTTTTTCATATCCGGATGTCCCTGCAGCATACTGCCCATTTTTCTAAGTGTGGTCAAAGCACTCTTTTCAAAATATCCCCGTTCTGCCAATGCGGCATAGTAAGCCGGTGCCGCGTGTCCCTTTGACAAAACAAAACGATCACGATTCATTTCTTCCGGCTTGTCCGGACTGATATTCATCTCATAAAAATACAGCACTGCTATGATCTCAACCATAGACAAAGCCCCGCCAGGATGCCCGGAACCTGCACTGTGCAGACTGATAATCGTATTCCTCCGTATCTGCTGTGCATGTCTGATGATTTCTTCTACACTATTCTGCTGCCTCATTCTCACACCTCCTCATAATTCAATATCCGGCAGGCCAAGAGCAGACTGCCCTCCGTCTACAAACAAGGTCTGACCCGTCACATAACTGGCTTCATCTGAAGCGAGGAACACCACAGGTTCTGCAATCTCACTGACATCTGCCAGCCTCTTCATGGGAACCGCTGCCAGTATCTGTTTCTCACTGACGATTCCCATATTCATCCCGTCTAATAACAGCTGAGTTAAAATCCACCCGGGGGCAACCGCATTCACCCGAATATGATATTTGGCCCACTCAGAAGCCAGAACAGCAGTCAAACCGTTAATGCCCGCCTTGCTGATACAGTACGGTGCTCTTCCGGGCAGGGTCTCAGTAGAAGTTCCTGATGATATATTTACAATGGCACCGCCTTTGTCCTTCATGATATTCGCCGCTTCCTGGGCACAGAAAAAAGCTCCTTTTAAGTTGATGTTCATAAGCAGGTCCCACTTCTCTTCCTCAAATTCGAGGGAAGGCATACGAATCTGCACCCCTGCGTTATTAACCAAAATATCCAGAACCTTCTGTTCCTTTCCGAATCTTTCAAAACAGGAAGCAATACTTTTTCTGTCACTCACATCCAGCATATAAGCTCCGGTGTTAATACCGTACTTCTCATGCAGCGCTTTTGCTGCTTCCTCTGCATTTTGGATTTTGATATCACCAATAAAAACATCCGCACCTTCTTTTGCAAAACACTCAGCAACCGCATATCCAATTCCCTGTGCGCCTCCGGTCACCAGCACTTTTTTATCTCTCAGATTTTTCATGTATATTCCTTCGCCTCTCTCTGCACCCGCTAAACACGTCTTACCACCACTTAATCTCTTCTGTTATCTTTTTCCTGATCTCAACAAATTTCTCATCTGCAATATCCCTTGGTCTCGGAAGCTCTACTACCACTTCATCTTTTACCCTTGCGGGTTTATTCGACAGGATCAGTATTTTTTCCGCCAGATATACTGCCTCTTCCAAGTTGTGGGTGATAAACAGGACAGTACTGCCTGTTGCCTTCCAGAGTTTGATCACCTCATCTTCCAGGAAATATCTCATTTTAATATCCATCTGCCCATACGGCTCATCCATCAGCAGCAAATCAGGGTTCATAGCAAATGCCCTGCCAATCACAACCCTCTGCTCCATACTCACTGACATCTCGTGAGGATATGCTTTGCGAAACTTTTCCAATCCAAGTAAGCCAATGATTTTGTCAGACTGCGCTTTTATTTCACGGGCCGGCCTCTTTTTGACCTTCAGCCCATATTCAATATTTTCCTCTGCGGTCAGCCACGGAAAAGCTGAAGGTTCCTGAAACACAAAGGATATATTATGTTTCTGAGGATCAGCCGGCTCACCGTCTATGTAAATTTCTCCGGACGTGGGCTCTGTAAGCTTCGTTAAAAGTCTTAAGAATGTTGTCTTTCCGCAGCCTGTAGGACCCACGATACATACAAACTCTCCTTTTTTTATCTGGAAGGAAACCTTATCAAGAACTCTTAAATCCCCAAAACACTTTGTCAGGTTTTCTACCCTTACCTTTACCTCTTCTCCCATATGTGCATCCTGCCTTCTTTTATAATGCCAAATCCATATTTTTCTCTATTGTTTCCCTCATTCTGAGAAACTCTGTATCTACATAGTCTCTTGGCCGCTGAAGAGCCTCCAGGGTATAAATTTCTTTCACTGAGGCAGGGCACTCACTGAGCAGGATGATTCTGTCTCCCAGATATACAGCCTCCTCAATATTATTTGTGACAAAAATCACCGTGCGCTTCTCCTTTTCCCAGATTCTGAGCACTTCCTCCTCCATCTGATACCGTGTCTGCGCATCCAACGCCCCAAATGGCTCATCCATCAATAAAATATCGGGATCGCTGCAGTAAGCCCTGGCAATTCCCACCCTCTGTTTCATCCCTCCTGACAACTGACGCGGATAGGAATTTTCAAATCCCTTTAACCCAACCAGCTCGATCAAATACTGTGCCTGCTCTCTTCGTCTCGCTTTATTTACACCTTTCAGCTCCTGGGAAAATTCCACATTCTGCATGACTGTCTTCCAGGGAAATACTGCTGTCTTCTGGAAAACAAAACCAACCTTTTTTTCATCATTGCTGGGGAACTTCACTTCCCCAGCTGTAGGCTTCTCCAGGCCGCTTATTATGTTCAGCAGAACGCTTTTCCCACATTGACCGGGACCCAGTATGACAAGAAATTCATTTTCATAGACATCAATGGAAATATTATTCACTGCCTCGAAGATTTCCTTTCTGGCATAAAAAGACTTTGATATATTTTTTAATGTCAGTTTTACCCGTTTTTCTTTTCCATCCACGGACATAACCACCTTTCCATCAATGTAAAAACCGCACTTAAAATCGCTCCCACCAGACCAATCAGTATCATTCCGCACAGGACAAGAGCAACATCATAGCTCTCATTCCCCCTTGTGATCAGGAATCCGAGACCTGATTTACTGGCTATCATTTCTGCTGCCACAACCACCATCCAACCGCTGCTCAGCGCGATCTTTACTCCTGCCATGATAGCCGGAAGCGCTGCCGGCATAACCACATGGCACAGCATTTGAAAGGTATTGGCATTATAAACACGGCCTACATTTAAATACATAGGGTCCACCATGCTTACACCGGTCGCTGTATTCAATACTACCGGAAAAAACGCGCCTATAAATACCAGCAGAACCTTCGAAAATTCACCGACTCCAAACCATAAAATCACCAATGGTATCCAGGCAATTGGAGGAATGGGACGCAGCGCCGTCAATATAGGGCCTAAAACAGCGTTCATCTTTTTGCTCCATCCCATGATCAGGCCTATGCCTATTCCTGAGGCAACCGCCAGAACAAGAGCAGTCAAAACCCTCTTCAAACTGATTAATATGTGTCCTATGATTGTTGTTTTGCTGATTGGCGTTTCTGCCATCTTTAAAAATCTTTCCCAGGTTGCTTGGGGCGTTGGAAAGAAATCAGGCTTACTGTTGGAAACGATTACCCAGAGAACCACCAATGCAATAAGGGATATGCATGTCAGGCAAATATCTTTTAACTTACGTCTCTCCATTATTTGGCCCTCCATCTGATTACCCTGTTTTCCAATTTATTCAGGACAGCTGTGAGAACTGCTCCTATAACACCAATTGTAAGCATACCGACAATGATTATGTCGGATCTTCCAAGAGCTCTGCCCTGCTGGATCATATAGCCTAAGCCGGCTGTCGCGGAAAGCATTTCTGCTGCAACCAAAGTGGACCACGCATTCCCAAGAGCCACCCTGATACCAGTGAATGCAAGAGGCATGGCTGAAGGCGTGCAGACTGTGATAAATATTTTCCATCTGCTTGCCCCGCATGTTTTCGCCACGTCGATAAGCACAGAATTTGTAAGCTTTACACCTGTATAAGAATTGATCACACAGGGAACAAAAGCAGCCAGAAATATGATAAAACATTTTGCCGTTGTTCCTATTCCCAGCCAGATAACAGATAATGGAATCCAGGCAATAGGGGGAATGGGACGTATAATTTCAAAAATGGGGTTTACCAGCTTGTCAAATGTATGATAATACCCAAGGAGCAGCCCTAAAGGCACTCCTATAACAGCTGCTGCCACATAACCTATCAGCGCCAGCTTTAAACTCTCCCAGATATGTACACCCAGGACCGCTCCATCAGGATTGGGCTGCGTGAGTTTGTCCACAAATGCCATGAAAGCCTCCGATGGAGAACATACAAACTGAGAATTTACCCAGGACAGCCGCACTGCTGCCTCCCAAATTCCCAAAAACACAATGACACTGGCTGCTGAAATCAGAAACAGCTGTATTTTCTCTTTTGCCCTCTTTTTCTCTTCAATCTGAACAGAACTCACTATTTTTTCAGATTCTTTCATAATCCTTACCTCATAAGCAGTTTAATCCAGTGTAACGTTTGCCATAAAAGTTCCGTCAACTGCCTTATTATCAATCATGGCCTGTTTGTCTTTCTCTGTTAATTTACCTTGTGATATCATAAAGTCAGCAAACTTCAGTAAATCCTCCTGAGCTGCGATATTTCCATCACTATCTTGCGCAAAAGCCTTTTTATTTTCCTCCAAAGATGGGAAAGTACGGGTCTCGATATCTCTTTTAGCTGCCGACTCCGTCATGGAGATCCCCTCTTCTTCCTCAAAATCATACAAAAGTTGGGCACTGCCTTCCGGATCTTTTCTCAATTCTTCCACTGACTGCAAATAACATTTAAGCCATTCCTGCACCACCTCAGGTCTGTTTTTAACTGCATCCTCCGTAGCAACAATCAGAGTAGGCATCTTTAATCCCAGATGGCCTGCATCCGCCACTTTTATCCATCCTTCAACATCTTCTGCCTGGTATCCAAACGGCGACCACAAGCATACGACATCTGCTTCTCCGGCCTTAAATGCAGCATATGATTGTGCTACTGCTGTATCAATTATCTCTACATCATTCATGGTAAGCCCCAAATGTTCAAGCGTTGCTATCAGGGTCATATGGCACGTGGTTCCGGTCTGGCAGAGAATTTTCTTACCTTTCCAGTCCTCTGCAGTTCCCCTCACTCCCATCTCATCTGCATCTTTGCCAGCCAGTTCACTATCTTTTCTCACCCAGATATCCAGTGCCTGAGTGTCATCACAGGAGTAGCCAAGAACCTTCATATTATAGGCAGGACATCCAAGCACTGCCCCGCCGATACCTGTTGTCCCGACTTCCCATGCACCGGATGCAATCGCCTCGTTCTGTACAGGGCCTCCTGCATACATATCAATGGTATAATCAAACTCATCATAGAGTCCATTATCCTCCGCATAGATACTGGGCAGCGCATGCAGATACGGGTGATGACTGATCTTAAGCGGTATCTTATCTTCGCTTTTGCTCTCATTTCCCGCAGTCTCCAAATTCTTTTTCTGCTCTTTGCCGCTGCCGCATGCAGCCAACGTTACACCCAAAATTCCTGTCACTAACAATACTGCTAATTTTTTCTTCATGTTTTTCCTCCCAATATGATTTAATTCACGCTCCATTTGTTACTATCTACAATTTATCTTGTATTTTCTTCGGATTCAACGCCTATTTACACAAACGTTTTTCCTTTTTTCGCTATTTTCACTGTCAATTTATTCATAAACCTTATATTTTCCCTTATCTTTTTTATTCTTCTTTGACTGTCGTTATCTTACGCAAACGTTTGTATTTTTTTGCATTTTATTATTTTATTTTTTTAATATAATGAAAATATGAATACTAACGTATCCGAAAATTAGATCCTGCGAAATACATGCCGCAGTTCTCTAAAATAAATCTTCAGTATGACCAGGACAAGGAGGGAATTCTATGATTTTAAAAGATATCGCAAAAGAAGCAGGTGTCTCCATCTCAACTGTCTCCCGAGTTATCAACGGAAAGGAACAAGGAGCCGCCAGTAAAGAAACACGTGATAAAATCTGGTCCATTGTACGGAAAAATGGCTATACCCCTAACATCCTGGCACAGAATCTGAAACGCAGGACATCTATTACGGATTCCAAAGAAAATCCGCTGTTCTATATAGACTGCCTTCAGGCCCGTACCCCCAATCTAAATACAGATCCTTTTTTCTCCGAACTGGAGCGTGCACTGGAACAAGAGGCTTTTGATTATAATTATATTGTCAAACATACATACCGACCTATGGACCTGAAGTCTCTGGATTCTATGATACAGGCAGATGGACGGAATATATGCGGTCTTGTTATACTGGGAAGATACATGTTCACAAAAGAACAATTAAAGATCCTGAAAGAAGTATATAAAAACATTATTTATGTGGGACTCAATGCCATACCGCTAAAATGTGACCAGGTTATATGCGACGGATACAAAGCAGGCATCAGTGCAGTGGAACATTTAATAGAACTGGGGCACAAAAAAATCGCCTATATTGGAGAACAGGCGAATGAATGCCGTTTTCTGGCCTATAAGGATGCTTTATCCATGCATAATTTAAATTTTACGATCCATAATACTGCCAACGTGATACAATCCACAGACGGTGGATACAAAGGCGCTCAGAAGTTAATAAACAGCAGCTCTGATTTTACAGCTGTTTTCTGTGCAAATGATCTGACTGCCATTGGCGCCATCAAAGCCTTTCATGAGAATAAAAAACAGGTCAGCAAAGATATTTCTGTCATAAGCGTGGATGATATCGATCTGGCTCAATACGTAACACCCATGCTTACCACTGTACATATCCCCATCGAAGAATTAGGCAGACAGACTGCACGCATATTAATCGACCGCATAAACGGCAGACATACTCTTCCAATGAAAGTAGAACTACCGTTTTTCATAGCTAAACGTGACAGTTGTTCCAAATACCGTTCTGCAAACAGATAGACATGTACCGAATCCCTGCCTATCTGCCCTGCTCTTTTGGGGATATCTACGACAGTATGGATTTTCTGTATCGGCTTATAATATAACAACACAGGAGGAAATCAAATGACACTGAAGGATATTGCAAAGGAAGCCGGGGTTTCCATCTCCACAGTCTCAAGAGTCATAAACAATAAAGGAAGCAATGCTGCCAGCAAACATACCCAGGACAAAATCTGGTCTATCGTCCGAAAAAACGGATACATCCCAAACGCGGCTGCCCGGACATTAAAGAACGGCAGCCCCGTCCCGGAGGAATCCGAACCGTCTTACACGATTGACTGTATTTACGGTGAACATTCCAGAACAGATATCAGCCCACTTTACCAGGAATTAGAGCGGGCAATTGAACAGATCGCCATTCGACAAAAATGTACTGTACGCCGCTCTTTTTTTCTGGAAGAATTTTCCTTTCCCCCAAATCCCCCAACAACGCAAAAAAACAATGCTGACGGTGCTGTGTTATTCGGAAAACGATGCCTGACGCAGCGGCAGTTTGAACTTCTTGAAACCACCTACCGAAACCTTGTATACATCGGCATCAATCCTCTGGATTTAAAATGCGACCAGGTTATATGTAATGGTTATCATGCGTCTGTTACTGCTGTACAATATCTTCACCGTCTGAAGCATAATAAAATCGGATATCTCGGGGCACAAAAAGACACTTCCTGTTTTCAGGGATACAAACAGGCACTGAGAGAACTTGGACTGCCCTTTCACATAACCAATACGGTCAATGTCAAGGAGACAATGGAGGGGGGCTATCACGGAGCAAGGCTGCTTCTGGAACGGGAGGCTGACATCACCGCAGTTGTATGCGCTGATGATCTGACAGCTATAGGTGCAATGCAGTATTACCGGGAATGCAGAAGGAGAATCCCAAAAGATATCTCAGTCATAGGAATCGGCGATATTCCCCATGCCCAGCGCACTATACCCATGCTCACTACAGTACATGTTCCCGTCGGAGAGCTGGGTAATATTGCCATGAAGGTTTTACTGGACCGGATTCAGGGCGGACATAAACTGAATCTGAAAGTGGAACTGCCCCATTATATAGCTGAGAGGAATAGCTGCGCCAGATATACCAGGTAATTTTATAAATAGCTGAAATTGTATCCAGATAGTTTAATATTTACTTAAGAATGACAAACTTTGGCAAATACAAGTGCAATGTGTCATTCCATATGATATACTTAAATAATACTTGATGAGGAAATATCTTCATCAGGTGTTTTTTGCATAAAAAGAAAAGTTATAAATCAAATATAAAAAAATATATACTATAGCCATAGTTATTGTCTGCATGAAAGGAGACTATTATGGAAGAGAAGGATGCCGGTCAGGCAGAGCATCTTACACTGAATCAGGAAAATGTTCGATGTTATGTTGGTGTAGGGGCTTCCGCAGGGGGTGTGGAGGCATTACAGGAACTATTTCAGCATATGCCGCCGGACACCGGCGCATCTTTTATTATTGTACAGCATCTTTCGCCGGACGCAGTCAGCCTGATGGATAAAATTTTGCAGAAATCCTCCAGTCTGCCGGTGCAGTTGGCCGAGGAAGGCGCAGTTCCCCAGCCCAATCACATCTACTTAAATCACCCGGGAAAAACATTGACCATGAAAGAAGGAAAGTTTCACCTGGAATCTGCTCATGACCGAAACCAGCTCTATCTGCCCATTAATCTGCTGTTCCAGTCCCTGGCCTCGGTAAGCGATGTGCATGCCGCGGCCATTATCCTGTCAGGAAGCGGTTCTGACGGAGCGATTGGAATCGGCTCTATCAAGGAAAACGGGGGACTTGTCATAGTTCAGAAACCCACAGAGGCCCAGTATGCATCCATGCCCCAGAGTGCCATTTCAACAGGTATGGTGGACCTGATTCTAAACGTGACGCAGATAGGCTCATCCCTGAGAGAATACCTGAAAAATCCTCATATACAGTCCATGCACCAGGAAGAACCGGATCACATGGAGCTGGCAGAGGATTATTCCTGCATTCTCAATGCTATCAGCCAGTATTCGGATATTGATTTTACGATCTATAAAACAAATACCATTTACCGAAGGATTGAACGCCGCATCGCACTCAATAATTTCCATGGAGTGGAGGAATATCTGGACTATCTCCTCTCAACAGAGGAAGAACGTGCCCAGCTTCACCGGGATCTGCTTATTGGCGTAACTTCCTTCTTCCGGGATGAGGAAGCATTCCGCCATCTGGGTGAGAATGTGGTCATTCCCCTCCTTAAGAAAAAGAAGTCCATCCGCCTGTGGAGTATCGCATGTTCTACCGGTGAAGAAGTATATTCCCTGGCAATACTGCTCTGCGAATGTATGGAATACCTGCATTTTACTGCGGATGTGAAAATATTTGCCACAGATGTGGATCAAAATGCCATCACTACCGCCCAGAAGGGCATTTACTCGGAAAGTCTTCTGGAAAATCTGAATCAGGCAATATTAGACCGCTACTTTGAACACACAAGCGGCGGATACCTGGCAGGCGAAAAGATCAGGAAAATGATCGTCTTTGCCAAACATAATATTTTCAGGGATGCCCCTTTCTCAAAATTGGATCTGATCGTCTGCCGTAATATGTTCATCTATGTGAAACCGGAAATGCAGCAGAAGGCACTGGCCTCCTTCTATCAGCTCTTAGTTGATGACGGCTATCTGTTTTTAGGCAGCAGCGAATCCGTTGGGGATATGGGAGATGCTTATAATCTGCTGGATAAAAAGTGGAAGATATATTCTAAAAATAAACAGTATTCCAAAAAAGATATTTCCATGTATCCGGCTTTGAACATGTTTGGGAATTTTTCTCCCCACCAGACAGAACGTATCCAGAAGGCTAATCCCCTGCAGAAACAACTGCACTCTACCAATATCTCTGAAAAGCTGCTGTTCGCCATGGCCGGGCCATCCGTTCTGCTCAATCATGAGTTTAAGGTACTGCAGGTCATTCAGGGCGGCGGGCAGTATATGAGGATGCAGGACGGACAATTTGACGGAGGCCTCAGCTCCTTTTTTTCTCCCAGCCTGGCTGCCTTTCTCAATCGTCTGCTTCTGGATTCCAGAAAGATATCCGACGGTATCGTTGAAAAACGGGCTACCGGCCTGGCAGACTACCCCGAGGAAGTTTTGTGTGTGAAAGTTCGCTTTTTCAACCTTACCGAAGGGGAATACTACCTGATACAAATCAAATCCGAAGAAAAGGCAGAGTCAGAAGCTGCTGATTCCCCCATGGATTTAAGAGAATTAAAGGACAGCCGTATTCAGATCCTGGAAAATGCGCTGAATGAAAGCAACTGGAATTTGAAACTGGCCGTAGAGGAATCGGAATCCCGCAACGAAGAGCTGCAGGCCACCAATGAAGAACTTCTGGCATCCAATGAGGAACTTCAAAGCACCAATGAGGAAATGCAGTCCGTCAACGAGGAGCTTTACACCATCAATGCTGAGTACCAGAACAAGATTGTGGAACTGACCACTGCCAATGCGGACTTTGATAACCTTTTACTGAACGCAGATGTGGGTGCCCTGTATGTGGATGAAAATATGCACATCCGAAAAATAACGCCCCTTATGCTCCAGCATACAAATCTGCGGGTCACAGACCTGGAACGTCCGGTCACACAGATCAACTTCCTTGATTCTTACCCTGACTTTACACAGGATGTAACTGATGTATCAAGACATGGAAAAATTGTGGAAAAGGAGATCACCGATCAAAATAATGTCATCTGGCTTGTACGGATCCGCCCTTATTTTGACCATACCCACACCCCAAAGGGTGTCCTCATATCCATGTTCGATATCACCAAACGTCTGGAAGCCGCCAAATTTGATCTAAAACATCTGACGGACAGTGTCCCGGGCGGTGTGCTCCGCCTAAGATTCAATGATATCCTGGTGATCGAGTATGCAAATGACAGCTTCTTTGACCTGATCGGGTATACCTCGGAGGAAATGTGCCTGGACCTGCATAACCGTTTCGACCGCCTCCTGCATACTTCCGACTGGGTTGAACTAAAGGAAGAAATCCGGGATGCCGCCTCCGTCGGCAGACTTCTCAAGGTAGAATGCCGCCTGTGGCAGAAGAATGGAACAGGCCGCTGGTGTTCCCTGCAGGCCGTAGCATTCCGGCAGGAACGGCATATCGAACTGCAGTGTATCGTCACTGATATCTCACTGATCAAAGACTATGAGGAGCAGCTCAAAAAAGAACGCGATTATTATAATAAGCTGTATCAAAACGTAGTCTGCGGGATCGTTCAATATGAAATAGAGGACAACAACCTGCGTTGTTATAACGCGAACAGTGAAGCCCTCCAAATGCTGGGTTATAAGTCCATGGAGGAATTTCGCAGGCAGACAGCGCAGACACTTCCTCAGGTGACCGTTTCTGAGGATACGGAATACATACGGCGCACACTGCTTTCTCTGAAGGAAGAAGGTGAATGTGCCAGTTTTGAACACCGTGTCTGCACAAAGGATGACGGTATCCGCTGGGTCACAGGAGTGGCAAAGGTGATCTGCACCCCGGACGGCAAAAAACTGATTCAGAGTACATTTATGGACACCACCGCAAGAAAACGTGCCCTGGAGCAGGTGGAGGCAGAGCGCGACCGGTATGACAGACTTTACAAGGTACTCTATAATACAGCTGTATGCGGAATCGTCCAAGTGGATATCCGAAGCAATAAAATCTTGAGCATAAACAAAATCGCACTTGATATTTTGGATGAAAAAAATGAGGGAGACATTGAAAGACATCTTTTTAATGAGACACCGGAGGACAAACATCAGAAATGCCTGGCGGGAATCGGTACCTTTATGCATTCTCTTGGTAAACCGGGTGAACAGCGTGAGGTACGTTTTAACCTGACGAAACAGGACGGCGGCCTTACCACTATTGAAGGTACCGCCAACTGGATCATAGAAGACAAAGTCTCCAGTATCATTCAGTTTACTTTCCTGGACGTGACGGAGCGCGAACGTCTGAAAGAAGCGCAAATGCAGCTGGCAGTTGCAATCCAGTCCAATGCTGCCAAAACAGGATTCCTTTCCAAAATGAGCCACGAGATCCGTACACCTATGAACGGCATTATGGGTATGATCGATATCGCAAGATTAAATATGGATGACA
This sequence comes from Blautia sp. NSJ-175, assembly GCF_022867815.1. Lineage (NCBI taxonomy): Bacteria > Bacillati > Bacillota > Clostridia > Lachnospirales > Lachnospiraceae > Blautia > Blautia sp. NSJ-175. The sequence goes on from NZ_JALIFQ010000002.1 coordinate 109,930, forward strand.
GGGATAAAATCGAGGACTGTCTGGATAAAATGAAACTTTCCATGCAGCACCTTCAGATGCTGGTAAATGATGTACTGGATATGTCAAAAATTGAGAGCGGCAAGATGGAATGCAGGGAAGTGGATTACGATCTGCGTCAGTTGTTGGAGGAAATCATCGCTGAATATAATTTTGCTGCCACCAAAGGCGGAGTCGGCCTGACACGGGCCATCAGTATCCGGCACCAGCATGTGATCTCCGATCCTGTCTTTCTGCGCGAGATTCTGGGGAACCTGCTGAGCAATGCCATAAAATTCACACAATCAATGGGTATGGTGGTACTGGTGGCTGAGGAAGTATCTGTCAATGAGGAACAGGCCGAATTCACATTCCGAGTCAAAGACTCCGGCTGCGGTATCAGCCCGGAGAACCAGGAGGTCATTTTCGACGCTTTTGAACAGGGTGATGGGAATAACATGAGCAAAACCCCGGGTACAGGACTGGGACTGGCAATCTGCAAGAACCTGGTAGAACTTCTGGGCGGAACCCTTCAGGTGGAGAGCCGGCTCGAATTCGGTTCAGAGTTCTACTTTACAATACCGATGAAATTGTCCAAATGTCAGACAGCCGCTGATCGGGTCACACCGAAAGCGGACAGGATAGACAGCTCTTTAAAAGAAAAACGCATTCTTCTTGCAGAAGATAATGACCTCAATGCAGAGATTGCCCAGACACTGCTTGGCAGCTACAATTTTCAGGTGGAACGCTGCAAAAACGGAAAAGAAGCCCTGGAAAGCTATTTACAAAAACCGGCGGGATATTATGATCTGATTCTTATGGATATAAAGATGCCGGTTATGGACGGCCTGACATCTGCCCGGGAAATCCGAAAGTGCCAAAAGCCGGGGGCAGCTGAAATCCCCATAATCGCCATGAGCGCCAATGCCTTCCAGGATGATGTGGAACGTTCGCTCAATGCCGGTATGAACGCACATACTACCAAACCTATTGAGATTGAAAAATTGGTGCATTTAATTAGTACCTATCTGGAAAAGGCTGATAGGTAATGCAGGAATCAAGGGGGGCTTGTTTTGGACAGCCCCCTTGATTCCTGCATTTTTTATGTTTAACTTTGGCACAGTACGTCCATGAACCACACCGTTTCGGACAGACCTTTATAATATGTATCCCGTCAACATCCAAATACACTGCAGAACAAGTCAAACCAGTTAATTTCCAGCTTTTTCTTTTCCGTATCCTTTTCCCTATTCAGTGGTATACTGCGAAAATTTCCTACACTCCCTTTTTCAGTAATGATTTCCCAGTATAGTTCCTGTTGAATGCTGTAAGTGAATCCTTCCATATCTTCGGCATTCCATAAAAGGACATTGCTCTGCGCTGTATTACAAAGTTCTATGCAGCCGCAGCCAGTCAGAATCTCAAGCAAGCCACAGAGGACTGTATCCGGAACCAACTGTCGTATATCCCGTATAAAACCGGACAATTCCAAGGACAATTTCTCTGATTCCCTGCACAACGGCTTCCATTCAGATAAACAGTTATAAATATGTTTTTTGAGTGCATTGCTAATCCTGCAGGATTTCAAAAATTCCTTTACTTCCATAATCTTCCGACTTACGGGGTCTGCCTCAGGTGTGCCAGCCTTTAAACAGAGCTGTAACCTCTCCTGTCCTTTTTCCATCGTCACATACAAATGCAGTACTGCCTTTTCTTTCTGATATTCCTGTCGGAACGCAAATGTTCCATTCTCTGCAGTGACAAGCTCCGGTTTTCCTACCCCTATAAAAAGCAGGTGATACTCTCTTTTCCTGTACTTCTCTTCCTGTCTCCTGTGAATAGAAAACTGTATGATGTCATTTTCATGAAAAAGCTCAAACATTGTTTCCCTGTCCTGCATATCTCCTTCCTTAAGCAGATAACTTCCGCTGCATCCGCAGAATATCTTCAGCAGCAGTTGGGCTGGTTCTTCAGTATCACCAAAGGAAACATACTCTGCCATGGGAATGACAGAGCCAGCACGGGCAAACACCGGTATATGGGATTTGTCTCCATAAATACCGTGAACTTTACTTCCCACATAGGTCTTGTATGTAAAGAAATCATAGTACAATCCTTCCGGAAGCCATACTGCCTGATGACTGTGCATATTCTCCCTGTCTGCCGGACTTGTATAGGGTGCCGCAATCAGATATCTGCCAAAATAATACTGCTGAGGAACCTGATACGCTTCCTCCTCTCTGTGATAAAAGTACATAGGTGCAGCAATGGGGCACCCCTCTGTGCACGCATACATCTCGCTGTACAAATAGGGAATCAGTGCATGCCTCAGCCGCATAGCTTCCCGGCAGAGAGAAAAGATATCATTCCCATAATTCCACGGTCTTCTGTCCTGGAACTCATTATCACTGCTATGCAGACGGAGTACAGGGCTGAACACCCCATATTGTATCCATCTCAAAAACAGTTCTCCGTCCTCCACACCTCCCATGTGTCCACCAATATCATGACTCCACCAGAAACATCCCACATTAGCGGCCGTAGCTGTAAAATAAGGCTGGAACGCAAGACTTTTCCACGTTACGATAGTGTCCCCCGAAAACTGTATTGGGTAACGATGGGAACCAGGCCCGCTCCATCTTGACAGAATTACCGGTATCTTTCCCTCATGCTTTAACTGATCGCAGTAATGTAAATGATTGATCCACCAGAGCGTATCCAGTCCGGGGATACTAAAAGTATTATCCTGCTGCCAGTCCATCCACCAAAAATCAACTCCTATTTTCTCTTTCGGCTCATGCAGGTGTTTAAAATAACTTTCTGCAAACTTTCTGTCGTCCAGACGAAAAGGAATCACCCGGTCCTGATCTGCATCCTGTCCAATATCCCGGCACATCTCCCGGTATCCGTCCTCAAAAGGTGCAATGCCATCCGCCGGATGCAGATTTAATGCCGTCTTCAGTCCCCTTTCGTGCAGTCCGGCAATCAGTCTTTCCGGCTCGGGAATAAGATTTCTGTTCCATGTATAACCGGTCCAGCCTTCATGATAAGGATTCTCCCGGATGTGCCAATCCATATCGATGACGCACACTGACAGTGGAATCTCTCTTTCCCGGAACGCATCCATCAATTCCAGCAGAGAATCCTGCGTATAAGGATAAAAACGGCTCCACCAATTTCCAAGAGTCCACCGTGGGATATCAGGTACTTTTCCCGAAAGCATAAAGTACTCCCTTAGAAAGCATTTATAATCCGTACCGTAATAGAAAAAATATAAATCTCTGCTGCCCTGTTCTCGTTCATAGGGCCATCCCTTTTCATCCAGGAGCACTGTATTACTGTCATCGAAAATCGTATAACCTGCCCGATTCAGCAGACCATTTGGAAGAGGCACCGCTCCGTCAATATTGTCAAGAGTCTGCAATGTTCCACCCAGATTCCCATTCGGTGCTTCTCCTATGTTCCACACCTGTCCAGTCTCCTTCATCTTCACAGACAAAGTATTTTCAAAATCTTCTCTGTTTTCTGCCGCACATTTCAGCACCAGACAGTCTGTCTCCAGTCTTAATTTCCCTTCGCGGATTTCACGTCTGTATTCTGTCTTCTTCCCTTCCCTCCGGAAGAAAACCTGACTCGGAGCATCTGTAAATCTCCCTGAAGGACTGTACTCCATCCGCAGCGTCCGTTCGGAAAGCACAGTAAATCTCATGCTTCCCACTACTACCACACTTTCCTCTCCCGGCAATATTGTGGAAATCATCACACATTCTGACCAATTCATTCTAAAATAATCCTACCTTTCTTCCGTACCGCAACCATAAAATAACTTACCTCCATGTACTAAAACCTGTAATATTTTCTATCATAATCTTTCAGTGTCTTATTGATACGCACAATGATCATGCCTGTCAGAAAAAGTACCATGTTTAGGACAAACGGCAGTTCCCCGCTAATTGAAGACAGCCATCCGGTTATCCATCCGAACGGCACACTGATCCCAATCATGCCCACATACAGAAGTGCCGTCATTTTCGCCCGTTCTCTGATGTCAATGCACAGGGACATCAAGCTGTCCTTTCTGGGCATGACCAGTGCATATCCAATCGCCTCCAGGCATGTATAGACTAAAACCGTACCAATACTCTCCGCTCTGGCGAAGATCAGCACAAGCTGGCTCGCAAGATAGAACAAAAATCCTGTCATCATGACCCGTCGAAAAGGCAGTCTGTTGACCCATCTCTGCATGCACAACATAAATACCAGCATAATAACTGCACGAATTGTAGGAAACACCGCAATCCAGCTTTCCCTGATTTCAAGTGTTCTGGTAATATACAGACTAAAAAAATTACCTGTGATCAAGACTGAAATATTCATCAGCGCCATAAAGGCAAGTGCTGTCATAACCTGTCGGGAATGTATCATTTTGCAGATCACTGCACCATACTGACTGAACAATTTCCTGTAAGATATCTGCGCGGTCTCCTGCTTTCTTATTTTCCCCTGCTGTGTTTCTTTTCCAAAACAAAATAGAATCAGAAACTTTAAGGTCATAAGGACAAAAGACATCAGATATAGTCTGCGGACCGCAGCCACCACTCCCAGTGAATTTACTAAAAGAGCAGATAATGGTGCAAAGAAAACAGCCAATAGCCCTGTAAAATGAATCCATGCATACACATCCACTATTTTTTCTTTTTCACAATCCTCTACCAAAAGACATGTCCAGGAATTATTTGTAATCTGCCAGAGGCTGTTTAAAACAGCTGCCACGGCAAATCCTGCAAAACTTTCTGTAAACGCCCATATCAGACAGGGTATAGACCAGGAAGTAATGTCAAAAATTACTGTCGTGAGCCGTCTCCCCAATTTATCCGTAATCACACCGCCTGCAAAAGATGCTGCCACCTGGAATACCATTCCTATGGAAAGCAAAAATCCAATCTGCGCATCACGGATACCTAATGCATACATAAAAACAGTTGCATAGGGAAGATAAAGATTGTAAGGAATGCTCCAAAGAGGCTCAATCAGAATGCATATTCTGGGATTACCCTTCAGATTTTTCAATATTCGGAACATAGTTGATCATCCCTTGATCCCGGAAGAGATATTGCTTCCCAGGATATGCTTCTGTCCTATAAAAAATGCCACGACTGTGGGAACCGTCATAATCACAGTAATAGCCATGATTGCTGAGAAGTTAGTCGTATGAGCTCCCTTGTACAGAGACAGCCCGATAGGCAGCGTAAATTTTTCCGAATTTGATATGTATACCAATGGTCCAAGATAATCATTCCATACAATAATCATATACATTACTGCTGAAAGAACCATCTGGGGTTTTAATAAAGGAAGAAATATCTTACAGAATATCTGCCAATAATTTGCCCCGTCAATAATAGCGGATTCCTCAAAGTCTTTAGGAATCGTGCGAAGGAACTGTTTCATGAGAAAGATATAAAAGGCCCCTCCAAAAAAAGACGGAATGATCAATGGTTTCAGTGTATCCAGCCATCCGAAAAAGTTATACTGCATATACAGCGGAATAACCAGCACTTCCCAGGGAATCATCATTGTGGAAAGCAAGATCATAAATAACAAATTCTTACCCGGGAATTCAAAGCGTGCAAATCCGTATGCGGTGAGGGCACTGGAAAATGTCATGCCCACAACCGCAAAGAATGTAACAATCAAAGAATTGATCAGATATTTGGTAAAAGGCTGCGCAGTCCACGCCTCCGCAAAGTTGGCAAAATGCAGTTCTTTCGGGAAAAAGCTGGGAGGGTATGCAAAAATTTCGGCCGGCGACTTCAGAGCCGTCACCAGTGCCCAGAAAAATGGAAATAAGAATATCAGAGACAAACAAATCAGAATAAAATATAAAATTCCATTTGATATTTTCTTTTTCATATAATCACCCCTTCTATACCTCGTAATAGGTCCATTTTTCTGAAATAAACATTACTGCACCTGTTAGTGCCATTACGATAATAAACATTACCCATGCATTTGCCGATGCATAGCCAAGACGAAACTTTGTAAATGCATTCTCATATAAATACATGGAATACATATAGGTGGATTTCATTGGCCCGCCGTTTGTCAAATTGATGATCACCGTTAACTGCTGCATGGATGCGATGATAGCCATAATAATATTATATACAATCGTAGGCCCAAGCAGCGGTAATGTAATCCGATAAAAACTCTTAAAACCACTTGCCCCGTCTATTCTGGCAGCTTCGATCACCTGCTCGGGAATCTCCTTTAATCCAGACAAAAACACCATCATCATAGAGCCTAACGCCCATGCCGTTGTAAGTACCATAGACCACACCGCAACATCCGGATCTTTCAGCCAGGGCACAGCCTTTATATGAAACAGACTCAGCAGATAATTCAGGATACCCCGGTCATTTAAAATCCATCCCCATATCAGGGCCAGCGCTACCCCTGAAAGAACGCTGGGGAGATAAAAGATAGTTTTAAAAGCCCCAAGGCACTTCAGCGGCTTGTTCAAAAGCAGGGCAAGTGCCAGGGCAAGTCCCACATTTAACGGCACTAAAATAACCGCATACTGAAATGTAACTTTTAAAGAATGATAAAACAATTCATCGTGAAACATATCGATATAATTTTTCAATCCTATGAATATCCTGTCTCCCACAATATCCCAGTCAAACAGGCTCATACCCAGCGAAAAGATCATTGGAAACGCTACAAACACCAGAAGTCCTATGAGCCACGGCAGGATAAACAGATAGGGAACCCATTTTTGTTTTCCTTTCAGATACATACTTTCTCCTCTTCCTTCCCTGCTGTCGGGCTTACTGGGTGACCACTTCTGATTTTTTCTGCACCTCATCAAGAATCTGCTGAATATCCGCATCTTCCTGGATGAAAATCGCTTCCATTCCGTCCTGAATCTCCGCGCTGATCTCAGGCCAGTGTGGTGTTTTTACAAGGGAAGGTCTGTCTGCATCCACAGTCTCCAGCATGTCATAAAAAGGTTTCATCTGGGGATCATCTAAAAGTCCCATGTCTTTAGCAACAGATTTTCTAATCGGCATTTCGGAATCACTTAATGTCTTCACAGAATCATAAGAACTGTAAAATTCAATAAATTCCCATGCCTCATCCTGATAGGCTGAATCTTTTGCGATTGTCAGGAAATCCGAATGGACAACGGATTTTCCCGGTTTGCCATTAAATCCCGGCATAGGTGCAATCCCAAGTTCCATACCTCCTTTGTTGATATCTTCCACCTGCCATTTTCCATTCTCTGCAAAAACATATTTTCCCGAAAGAAACGCCTGTGCGAAATCCTGATTAAAATCATCTGCTGCTGCAACTTTGTCCACATAGATCATATCGTGCAGGTATTGAATCATCTCCACGTTCTCTTTACTGTTGATAACCGGTTTGCCATTGTCATCAATCCACTCTCCTCCATTGCTCCACAGGAAATGCTCAAAGGAATAAGGATCCGGATTGAAATATAAAAACATTCCTGTTTTCTGATCATCTGTGAGCTGTTTGCTGCAGGCCTTCAGGTCATCCCACGTCCAGTCCGGTGAGATTGTGATATTATTCTCATCCAGAAGTTTTTTATCATAGTGTATAGCTCTCGTAGAGAAGCCTACCGGAACACCGTAAATATTGTCTTCCATCGTGGAATACTGGAACAACATATCATAAATATCGTCTTTATCCTCCAGCGTCTCTATTTTATCATTCAGTGGGATAATACTTTCATAATAAGCAGGGAAATTCCAGAGTTTTATGATATCCGGTGTGTTTCCTGCGCCTATCGCGGCCGCCAGTTTCTGGTCAAATGCAGAACCGTAGTTTTCCAGTTTTACCTCAATTTTATCCTGTGACTCGTTAAATGCCTGTACTACCTTCTCCTGTGAATCATATGCAGATGCTGTCACAAATCTCAAAACTACCTTATCCCCGTCATTCTGTTTGGTTTCCTTTCCATCATCCCCTTTTGTGCTGCCTCCCCCGCAGCCTGTAAGTACCGAAGCCCCTACAACAGCTGCCATTGAAAATACGGTAAGTTTCGTCATTTTGTTCCTCATTTTTTTCTACCTCCTCAATAAATATAACTTTTTGCTACAATATTTTTTCAAAAAGTCTTCTTTTTTATGATTTTATTATAAAAAAAGATAGCCTCTTTTAAGGCTATACTTTTTTTGGATTTACTATACTTTTTTTGTTTTCATACTCCAGCGGGCTGCAGCCCACTGCCTTTTTAAATACTTTAAAAAAGTAATTGTAGCTGCTGAATCCTACCAGTGCATAGATATCTTTAATCTTATACTGTCTCCTCTCTATAAGCTCCTTTGCCTTTCCGACTCTGTAGTCTGTCAGATATCCCACGAAATTTTCTCCTGTGTCCTCTTTAAACAGTTTGCTCAAATATGTATGATTTACCCCCATGTAATCTGCCACTTCCTGGAGAGACAATGGATTTGCATAATTCTTCCGGATATAATCCAGACAGGCAATTGTATACCTGTTGAAACCCGTATGTTCCTTTTCCTCCTGTTCCTGCTTCGCCTTTTCAAAGCAGGTAAAAAATATATTTATCTGCTGCTGCATGTCTTCTATTGTCTCAAGTCTGCAGAAACGGTCATAAAAGACCGGAAGCTGATAGTCCTCCTCTAATTCCAGATTTTTTTCCCCTGCAACAGCCCACAGACACTGAAGCACCTCCACCATTTGAAGCTCAACCATCTCCCGCGGATAATAGTTGCTCTTATAGTATGTAAACAGCCTGTCAAGTATCTCCCTGTCAGTATTCCCTTCTTTGATCTTCTGCAAAAGTTCCCTGTACGGCCGTTCACTGCCACTCACCATCTTCACTCCCGTAGATATTTTCGCTGTGCTTTCAGTGCGGTATACCCCGCCTTTTCCTTCCAAAAACTTACGATTTAAATATTTTCTGCAGCTTTCATACTGAAGAGGCAGCATCCTGACAGGAACTGGATTGCTGACCCCGATGCTCAAATTCATATTGAACATTCTAAACAGCATTCTTTTAACTCGCTCTATGACTGCCTCCGTCTCTGACTGCATCCTTGCTTCGCTTCTGATCTCCCCCATAGGAAGAAGCAGCAGCAGTTCCCCGTCTCTTCCTGCTATCGCCTCTGCATTCCGGAATCCCTCCAGAGATTTCTCTACGGTCTCCATAACAGAATCCCAGAAAATTCTGGTGTCTGCCCGGTTAAAAGAAACTGTAATGTTTTGATAATCATCAATTTCACAGACCATTAGAACAAACAGAGAAGACGGTATCTCAATTCCGTACTTCTTCATCTGCCTCTCAAACGTCTCAGGTGTGATCTCACCCAAGATGACCTGCTGAATCATCTTCACCTTCAGAAGCTGCCTGCTTCTGTTCAACACTTCCGGATCTTTCTCCTTCAGCCTGTGCTCTTCCATTTTAGAGACTGCCTGATCAAATGCTTCTTTTAACACCTGCTCACTCAGGGTATGCTTCAGAATATAATCCAGGCTCCCCTCTTTAAAACTCTCTTTCACATATTCAAAATCTTTGTAGCTGCTGATTACGATAGTATGCAGCAGCGGCAGTAGTTTTTTAGCATTTTTGATCAGGGAAATACCATCCATGTGGGGCATCTTCATATCTGTTATAAGAATGTCCGCACCTTCACGTTCCATATACTCCAATGCTTCCCTGGGATAAATAAAATCTTTTACTACACAGTCTAACGGCACTTTCAAGAGCTGTTTAAGCTGCATCAAGTCTAATACATCATTATCTACAAGCACTACTTTTATCATGCCTTCTCCTCCTGCTCCTCCTCTGTTGACGTATTGCTCTTCTCTGTACACAGATAAGGAATATGGATGCTCACCGTTGTGGAGACACCTTCCACACTTTCTACTTTCAGACCATATCCCTTTCCAAAATGGATATGGATACGCTCCTCGATATTATTCAGTCCAATAGAATTCAGGGTATTCCGCTTTGACACATCAAAACCGTTTCCATTATCCTTTACCACGATTTCCAGATCTGTCTCCTTTTTCTGTGCGCTGATATGGATGATACCTTTTCCTTTTTGTCCCTCCAATCCATGAATTATGGAATTCTCAACAATGGGCTGCACCATAAACTTCAACACCAGGCATTGCTTTACTTCGTCCTCCATGTCAATATAACACATAATATCATCCAGGGATTTGTACTGGTAAATTTCAAGATACTGGCTGATATAATTTATCTCTGTCTCCAGTGTGACCCACTCACTGCTGTTATCCATACTGATATGCAGAAGCTCCATCAAAGCGTTGACCAGTTTTTCCACATTTGTAACTCGTTGTATATAACAAAGGTTCTTTATTGTATTTAGTGTATTGAATAAAAAGTGTAGATTGATCTGTCCCTGCAGAGACTTTATTTGAAGTTCCACCTTTTCTTTTTCCTTCTGACGCACAGTCTCAAGCAGTTGTCTGATATTCTGCGTCATCTCATTAAAAGAATTACCCAGTACACTGAATTCATCATTACTGTGTATCGTCACTACAGTGTCCATATCACCACTGCTGAAGCGTCCCATGGCCTCTGAAAGAGTTGTAATATTCTTACCGAGCCACCGGGCCAGGATATACATGATTGCCCCCAGAATGCAGACCGCTGCCAGAAGGGTAAAGAAAATATTATGAAATGTCTGTGTCACGTTTATAAGAATATCATTGAGTGGAATCCTCGCTTCTGCCAAAATGCCAAGTTCATCAATGTTGTTACGGACAACCAACCACTTTTCACCGCTTATATTCACAATGCTGCTCCCCGGTTCCTGTTCACAGACAGGAGTCGCATCGCCTAAATCCTGCTCATGTTTCCTGTTCCGGTACAAAACATCCCCATAGGTATTGTAAACTGCCAGCATGGTATGCTCAGGAAATACACCATCAAAATTCTCCTGTACAATATGATAAGGAATGCTCACCACAGAATATCCAATATCATTCTCATAATAGTGGACTTCCCGCACGATCATAAGCTCACGGCTGTCCTCGTGCTTCCCGTAAGGCAGCACCACGGCATTTTCATCCTGCAGCTTTGTATATTTTGTCTGAAGAAGTTCAATAAATCTGCCATCATCAATGCTGCTTCCCCGCCCGATCCTGTCACCTATTCCGTTACTCAGATAGATGGACTGCACATACTGCTTACTCACATAAATATTGTCAATATATTCATTCAGTCTGGTCTCTGCCTGTTTCTGCAGATAAGATTCATCCCACTTGCTGCCAATATAACGGTCAACGAGCCTGTTATTTCTGGAAATCACATGACTTACATAATCTGCATCTCCCAGAATCATCTGCAGATTCAGCACTTTCTCCTGCAGCACAGTTTTCGTCGTATTCAGTACAGCAGAAACTGTCATCTCCTTACTTGGAGCATACCATAGAAAGGAGACTGTCCCCATGGTCAACAACAGTACCAATATCAGGATTAAAAAAAGTTTATATACAAATTGCATTTTAATCTTCATCTCTTGTCCCCTGCATTTCTGTTTAATTGTATTTCATTAACCGTTTTTTGTATGCCGCACACGGCAGTCATTGTCATTTTTAAAAACAGCATTCTCATTATAAAGTAATTTTTGGGCAAAATCAACACTCCGCATCTCTGCATAAGGAATATCCATGCGCAAAATGCCACTATACCCTGATTTTTCCATATTATTTTTAGTTAAGGTGATACTTATTTCTATGTAAGTGGGAATCTCTATACAATACAAAACGGAGAGCTCACGCTCTCCGCTTCCTGTCCTTCATCTTGCAAAACACCACAGCCACCACCGTGCTGAGCAGCGTAGCCACAATCCCCGGCCCTACGATTCCTGCAGGGTTTGTACTTCCGTACTGGCTCCGGTATGCTATGATATTTACCGGAATCAGCTGCAGGGAAGAAATATTCAAAATTAAAAAAGTACACATCTCATTGCTGGCTGTCCCCCTGGGCAGTATCCGCAGTTTTCCCCGGGAATTTATGTCTGCCTCCTGTCCGTTCTCCTGCCTCCGTTCCTCTTCCAATTCTGCCAGCTTTTCCATAGCCTTCAGGCCAAACGGGGTTGCCCCCCATCCAAGCCCCAGAAAATTGGCGATGATATTGGCGGATATATACTCCATGGCAGGATGATCCCTGGGCAGATTCGGGAATAAAAAACGCAGCAGCGGCTGCATTTTCTCTGTCATCTTCTCTATCATGCCGGAGGATCTGGCAATCTCCATGACCCCCATCCACATGGCAACGATTCCCGCCATGGTAATGCAGAGCACCACCGCCTCCTTGGCAGATGATAGAGCCGCATCCGTGATCTCTCCCATGCGTCCCGTCATGGCACCGTATGTAATTCCTATGAGCATCATGGCTCCCCAGAGAATATTCAGCATTTACACGCCTCACAGGCTTTTTCTCTACTATATGCTTTGTAGGTTTCATTTATTCTGAAAAGCCGGACACAGGCGCTTGACTTTCCCTGTGTATCTGCTACAATGGCAAAAAGCGCACGTAAAACAGCGTTTTCCAGCAGACTGCCAATACCCGTTGAAAGGGGGATTCTTATGTCATATACGATTGCACTGGCTCAATGTACCTCTCTGCCGGACATATCCCAAAACCTGGTAACTGCCGAAAAATTTATAGCTGAAGCGCAGAAAGAGGGGGCATCTCTCATTGTTTTCCCTGAATACTTTATGTATCCCTGCACAGGAGATACCGCATCTTATACAGCGCATGCCCAGCCGGTTGACGGTCCGTTTGTTCTCTGTATGAAAGAGCTTGCAGTAAAATATAACATTTGGCTTCTTTTCGGAATGAATGAAAAATCCTCTGATGTGCATGAAAAAAAAATGCTACAATACATTGGTCATTCTGGACAGTGGCGGCATAATACGCGGTACTTATCAAAAAACACATTTGTTCGATGCATTTGACTGGCAGGAATCCGGCCACACACTTGCAGGCAATTCACTTTTTTTACCAATAGCAACGCCTTTCGGCAGGCTTGGACTCGGCACCTGCTATGATCTTCGTTTTCCGGAAGTAGCCCTGCATGCGGCATTACAGGGTGCTGAACTCCTTATCTATCCTTCTGCCTGGGTGGATGGCCCTCTGAAAGCACTGCAGTGGAAAACTCTCATATCAGCAAGAGCCATAGAAAACGGTATAACCGTTATAGGATGCAGCCAATACGCAAAGGATACTTTCATTGGACAAAGTTTTGCCTGTGACCCTTTCGGCAATACACTGGCAGAGGGAGGGCCGCAAAATGAGCTCCTCCTTGTTCCTGTTACTCCCGGCCTGACCAGGGATGCCCATTCCCGGATACCATCGCTTGTAAACAGGCGCACTGACTTATATTAAATTAACATCAGACAGGCGTATACGGCAAATCCCTCAAACTGCTTTGGAATCATCGTATTATGTGCCATACTGGCAGCTCGGAACCTTTCATAATACTGCTCCCCTACCCCGTAACTATCTCTCATCAATATTTTTACACTTTTTATATAAACTGATTATTTTCTGTCATTTTTTGTTTTTATACAATATTTTAAATCTATATTTGACTTAACAAAAAAAACAGGATATAATTTGAGCAGCTTATCACTTCTGCACTGCCGAAAAGAAAGGTGGCATTTTAATGAAATCCACAATTATTGCCTGCAAAACTTTGGAAGAAGAACTGCTCTATGTTATGGAATCCCTGTCAATGCATCCACCTGTTGTGTGGCTGGAATCCGGCCTGCACAATAATCCAGCCCACCTGCACGAACGCTTACAGGAAGAGTTAGACAAAATCACCGGGCAGGAACTGGTGATCATGGCATTTGGATTTTGCGGTAACTCTGTTCTTCATTTAAAGACCGGAAATTATACACTGATACTGCCAAGAGTAGATGACTGTATATCACTGCTTCTGGGATCCGTGTCTGTAAAAGCTGCGCTGAATCACACAAATCCAACTTATTTTCTTTCAAAAGGATGGATGAAAGGTGAGCGGAATATCTGGGTGGAATATCAATATACAGTTAAAAAATATGGGATTGAAACAGGCCGTGAAATTTTTCATGCCATGTTTGGCCACTACAGCACTCTGGGCCTTCTCGATACAAAAATATGTCCTTTGGATTCACTCATGGAAGAAACAGAAAAAATTGCCCGGACTCTTGACTTATCGCCAAAAATCATACCGGCCTCGACCCGTTATCTGTCACAACTCTTATCAGGCCCCTGGCCTGCCGAACAGTTTCTGCAGGTTCCTGCAGACTCAGAAATTGCAATTGAGGATCTATATACTTATTAACCCCCTTTGTTTATATTGAGTTGTATATACCGGTATGATATACCAGTATGATATACCCGATGGCAGAATGTGGCTGCACTGCCCGTGTACATCATATGGAGGGAGAAAATTTAATTGGAAGATAATATAAACACTTGAAATTCAAAAGATGCCTATTCACAGGACCCCATCGAAACTGCTGTAATCTGCAAGTCTTCTATGAAAGCAAAAAGCTATGGATAAAAATAATAATACCTTTGGAGAGCCTCTATACATTACGATAGCAGAATCCTTGCGCAGGAAAATTATGGGTGGTGAATTTAATCCCGGGGATTTACTTCCTTCTGAAAATGTATTATCTACCCAATATCATACCAGCCGCGAGACGGTGCGAAAAAGTTTAAATATACTGGAAAAAGAAGGTTTCATTTATTCCAGAGCCGGAAAGGGTTCTTATATATCGTCTCCTCAGCACAATGTATTCTCTATGTCTTTTTCCGAAGATGATTCCGGAAACCAAACGAAATACAGAAATATCACAGTGATAGAACCCTCAGAAGAAATCAGAAATGCTTTAGAACTGAATTCGTCTGATAAAGTAATTGAAATCAGCCGAGTCATTTCCAGGAATGGAATCCCTGCTGCCTTTGACATTAAATATATCCCTTATGATAAGGGATGTCCTATTATAGAAAATGAAATTAATTATTCCGTTTTTCCCGAAATCGTTGCCGCAAAGACAGCTCCCTTCGCCTTCTGCACCCAAATGGAGATAGGTGTGGAATCCGGAGATGAGAAAACAGCACATACACTGCAGTGTGAACTATCCGATCCACTGCTTGTAATATACAGGTATTTCATAGACCAGGATGGACGTTGTATTGGATTCGGCAAAAAATATATGCGGCAGAATTACGGCAGGCTAAAAGCCAGTTCCGGTTATTTTGAACCCTGTTAAATTTATTAAAACGGCAGCAGATTTTTCCTGCAAAATCTGCTGCCGTTTCCCTTTATCCCTGCACCCAGGAACTATACTCTTTAATCTTCTTCAATATATCATCCCCCTGCTCTCCCTTGGCAGGCGTCGGCTGATAGTTATTATATCCATCCTCAGAGGAAATCCTGCACGGAATGATATTCTTCACATTGTCCTGCTGCAGCGCTCCATCCTTTATGGTAAATGTCTGCTGGAAGATCATGGTGTTCATGTCAGACGGATAGGCATTACCGCCAAAGCAGAAATTGCCCAGACTGTACACAATATTCTTCCCCTGATATTCTTCTATCCCCTCCAGCACATGGGGATGATGTCCCAGGACCAGATCCGCCCCGTTGTCTATGGCTGCGTGTGCCAGCTCAATCTGTGTGGAGTCCGGTTCATATGCCTTCTCTGAACCCCAGTGAAAGCTGGCGATAATGATCTGCGCTCCCTGTTCTTTCAGGGATTCCAGGTTGGCGATCATGGAATCCTTGATTCCAAGGCCTTCCCTCAGGACATAGGTGCCCAGCAGCCCCACCTTTACGCCCTTTATCTCCATCACAGCAGTCCTGTCATATCCAAATGTGGTGATTCCCTCATCCTCCAGGGCCTTGATGGTATCTGTATAACTCTGCTCACCATAATCCTTACTGTGGTTGTTTGCCATATTTGCCGCTTCCACACTTCCCGCAGTGAGTATCTCTGCATAGGCGGGATCCGCTTTAAATGCAAACTGTTTGTCCTCGCGTTCCTCACTGGTTGTGAGAGTTCCCTCAAAATTCACAATGGTCAGATCATCCTGCGAAAAAATCGGCTGAACATTCTGAAAGAAATAAGCCGGATCTCCCACTCCCTCATATTTAGCCGGAAGGCTGTCACTCCAGTCAAAGAACTCATCGGTTCCCAGTGTGCAGTCTCCCGCTGCGCTGACTGTGATCGTTACGGGTTCCTCTGCCTTTTTCTCTTCCCCGCCTGCACCCGACTTCTTATCCGCATCCCCGGTACTGTCTTTTTTCTCCGCTTTGTCCTGGGCTGCCGTTTTGTCCTGGACTGTCTCCTTATCCTGACCAGCCTCTGACCTGGCTGTCTCGGCCTTTGCGTTTGTCTCCTTTTCTCCGGAACCGGCAGACATGCCTCTGCTCACAGCCAGAATGACAAGAAGCACCAGGACCAGAGCCAGATCCATTCCGAAAATAAGCTTGATCCGCCTTACTTTCCGCTCCCTTTCCCTCTTTCTTCGTTCCTGTTCTTTTTTTCTGTAATGGTACGCCATTTATGATCCCCTTCTCTTTCGGACAGTATTGCACTGCCCGGTACCTCTACTCCTCTTCCAAAAGAGCCTGGTAAATGTCACGTTTGCTGACTCCTCTGTCCTTTGCGACTCTCTTCATCGCCTCTTTCCTGTCGGCTCCCTGGTTTACATAATACTCCATATGTTCCTTTAACGGCATCTCACTCCAGCGCTGCTGTTCCTCAGCTTCCATCTCACTCCGGCTTCTTCCTTCCAAAACCAGCACACATTCTCCTTTGGGGGCATTGGTCTCATAATAGGTGACCGCCTCCGATAATGTAGTCCTGAATATGGTCTCATGCTTTTTCGTCAGCTCCCTGCACACGGAGATTCTGCGCTCGCCAAGAGCTTCCAACAGCTCCTGGAGTGTCCTTACAAGCCGGTGAGGCGCCTCGTATAATACAATGGTCCTGGTCTCATTTTTCAGCTCCTCCAGAACCTTTCTCTTCTCCTTTTTGTCTGAGGGAAGAAAAGCTTCAAAGGCAAACCGCCTTGTGGGAAGTCCCGACAGGGTCAGTGCTGTGATGCACGCAGCCGCTCCCGGAAGGGCGGTCACCGTAATCCCCGCATCCCAGCACATGGCTACCAGCTCCTCGCCGGGGTCTGAGATCCCGGGTGTTCCCGCATCTGTGACCAGTGCAATATTTTTCCCTGCCTGCATCTGTTCCACCAGATATCTTCCCTTATCTATCTTATTATATTCATGATAACTGGTCATGGGCGTCTTAATGTCAAAATGGTTCAGCAGCTTGATACTGTTTCTGGTATCCTCTGCCGCGATCAGATCCGCCTCTTTTAAAATACGCACCACCCGGTAGGTCATATCCTCGAGATTGCCGATAGGTGTGGCGCACAAATACAATTTTCCGCTCATGTTTCCTCTTCTCCCGCAGCCGTTTCCTGCCGCTTCCGTCCATAGATCTCCAGTATCTCATCCGTATAGACTCCCGGTCTGTCATAGACGATCAGCGGCTTTTCCACAGTAATCCTGGAATTTCCGCCTCTCATACCCTCTATGAGCACAAGATTGGGTTCCTTGTCCACATAGGGATAGACAAGGCGCATCCTTTTGGGTTCAATCCTGTATTTTACCATGGTTGACATAATTTCTGCCAGACGAAATGGCCTGTGTACCATGTAGAATCTCCCTTTCGGCACCAGAACAGAGGCTGCCTGGGAGATCACATCCTCCAGTGTACAGAGGGTTTCGTGGCGGGCAATGGTCTTTGCCATGTTTTCCCCTACGAGACCATGACTTCCGATCATATAAGGCGGGTTGGTAGTGACCACGTCAAAAGAGGATGCTCCGAAAGTCTTCGCCGCCTCCCTGATGTCACCCGTTTCAATGGAAATATCTGCATCCAGTCCGTTGTAAGCCACGCTCCGTCTGGCCAGCGCCGCGCTCTCCTCCTGGATCTCCAGTCCCGTAAAATGCCCCTGCGGGTACCTGGCTTTCAGCAAAATAGGGACGATGCCAGTCCCCGTCCCCATATCCAATGCATTCTCACCCGGTTTTACCCTGGCAAACCAGGCGAGAAGCACTGCGTCTATTCCGAAACAAAACTGTTTTGGATTCTGAATCAGCATGTAGCCGTTCTGAAGGTCATCCAGACGTTCATTTTCCATAATCAGAGATTTCATTTCTCCAGTTCCTTTAATGCTTTTAATTCTTCATCAGACAGTTTTATCTTTTCTTTTTTCTGCCGCGGTTTGAATTTTAGATCCTCCACAGCGTATTCCCTAATTTCCTTCTCGTCATCCACATCTACAATGACTTTGACAAGCTGGCGCAGCACATTTACACTCTGTACTTCGCCTCTGAGACCCTCCGGTGTGTTCACTCTGTCTCCTACAACCGGCAGTTTCCGGTTCAGCTCCTCGTATGTCTCTTCCTCATTTTTCAGACAGCACATAAGCCTTCCGCAGACTCCTGAAATCTTGGTGGGATTCAGAGAGAGATTCTGCTCCTTGGCCATTTTGATGGAAACAGGTGCAAATTCAGACAGATAAGTATGACAGCACAGGGCACGCCCGCAGATTCCGATGCCTCCCAGAATCTTTGTCTCATCCCTGACACCAATCTGGCGCAGTTCAATGCGTGTCTTAAAGATAGCTGCCAGATCCTTCACCAGCTCACGGAAATCAATCCGTCCGTCCGCGGTAAAGTAAAAGAGTACTTTATTATTGTCAAATGTATATTCCACATCGATCAGCTTCATCTCAAGCCCGTGCTCTTTGATCTTCTTCAAACAGATCTGGTATGCTTCTTTTTCCCGCTTTCTGTTGCTCTCCTCTTTCTTGTCATCCTGTGCATTGGCGATTCTGATGACCTCTTTCAAAGGCTGAACCACCTTCTCATCCTCTACATCCCTGGGGGGCAGAACCACGTTTCCGTATTCTACACCTCTTGCGGTCTCCACAATTACATGGTCGCCGGATTTTATCTCCAGATTCTTTGGAGAAAAATAATAGATTTTTCCCACATTCCGGAATCTGACTCCAATCACTCTTGTCATTTTAGTTCTCCCTGATTGTAAGGAACAGAAGTTCCATGGTTAAGTCAAAATTAACGTTTGCCTGCAGACGTGTCTTAGCTGTTTCGATCGCCTGGATGATTTTCTCCAGTCCCTCGTAAGAGCTCTTGTCTGCACGATCCTTGATTGCATTATATTCCTGACGGAACACCAGTCCGTCCACTTCTTTTGTAGCTTTGAACATCAGCACATCCCTGAACCACACTAAAAACAGGTCCAGATATTCATATACCGTATGCTTCTCCTCTGAGAGTGTCTTGATGGCATCCACCATCTCGTAGACCTCCATGCCGTCCCCCTTCTTCAGAATCTTCAGGGCAGCATCCATCATGTCGGCAAAATCCTCGGCCGTTGCGATCTGCTTAGCCTTCCCTACATTTCCCTGGGCAAACGCCACGCTGACCTCTGCCTGGTAGTCCGGTACGTGCAGCTCCTCCATGAGATAACTCTTGATCAGATCATCCCTGACCGGTTTGAAATTCAGGGTCACACACCTGGACGTGATGGTTGGAAGAAGACTGGTATTGTTGTTCGCCAAAAGCAGAATCACCGCATAGGCCGGCGGCTCCTCAATGGTTTTCAAAAGAGCGTTCTGTGCCTGGACTGTCATCTTCTCTGCTTCGTCCACAATATATATTTTATAAGGCCCTGTATAGGGTTTGATTTCCACATCCGCAATGAGCTGTTCCCTGATATCCTCAATACCAATGGAATTTGGTTTCAGATGGCTGACATAGATAATGTCCGGATGATTCCTGTTCATGGCCTTTTTACATGAGCCGCACTGCAGACACGGCTCTTTTCCGTGCTTCTCGCATTGCAATGTCATGGCAAACAGCTTCGCCAGAAGTTTTTTTCCGCTCCCTTTCTCTCCTGCAAAAATGTAGGAATGAGAAACCTGATCCATGGCAACCGCATTTTGTAAATGGCGGATAACCTCCTCATGTCCTAATACCTTTTCAACTTCCTGCATTGCAATCACCTCTATCCTTCCGCCCTGCAATAAGGGCATTTATATTCAGAGCTGGCCTGCACCGGCTCGTTTCTATCATTATAGCACAGGTTTTCCGGGTCCTGCAACGTCTGGTGTTCTTACTTTTCTATTATTTCATCCCCGGTTGGTGTCCCCTCCCGAATACTGTGGTTGTGTGAACTGTTTGGACTTTCGTCGGTAATTCGGAGCGGCCCGGCCACTGTTTCTGCTTACTTTACAGATAATTTGAATGTCATCTTAGGCTTTCGTCGGTAATTCTGAGCCGCCCGGCTACTGTTTCTGCATGCTTTACAGATAATTTGAATGTTGTCTTGAGTTTTCGTTGGTAATTTTGGGCGGCCCAGCTGTGGTTTCTGCTTGCTTTACAGATAATTTGAATGTTGTCTTGGGTTTTCGTTGGTAATTTTGGGCGGCCCAACCATGGTTTCTACTTACTTTACAAATAATTTGAAGTCATCTTAGGCTTTCGTCGGTAATTCTGAGCCGCCCGGCCACTGTTTCTGCTTGCTTTACAGATAATTTGAATGCTGTCTTGGGTTTTCGTTGGTAATTTTGGGTGGCCCGGCCGTGGTTTCTGCTTGCTTTACAGATAATTTGAATGTTGTCTTGGGTTTTCGTTGGTAATTTTGGGCGGCCCGGCTGTGGTTTCTGCTTGCTTTACAGATAATTTGAATGTTGTCTTGGGTTTTCGTTGGTAATTTTGGGTGGCCCGGCCGTGGTTTCTGCTTGCTTTACAGATAATTTGAATGTTGTCTTGGGTTTTCGTTGGTAATTTTTGGCGGCCCAACCATGGTTTCTACTTACTTTACAAATAATTTGAATGCCATCTTAGGCTTTCGTCGGTAATTCTGAGCCGCCCAGCCACTGTTTCTGCTTGCTTTACAGATAATTTGAATGCTGTCTTGGGTTTTCGTTGGTAATTTTTGGCGGCCTGGCCGTGGTTTCTGCTGGCTTTACAAATAATTTGAATGTCATCTTAGGCTTTCGTCGGTAATTCTGAGCCGCCCGGCTACTGTTTCTGCCTACTTTGCAGATAATTTGAATGTTGTCTTGGGTTTTCGCCGGTAATTTTGGAGACACCACCGCGGTTTCTCCCTGCTTTACAGATAACCTGATACAGGTCCCAGGCTTCCTTGCCCCGCAAAGCATCAAAAACTCCGGGACCTTCCAGATAATGTACAAACAGCCGCTGTCCGTGCCCGGAATGGATATCAGACGCTCCGGCTGCGGATATACTCCCGAATTTCTTCCATACAGCTTTCCAGCTCCACGTTCTGAAAACGCCTTTTGATTCCCGCTCTTTCCAGGTTCTCCTCCGAGAAATCTTCTGTATCAGCCAAAAAACGCCGGCACATTTCCGCATAACGGGGCTTCTCCTGCAATTCTTCCCTGGCGAGGGCCCGTTTTAGGCGCTCCCCATCCTCCACTTCCACATAAATGGGGCAGACATTTTCCTCCCCAAAATATCTCTTCATATTCTCATAGGACTCCAGCGTCCCGATTGCCAGATAACTGCGCGCCTTCAAATCCACCTGCCCGTCATCCGCCGTAAAATAAGTCCAGGGGCCGTGCACAGTCTCATAAGTTCTGTACTCGATCACCTTTCCCTCATCCATAAACTGTCTGAAACGCTCCTCATCCACAAAGTGGTACTCTCTCCCATCAGCCTCCCCCTGTCGGACCGGACGTGTTGTATATAACAAAACATTCTTTAAACCAAACTCCTTGTCACGGAGAAGTCTGCTGTAAATGGTATCTTTACCGGAAGAGCTTTTACCCATAATATAAAAAATTCTGCCCATTCTTTTGTTCCTCTGTCTCTTATTTCCATCCCCGCCCGGCAATTTCAAAGAGTATGTCTTCATCTTATCATTCCTCCAACTATGGGACACCTTCCCCGGCTGGTACACGGACTGCAGAAATGGATTTTCAAACGTAACTGTTCAATATCTTCACCGTTACAGGCAAAAATCCATGCAAATTCACCTTTGGCAATAGAATTTTTGCTTCGCTGCAAAGTGTTTTCTTAAGGGCAGCGCAGTAAATGCGCAGACCTGCCGAATCGTTACTTTCAAACATCTTTTAACACGTGAATCTTCTTTAGAGTATAGTCATTTAAGCCCTGAATGTCCATACCCTGTTCCTTCCAAATACAAATCTGCCGCAATACATCTTTGCTGATTCTCTCTCCCGGAACCAGAAACGGGATTCCGGGCGGATACAGATACGCATATTCCGAAGAAATCCTTCCCTCACTGTCCGACAGGTTAATTTCCTCCTGGTCCCCTTCCACAGCCTCCGCTATAGATTTGCAGACTTCACCGACGATATAGGTACAAATCCCATCCTTCACTGCTTCTGTTCTCTCCGTTTCACGATCAATATCCAGAAGCGCCTGCTCCAGCCTGTCAAACCCGTCCTCTGTATCCATTACGCCAGTGAGCGCGATCACATACTGGCTTGCCGCCATCTCCATCTGCAGATGATACCGTTCCAGCAAAATTTCATGGAGCTTTGCCCCATCTATTTCCGCATCTGCCGTAGAGATCAGAATCTTTGATTCATCCAGGTCATACACTAAACCCCGTCCCAAAATATCATCCTTACTCACCAGATGCAGATTCTTAAGGGCCGCCAGTCTCCCCCTGCAGGTTTTAAGCCTCTCTGTATAGCCCGCAAACAGCTCCTTCCCCTTTTCCCGGATCAGCCTTACGCACGCATCCATCCCGGCCATAAACAGATAAGACGGACTGCTGCTCTGATAAATCCCCAGAAAACGCCTGAGCTTTTCCTCACTCACTCTCTCACTGTTCCTGTGCAGAAGCGCGGTCTGCGTCAGCGATGGCAGAGTTTTATGTAAACTATGAATCACCACATCCGCCCCACATGCAAGCGCGGATTCCGGAAAATATTCCGAAAACGGAAAATGCGCCCCATGTGCCTCGTCCACGATCAAAGGCACATGAAATGCATGAGCAATCTTCGCAATCCTCTTCACATCAGACACCACTCCGTCATAAGTAGGAGACGTGATAAGCACTGCCTCTGTGCCGGGATACCTCTCCAGCATCTCCCTGACAGCCTCAGGCGAAATTCCACCGTTCAATCCCACACTTTTTTCGGCCTCCGGAAAGAGATAATGTGTTGTCAGTCCTCTCAGATAAGCCGCGTGATAAACTGCCTTGTGACAGTTTCTTGCCATCAGTATCTCACCGCCTCTGGACGTACATGCGGACACAGCGGCCAAAATTCCCGACGTGCTGCCATTTACCAGATACCATGTCTCACGCGCCCCGTAAAGAGAGGCAGCCCGCTGCTGAGCCTCCAGCAGAATCCCTTCGGCGTGATGCAGATTGTCAAACCCGTCTATCTCAGTTATGTCAACCAAATAAGGGTTTTTCAGCGTCCCCGGACAAAATTCCCGTTTATGCCCCGGCATGTGAAATGGATAGTAATCCTTTCTTCCATATTCATATAAAGCCTCATCCAGCCACTTCTGCTGTTCCATTTTCTCATCCTCTCCCAGACAATTCCTCAATCAGCACTGCAATCTCCTTTTTAACATCCTGAAGCGCCGCTTTCTTCTGAACATTTTTATCCCTTGTCACGATCTCGCAGCACCCTTCTTTCATATTTCTCGGGCTGACGATCACACGCACAGGCACACCCATAAGATCCGCATCTGAGAACATAACCCCGGCGCTCACTTTCCTGTCATCATAGAGCACCTCCACGCCCTGCCTCTGAAGGTCTTCATACAGCTTATCCGCAAATGCTTTCACTTCCTCATTATCCGGCCTTACACAGCACAGATGCACCTGCCAGGGAGCAATGGCCATAGGCCAGATTGGCCCGTACTCATCATGATGTGCTTCACACACGGAGGCTGCCAGCCTTCCGATCCCTATCCCATAACACCCCATCAAAGGATACTTTTCCTTCCCATCTTTATCCAGATACTGCATCCCCATACTCTCCGTATACTTTGTACCGAGCTGAAAAATATTTCCCACCTCAATACCTCTGCATACCTGAATCGTATGCTTACCGCATCCGGGACACACGCCGCCCTCTGAAATCTTGGCAAAATCATGATACTCCGCCTGCGGGCAGTCCCTTTCCATACAAAGTCCTGTATAATGATGTTCCTCCACATTACCGCCGCAGGAGAGATTCATTCCCCCCTGCAAAGACCTGTCATAGAGCACCGTAAAATCCCCCTGCAGATCATAAGGCCCGATAAATCCGGGATGCAGTCCGGATTCCTTCGTTATTTCCGCCGGACGAATCTCACTTTTCAGGAAATTGGTAACCTTTGTCTCATTCACATCCAGATCCCCGCGGATAAACAGCACCACAAACTTGTCATCCGAATTCTTCTGATACACCACAGCCTTACAGGATTTCTCCTCAGGCATCCCCAAAAATCCGCACACATCCTCAATCGTATGAATATCCGGTGTGTACACCAGTTTCAGTTCCTCCTGCACATCATCCTGCGGATTCTCAACAATACTCTCAGCCATCTCCACATTAACCCTGAACCCGCATTCCGGGCAGACCGCAACAGAGTCCTCCCCCACAGGAGTCAGCAGCATAAATTCATGAGACAGACTGCCGCCCATCATCCCCGAATCCGAAGCCACGGCAATCGTCTCCGGAATCCCGGCCCTTGCAAAAATCCTCTCATAAGCATGATAACACTTCTGATAATATTCCTCCAGGTCCTCCTGAGAAGTATGGAATGAGTAAGCATCCTTCATTGTAAACTCTCTCACCCGGATCAGCCCTGCCCTCGGCCTTGCCTCATCCCTGAACTTTGTCTGGATCTGATAAATCATAAAAGGATACTTAGCATAACTCTTTCCATACTCCCGCACCAACTGCACCGAAGCCTCCTCATGTGTCATCCCCAGTACCATCTTACTCCCATTTCTATCCGAAAACCGCAGCAGCTCACTCCCCACACTCTCATATCTCCCCGACTCCTCCCAAAGCGAGGCTGGCATAACAACAGGAAACTGCACCTCCTGCCCATCAATCCCATCCATTTCCTCCCGAATAATCCCCTCAATCTTCCTGCAAATCCTCCTCAACGGCCCAAACTGCGAATAAATCCCATTCCCCACATACTTCATATACCCGCCTCTCACCATCAAAGCATGGCTGTCGATCACACAATCCGCCGGCCTCTCCCGAAACCTTTCCCCCACAACTTTCTCCATCTTCATAACACTCTTCCTCCATTCACATTTTTTTATTTCATATATCTAAATCTACCAACTATTCAGCACCCCTCACATCTAAAGGCAAAATCCATCCTGAATTGCATCTAACAATGGAATTATCGCTTGCTCACATAAAACAACCTCCCGCCCTCACCCTGCACGAAGTGCTTTTTTCTGCCGCCGCTGTCCCATCGGTTCCGGGCAACGTGGTGTGTTGCAGTGCCGTATGCATTCCGAAGCTACACCGAGGGTATTTCGTCCGTCTGAGCCGTACAACCCATTGTTCGTCTCAGGCGGACGAAATACCCTCGGTGTAGAATTCGGCTGCATACAAACGCAACACACCACGTTGCCCGGAACCGATGGGACAGCGAGCGGCAGAAAAAACAAAAACCCTGAACCAGCTAAGCCAGTTCAGGGCGAATACTCAAATATCCGTGTTACCACCTGAATTCAGAATTTCCATTCTGCTCTCTCCAAGTACAGGACGCCATCCATCCAAAGATCATCAGCCATCCGATACTCCATCCCCATAACGGAGGATACCCGTCATAACCTACTCGTCACCTTTCAGCCTGCAGCTCAAAGACCGGTTCAGCGCCCCTCCATAAAGCCTCGCACCACCCGGCTTCTCTCTGCAACGTCCAGACACGCTTACTATCTCTTCTCAACGCCTTTCTCTTGATTCCGAATCTTATCACAAAACCGCATCCATGTCAACGATATTAAAAACAAAACCGCTGCTAAAAGCCGCCTGTGATTACCATTTACACGTTCCTGTCCCGCAGGGTATATTCAGGCCGATGGCATCAAAATTCCAAATCAGCAAGTACACAGTCCCGTCCAGAATATTTAATCCACTTTCAATATCATCCCCAATATCCTCTCCGCGCACTTCTCCATCTCTTCCCTGCTCACGAATCCCTTCTCCTTAGCCTCCAGAATCCTGTCAGGATAACCACATCCCATCTTGATATCTCCCCCGGCCTTTACTTCCAGATAATGCTCCGCGTGATTCCACCAGTCCGTAGTCACCATTCCCTCGAAGCCCCACTCTTCTCTGAGGATTCCGTTAAGCAGTTCCGGGTTACAGGAAGTGGGATATCCATTCATCAGATTATAGGATGTCATCACTGTCCAGGGCTGGGCTTCCTTTACCGCGATCTCGAATCCTTTCAGATAGATTTCCCTGAGCGCCCTCTCCGACACCCTGGAATCGCTGTCCTTCCTGTTAGTCTCCTTATTGTTGCAGCAGAAATGTTTCATGGACGCCCCGATATGCTGAGACTGGATGCCCCTGATCATAGCTGCTCCCATTTTTCCTGATACCAGCGGGTCCTCGGAATAATATTCAAAGTTTCTTCCGCACAGGGGACTTCTGTGTATATTCATAGCCGGGGTAAGCCAGACACCGATATTATTTTCCTTCACTTCAGCCGCTCCTGCTGCCCCTGCCTCAAATACTATCTCCGGATTCCAGGTACAGGCCAGCAGTGTGGCGCAGGGCCATGCCGTCGTATAGACACCGCACTCCTCCCTGATTCTCAGTCCTGCCGGGCCGTCCGCAGTCATAATATTGGGAATTCCATATGCCGGAAGATTGCCCATTCCATATGTATTGGCAGTACCTGTATTTACCTGACCGCCCAGCAGCCCGGCTAATTCCCTGTCGCTGAGCTGTGCCAGAAGCCGGCGTAAATCGGCCTTCCCTTCCGCTACATCTTCAAGGGTAATCCTGTCCGCATTTCGCCATTCTTTTTTCTCCTGATACGTGATTCCCTGTACATCGGGTTCCACCCCTTCCAGCGTATCAATATCCTGAGGAATCAGACGGTTCTTCTCATATACGTCTCCGCCCTGCGGTAGTTCCTCGTAGGACCCGTCTGCCAACAGGCGTGATTTAAGGGCAGCCGGCGCGCATTTTCTTTCGAGCTGCTCTGTCACAACCGTCTGCGCTGCCTGGTATTCATAGTCCAGTTTTACTGTATTTCTCACAGAGTTTCCGATTCTGAAGCTGTAATTTCCGGCCTCCAGCACATAAGCAGATGCCTGGATCTTTCCCAGATCATCATACGAAGCCATGGCCTTGACCGGCATTTTCAGTCTGAGCACCTGGGACTGCCCGGCTCCCAAAAGCTCTGTCTTGGCAAATGCCCCCAGCACTTCAAGCGGTTTTCCCAGAACACCCTGAGGTGCCCGGTAATAAAGCTGTACGACTTCTTTTCCGGCTCTGCTTCCCATATTGGTGACTCTCACATCCACACAAATGGTCCCATCTTCTTCCCCTGCCCGAAGCGGCTCAATGGCAAACTCCGTGTAGGAGAGTCCGAATCCAAAGGGATAATTTACCTTCTCGGCAGCGCCCGGAATCGTTTCAAAATACCGGTATCCCACATAGATGTCCTCTGTGTAATCCACATAATCCTCGGATTCGTTGAAACCTGCAGAAGATGGGTAGTCATCAAATGTACGGGCAAAGGTATCTGTCAGCTTTCCGGATGGGTTTACGTCCCCGCACAGCAGATCCGCCGCTGCCAGTCCGCCCTCCATGCCTCCCTGCCATGCAAGGAGAACTCCCTGTATCTTTTCAGAATCACAAAACCAGGAGGTATCCACCATACCGCCCACGTTCAGCACAACAACAACCTTTTCAAAATTGGCAGTCACTGTATCCACCATGTTCTGCTCTTCCCGGGTAAGATAAAAATCTCCATCTCCCGGAATCCCTTTCCGGTCCCAGCCTTCGCCGGAAAACCGGCAGATGGATATTACAGCCGCATCCGCCCATGCTTTGGCTTTCTCAAGCAGATCACAGGGAATCTCCGGCTCTGCAGTCATACCCGGCTGAATCCCGCCGGCATACTGTGCACTTACATTTTCCCTGTAGAATTTGCCGAGAGACGCCAGTACCTGTACCTTTCCCTCTTCTTCCTTTATCTCAAGACCATCCTGGAGACTGCGCACATAAGCGGTAGTCACATCACCGCTGCCTCCGCCTCCTTTTACATAATCCACACTGCCTTTTCCGAATAATGCCAGTCTGGTCCCCTTCTCAAAGGGCAGGATACTCTTTTCATTTTTTAACAGCACCATTCCCTCGGCTGCTGCTTTTCTGGATAAAAGAATGTGTTCTTCACATCCTGTCACTCTCTGTCCGTTCCTGCCTAAAGGCAGGCATGGCTGATACAGCGCACGCGCCCATTTCTTCATAATTAAAAATCCTCCTGTTTTTTCTCGCGCCTCTATGGGCGGGATTCCTCGTAATCTTTTTTCTATCTTATCTCCCCATTCTCTGGGGAACAAGAGCTTATATTGACATAAATATTCCTGATATTAACCTCTTCCATCCACCCTTGCCGCTCCGTTTGTTTCACAGTGCATTTCTTTCTTTTTTCCGAAAAATCTTAATATTATCCATTGAGATAATCCCCCCTTTTTTTATAATATCCTAAAACACTAAAAGACAGGAGATATCCATATGAATATTTACGAAACCATGGCAGACTTAAAGTCCCTCCCGGTCCCCAAGACAGGCTGCAGAGCCCACTATGAGGGAAGTATTGATAAAAAAGGCGGAAATGCTGACTGGGACTGGGCGCTCTACCGGGATGCAGACGGTGAATGGGTTCTTTTTGAACACCTTGGCCCCGGATGTATCTATAATTTTGTCCAGCACCGCTATCCGTCCTGTGAGGAGCCGGTTTTCCGTTTTTACTTTGACGGGGAAGAGACCCCCCGCTTTACCATCCGGCACTCGGAATTCGGTGAAAAATACCCGTTTACAGAACCTCTTGCCTCCCGCTATATCGGGCCCTATGACAACGGCAGAGGTCCTATCCGCGTGGTGCGCAGCTTTGTGCCCATGCCCTATAAAAAAAGCTGTAAAATCACCAGCAGTATCCGGCTGGAAGGCTGTGACCGCAGTAAAAACCAGGGCGGCTGGGGCCATGTTGTCTATCACTCTTATGAAAACGGAGACGGCGTGGAAACTTTCAGCCCTGCAGAAGACCCGGCACAGCAGAGGCTGACCGCTCTCTGGAAACAGACCGGAAGCTGTATACACAGCCTGCAGTCCCCCCTGCGCCGCCAACTGACAAACCTGGTTCTGAAGCCTGGGGAAGAGTTCCCGCTTTTTACCTGTGAGGAAAGCGGCTGTATAGCCGGTATCCGCATTCTCACAGGGGAGTATACCGCCTCCCAGCTACACACTCTGTCTCTCAGCGCACGCTGGGACGGACATTCCTCCCCTGACTTCGATGCTTCATTCGGCTGCCTTTTCTCCAATGAACTGGGGTATCACAGTGTACAGTATCTGCTGTCAGGCATGAATACAGACGGGTATTATTATAATTTTTACCCCATGCCTTTTTCCCATAGTGCTGATCTGGCCTTGAAAAATACCGGGGACCTGGCGGTACAAATCCCCTTTGCCGAGATTCTCTGGACCCGTGAATGGAATCCATACTATCAGGAAAACGGATTCCTATATTTCAGAGGGGCTCCCTATTACAGCCGAAAACATACGGAAGGTGCTGACAGCCTGATCGCACAGGTATCCGGAAACGGTCATATCATCTCCTCCATCATCACCGCATATGGCGAGACCCCCGAATCCAGGGCTGACTGTGAAGGTGATGTCCGCATCCATTTTGACGGACTACGCACACCGCAGATTGAGAGTGACGGTTCTGAAAGCTATTCCTGCTACGGCTGGGGATTCGAGACTCCCAAAGAGTGTAATCCTGCCAGCGGCTATGACGGGCATGAACACAAAGACTGGTCCATGCATCGCTCCCTTCCGGGGGACTGGTATCCTTTTTCTTCCTGTTTTCGTTTCGGAATCGAATCCGGCGGGTGCAATGACCTGTATATGGAACACTCCGGCATGGTATTTTATTACGGCAGAGACGAGATAAAGCTTAAGAAAATAGGGGAGATCCAATTTCAGGACCCCGGCACTTTGGAAGCTTTTCATTATATCTGCGAGGACAGCCCTGTGCCCGTTTCGCTGACTTCCTTTTTTGAGGGGGACGATGACCATATTCCTGTTACTTTTTACGGGCATTACAGCAGAAAAAAACGCTCCTTCACTGTCCCTGTTCCACCGGACGCCCAGGCAGTTATCCTCCGCCGGGTCAGCGACCAAAAGTACGGACGCCAAAAAGCTTTCGTTTCTGTAGATAAGGAAGCGGTGGAAGAATACCCCTGGTATTTTCCGGATCATAATCCATATAAGAGATGGCTGGAAGACGAGTTCATCATTCCCCGCAGATATCTTGCCGGAAAATCGGACATCACTATCACCATAGAACCTCAGCCCTGCGGTAGCCCGTTATCTCCTGACCATGTGACCTGGAATGAATACGGCTATCAGATCTTTGCCCGCATCTGATCCAGCACGGCAATCCAGTCCCGCCCTCCATCCGGCGGTCTTAAGACCACCGGACAGGGCGGCCATATTTCCTTTTTCTTAACTGTTCCATCCTCAGGGTCAAACCAGCTGCACAGCACCGGTCCCTCTCCCATTTTTTCCAGATGGGCTTTTATCTCCTGCCCATAGGGGGTATACAAAAAAGCATATGTATCTCCTCTGGCGGCAGAGATATACTGTCCGCACCACTCCTCCTGCTCCACAAGTTCAGGTGCCGGGCGCAGTTCAAAAAACGGTCTGTCAAGCCGAAGTTTTTCCATATACCGCATCTGTCCCGCACCTTTCTCCAAAAGCCCTTCACGCCAGGTCTTCAGATGACCTTGGTCCTTCTCCCTGCAAAAACACCACACTGCATGGTTCCCGTAAACACAGCCGCAGGCTCCCTGAAGCAGATTCCAATACCCATTCTGCCTCACTTCCCGCTCTCCCCAGAACACACCATACTCGGGCTGAAAACAGGCCGGATGACTCTCGTATCTCGGTTCCAGATCAAGACAGGGTTTCTCTTCCTCCTCCTGCATCTTCCTTATGAATTTCCAGCTCTCATAACCCTCCAGTCCATGCCCGGACTGGCAGCAGTTAAAATCAATATATGACTTATCCCGCAAGAAATGGGTGGAACAGGACGCTCCGCAGGGATGGAAGGTCATCAGATGTTCTGTATCCCTGCTCCTGATTCCGGCTGCCATTGCGTCAATCACGCTCTCCTGCTCCTCGTTTTCCACCGGTCTGTCTCCGCCCAGGATCCATATGATATTCCATTCTCTGCTATACCGTTCCCCAATCCAGGCACCATAGTCATAAGCACTTCCGGGATCTTTAAAGATTTCCGGCCCGCATCCCCACTTCTTATTCCACTTATCTCCCCAGCAGGGCAGCATCCCGATAAACATCCCCAGTTCTGCTGCTCTATGTACGATCCAGTCCACATGCCTCCAATACGCTTCGCAGTCCTCCATTTCCGGAAATACCTCTCCCTGCGTCCCCGGCAGGCAGACCTTCCCGCTGCAAAGCGGCAGCGGCTTATCCCCATACGCATTTCCTGTATAGATTCCATCCAGCTCCGCCAGCGCTGCCGCCTGGATCACATGAAATCCCTGTGCTGCCCGTAGGCTCAGATACTCATCCGCTTCCTCTCTGTTCAGTCTGTGAAACAATTCCCAGGCTGTATCTCCCAAGTAGAAAAAAGGAGTCCCGTCCTCCCACATAAGATACTGTTTCTCATGGTGTACTTTCAGTTTTTTCATGTTTCGCCTCCATATTATTAGATTTTTAGCGATAAAAGGTAAGGGTATCATTGATTTTAAGATTAAATGATATATTAGACAATCATCAGAAAAGAAAATAGCTATCCTCTATAGGCCGTAGAGGATAGCTGGCAACTATAAATTACTATGGTTTTCCGAAGCGCAATCAATGGATAACGATTATCTATTGATTACTTTTAAATCAATTATACACTGGGTACTTGAATTTCTCAAGTACCCATTTGCATTTTCTATTCTGAATATACCAAAGCAGTTACCCTTCACTGCGCGCCCAGCAACACGCTTCGCAATGCACAGATATGGAACATTCTGCTCTATATCGCGCCGGCTGCCTTCACTACCGAATATCAAACACACTCCGTACCGTCAGATCCTCCATCTCACCGCAAACCACTTTCACTCTTCTCTCCCCTGCATTCATATCAAAATAGTTGTCCTCCAACACCAGATCCTCATTCCTGTTCCGAATCTCAACACTCTTCGCATACGCCTTTGCCCTGACGATGACCTCACCGTCTCCGGACTCCACCGTAAGCTGCGGATCTTCATATCGGAAAAATCTCGGCAGTGTGAGTATCACTGTGGAACCGGATACCCACCGGTCATCCTCAAAAAGATCATAGCTGATGTACTCTTCCCGGATTTTCATGTCCGGAAGCTCCCTTTTTTCCATCCACACACTGGAGAGTGCCGGCACGGAAAGCTCTGTCTCCTCCTTCTGCAGAATACCGCCGAACCGGTCCCGTACAGCCCATACGACCCGGACCACTTTATCCTCCGGCGTCTCATTAGACACATTGAACGTCACACTCTTCTCCATCTGAAAGGGCTGCGCATTCACATTGGTGTTCTGCGTCATCATCCCCTCCTCCCTGCAGGACAGCAGGATTGGAGCAAAAAACCTTTTGGCATAATAATGCAGTGCCTTCCACCTTCCGTAATAGTCAATGGAGGACCAGGAAGCCAC
Source organism: Blautia sp. NSJ-175 (assembly GCF_022867815.1). Taxonomy (NCBI): domain Bacteria; kingdom Bacillati; phylum Bacillota; class Clostridia; order Lachnospirales; family Lachnospiraceae; genus Blautia; species Blautia sp. NSJ-175. The sequence goes on from NZ_JALIFQ010000002.1 coordinate 142,958, forward strand.
CGGCCAGCAGTCATTGAGCTGCCAGTACACTGCTCCCATACACCTGCCCCTGTTTCTTCGGAAATGCTCCACTCCGTATTTTATAGCTTCTCCCTGCAGGAGCTGGGACGCATACAGCAGCGTATCAAAATCCGTGGGATACAGGAAGGTCTGGTACAGATACTTCATGATCTTCCCATTTGCCGCGTCATTCCTCTGATGCTTATCCATCACATAGGAAAAAATATTCCTGTCCTCCGGCAGCGTAAACGCCTCCACTGTCTTCAGACACGGAAAAGACTGGAATCCAAACTCACTGGCATACCGGAAATAATACTTACGGTATTCGGAAAATGGCTTATCTCCGTGCCATACCTCCCAGTAATGCACATCTCCCCGGTCGGGGTCATTGGGCGCGTCGAAGCTTCCGCCCGAAGACGGACTTGCCGGCCAGTAAAAGGTCTGCGGGTCTTCCTCCTTCAGCACCTGCGGGATGATATACTCGTACATCTTGACATAATCCGCCTTCTGCTTCAGCGTATTCACCCACTGGCCCTCATCCACGAACATTTCCATCTCATTATTCCCGCACCAGAGTCCAAGACTGGCATGATGGCGGAGGCGGCGCACATTGTCCCTGATCTCCGCCCTGATATTTTTATCAAAATCCTCTGTCAGTTCATAGACAGCGCAGGCAAACATCAGATCCTGCCAGACCACCAGTCCCAGCTCATCGCAGGCATCATAAAAATCGTCATGGGGATAGAATCCGCCTCCCCATACCCGGATACAGTTAAAATTAGCCGCCCGGCACTGTTCCAGCAGTTTCCTGGTCCTCTCCCCGGTGATCCTGCCGAAAATGTTGTCTTCCGGTATATAATCCGCGCCCATGGCAAAAATCTGCACGCCGTTTACCTCATGGGCAAAGCTCTCGCCGTATACATCCTTCTCCCTGTGCACGGTCATGGTCCTAAGGCCTATCCGCTTCTCCCATCGGTCAACTTCACGGCTGCCGTCCATAAGCTGCACACAGATTCCATACAGATTCTGTTCCCCGTATCCGTTCGGCCACCACAGAAGCGGCTGTGTGATGACCAGACACTCCGGTGAATCCTCCTCTGTCCTCACATTTCCCTGTGGGTCTGTGACTGTGACCCTGTAGGAAAGCCCCTGTGCTTTTGCCCTGTCCTCCTGTGTTTCTCCTGCGGAAGCGATCTCTGTGCGGATATAAAGTGTGACCTTCTGCTCCTCATGCTCCTGCGCCACATATACGGATTCCAGCCTTCCTTTCTCTACTCCCTGCAGAAAAACATTCTTCCATATTCCCGCATCCGGAAGCCTTGGGCCCCAGTCCCAGCCAAACATGCAGTGTGCTTTCCTGATCTGGGGAAACCCGTCCATACAGTGTTCAGATCCCATAGTCACACACTCCGCATAGCGCTCCCGGATATATTTAACAGGACTGTGAAAATAAATCCTCAGACTGTTTTCTCCCCGCAGCAGCATCCCGGTCACGGAGTATGCCCATGCGCGGTGCATATTGTCAGCCCGGCCCAGCAGGCATCCATTCAGATAAATGTCTGCAATGGTGTCCAGACCGTCAAAACAAAGTCTGATCTCATCTGTATCAAAAAGTCCGCTCTCCGGTATGAACCGGGTTTCATAGACAAAATCCTTCTCCATCCATTTCAGGGCTTCATCCTCGTTGTCCCTCCAGAAGGGATCTTCCATCCTGCCCGTGCGAAGCAGGTCATAGTAAACAGACCCCGGCACCTGGGCGGGAATCCTCTCCTTTTCTCCCTGAACCTGGAGAGTCCACCCCTGTGTAATCTCCTGTCTCCTCATATTTCGTTTATCCTCCAGTCTAGTCTCCATCCTTCCGGATGCCATGTTTCTTAACCGTGTATCCCTGCAGCAGTCCGGCGCCGGCTGACTCGGGTTTCGCTCGGCGAAACACCTCCCGGAACTGAGGGGTGCTTAACAGTTACCTATGATATTACAGTGCCGCAGAAACACCAGCTTTTTCTCCATCTGTATGCTGTAAGCATTCTCATGTCCGCAGAACGGATAGATCTCTATCTGTTTATCCGATTCAATCCTGTTATAAGTAGCAAAAAAGCATTCTGCGGGGCAGGTCTTATCCTTTAAGGATACAGAACACAGGACAGGACAGGTAATGCGGGACGCCAGATTCATTGTGTCAAAGTAGCTCAATGTGCCGAAAGCCGTATCCGTATGCTTAGGAAATCTGCGGAGGTACGCGGCAGCGGCACCAAAGCTGCCGTACTCCCCCTCCACCCTCACTGCCAGATCACTGTTGCCCGGTACATCCGCCAGTGCTGCGGCAGGCCGGCTGTCCAATGCCGCGGCTGCCATGACAAGGGCTCCGCCCTGGCTGATTCCGTGGAGCACAATCCTGTCCCTGTCCGTCTCCTCCATGGCGCAGGCCGCGTCCACGGCACGGACGCTGTCCAGATAAACATGCCGGTAATAATACTCATGGGGATCTAAGATCCCTCTGCATGCAGGCCCGTCAAAATAAGCTTCCTGATAACAGGCATGGTCTGCTGTGATCCCGCCCTGTCCTCGGCAGTCCACAGCCAGAACCGCCATCCCCAGCGCTGTCCAGAAAAGATGGTCTGAGGGCATCCCTCTGCTGCCGGAAAATCCATGATACTGGATCACACAGGGAAGTCTTCCCCCGCCCGCCGTCCGCGGAGCCAGATACCAGCCGTGAATCCTGGTATTCTCCATCCCCTGATAACTGATGTCATACACATGGACCTTTTCCGCCGGATAATCCTCCAGCCTTTTCACTTCCAGTCCAAGCGGCAGCCTCCGGCTCTCTTCCAGAGACTGCTCCCAGAACAGATCAAAATCCAGTTTCCGGGTCAGGGGCGGCAGATATTTTTCCAGCTCTCTCTTCCTGTCTTCTATGTATCCCATCTCTGTCCTCCCGATTCAGGTCCGCGTTTTCCCGCGCCAAATAGTTACAATACAAATATGTTTTTCAGGTTCCTGCCTTCCCTTGCCGCGGCAAAAGCCTCCTCGTACTCCTCAAGAGCATATGTGGCAGAAACAATTTTATCTATATTCAGGACACCTGCCTGCACCAGCTTCATGCATTTTCTGTACTGGGTCAGACTGGCACGGCAGCTCCCTGTGAGGACAAGCTGTTTATAATGTACCTGATTGGTATTGATCGTCACCTCACACCTGTCAGCGGGAAGTCCGCCGAAAAAGTTCACCCTGCCGTTCACCGCCAGCAGTTCCAAAGCCTGTGCCTGCGCCTGGGGAGACGGGCACGCAGTGATGCAGACAGAAACACCCTGGCCCTGTGTCTGCTCCATGACGAATTCCTTCAGATCTCCGCCTGCGTATGTGGTGAAGAACGGGTCAAACTCCCTGCATATAGCCACCCTGTTTTCATTCAGATCCGTGATCATGACCTTTGCCGCACCGGCCATCTTTGCCAGCATACCGTGCATGATGCCGATAGGGCCGGCGCCGATGATCAGCACTGTGTCACAGGGCTTGATCCCTACCTGCTCAAAGCCATTGTATACACAGGATAACGGTTCCAGGACCGCCGCCTTCTCAAAAGTCATGTCCCCGTCGATCTCTATCTTCACTACATTGCCCTGGCGGACCGCCGCCTCGGGGATCACCACATATTCCGCAAATCCCCCGTCCATGTTGATCCCAAAGGCACGGTATTCCCGGCACAGATGGGTGTTGCCTGATACACAGGCGTCACAGGTGCCGCATCCCATATTCGGAGCGATCGCCACAGTCATTCCCGGCTCATAGCCGATCACAGCTTTCCCGGCCTGCTCAATGATCCCGGATATCTCATGTCCGTAGATACGTGGTGTCTCCTTTGTCACTCCCTGGTATCCGTTCTGGATCATCCGCAGGTCACTGCCGCAGATGGCTGCCGCTTTTACTTTCAGAAGAAGCTCACCGTCCCCGATCTCCGGTTTGGCCACATCGGTCAGCGCATAATCATTTTTTCCATAAAATTGTATTGCTTTCATTCTCTATCCCTCTCATCTCTCCGTGGCTTCCGGTGCATTCCAGGCCCGGACCACCAGGCTGTCCGTATGGGAAACGGCAATGCGTTTTACCTCCCCCGGATTCAGCCAGAACAAACTGCTTTCGGTTACAAATTCCGTATCTCTGTCAGGGCATTCCACGGTGACTCCGACTGCCGGAACATCCCCGGTATTGGAAATGACGGCATGGCCCTCTTTTACGTTACAGGTGAGCGTTGTTCCGGGCAGTGCCAGCAGACAGCCCTGTTTCTGCTGATAATTGAACCAGTAAAAGGTATCGTCCGCTTTTTCTCCTTCCACATACACCTCTGTAGTCAGCAGGACCGGTCCGCTGCCCACATCTGCTCTGTCCACAGGCAAGTGCCCGAGATAGGTTACATTTGCGCTGTCTCTTCCGCTGTACAACGCCTCGCTGATCACATGCAGGTTTTCATCGTAAGCCCTCACCTGTACACTCCATGCACTCCCATCCAGACGGTCTGCGTCATCCAGCAGGTATACAGGAAGCTTCACATCTTCCTCCATCCGCATGGATGAAAATAAAATGCAGGCGTGGAGCGGCTCATAACTGTCCTTGATTGCATAATAGGAAAGCTTCGGCACGCCGTAGTAATCAATTGTGGACCAGGAGCATGCCGGGTACACATCTGTCAGCTTGTAGTAACAGATTCCCGTGGATTCAGGCCACCTGCACCGGTAGGCTTCCAATGTATGGCGGACCGCCGTTGCCTGGGCCATCTGTGTTCCCCAGATAAAGCTCTCCATGGTATCCCCTGCACAGAATTCCGGCACCCGTTTACTCAGATGTGCCATATCATCAGGTTCAAGCTGGTTGAATCTGGGGGTGTGGTGCCCGAAGGAGCCAAAGCGGCTGGGCGGCCACTGTTCTGCCTCCTCTTTTGGCAGATACCGCATCACACTTCTGTGATTCGGCGCGGAAGCCATGCCGAATTCCCCCATAAAATGAGACCTCAGGTTAAGGCTCACATCAATATCCTGCATATCCCAGTACGTGGAATAATTGTGCAGGGCGCCTCCCCACGGTGAAGTCCTGTGGAATCCCCTGCTGCCGTCAAGCTCATAGGCACAGCGTGCCATCATATCCATGGCCCTGCCGTCAGCCCTGGCCGACTCATTTCCGCCGCACCACATGATCAGGGACGGATGGTTTCTCAGCCGCGGCATATGTACCAGCACCGTCTCCTCCAGTTCGTCAAAGGGCTGGTCCTTCTGGCTGTCCCAGCAGGTAGGCCACTCCTGCATGACCATGATCCCCAATTCGTCACACAAGTCATAAAACAGATCCGACTCCGGCATTCCGCCGCCCCAAGCACGGAGCAGCTGGATATTCTGGTCCCTGGCAAGGCTTAAAAACCTGTGGTACAGATTCCTGTCAAACCGCAGAAGCACATCCAGCGTGCACCAGTTCGTACCCTTGATGAAAACAGGGCGTCTATTTACTATAAATGTCCAGTTATGCTTGTCCTCATATGGTCCTCCCGGAAGCGGGCCCATCTCAATGGTGCGCATACCGAAAGTGGTATCAAAATACTGTGTCTCCCCCTGTTCTGTCACCACCGACAGACGAAGTGTGTACAGATTCTGTTCTCCCATATTGACCGGCCACCAGAGCCTTGGATCCTCGATTCTGGTCTGCAGATGGACGACCTGTCCATCCGTGTGGATCTCCGTCCCAAAGACAAAACTGCCGCCTTTTCCCTTGTGGTTCTTTCCTTCTATCTCGCCGGTGATGGTCACTTTTCCACCTGTTCCGTGAAATTTCATGCAGATATCCACAATCCCCTCATCTGTATCCCCACAGGATACCAGGGGCTTCTCACTGCAGCAGGAAGGTTTCTTTTCCTCCAGCCCGACGGGTGCCCATATACCCCTGCTGGGAATGCAGGCATAATGCCACCCATACACACAGTTGATGACAACACCGTCATGCCACCCCTCGTCGTTATCCATATATTCGGACATGGGCTGGGGCCTGGCCGGCGAGTTTTCTATCTTCACGATCAGGGTGTTCTCCCTCTGCAGATAAGGAGCGGCGTCAAATACAGGACGTCCGAACATTCCCTTGTGCTCTCCCAGGTAATGACCGTTCAGCCAGATTTTTGCATAATGGCAGATTCCTTCAAAGTACAACTGATTCGCTCTGCAGCCATCTTCCCGGGAAAATTCCTTTTTCAGCCACCAGGTCTTATAACTGTACTCCCTGGCAGTTTTATCATTCAGCCCCACCGTAGGGTCCGGAATGATCCCGGCTTCATAGAGGGCCGTATGTACACTGCACGGTACATTGGCCGGAATACTGTCCTTCCAGGGCACCGATAGATCCAGCCTCTCCCTCTCGTCCCCGTCCCAGACCATCTGCCAGATGCCGTTTAGGGATACACGGTTCTCCGTATCCTTTATCACGACTTTTCTGTCCGCATCCAGCCCTGTCATAACAGCCGGTGTCTCCAGCATGGACGGCTTCGGCGCCCAGGCTTCTTTCTCCAGCTCGTCCAGGGATTTTCTGATTCCCAGCCTTTGAGTCATCGCTTCTCCTCCTCTCAGTTTTCTGCCGCAAGCCGTTCTCTCAGCTCCTCCACGATCTTCACACCGGCACTGGTCCCGATTCGTTCCGCTCCGGCCTCGATCATGGTAAGGGCAGTATCCAGATCCCGGATTCCTCCGGCTGCCTTTACTTTTATCTCATCACCGACCAGGGATTTCATCAGACGCACATCCTCCGCTGTGGCTCCCCCTGTACCGAATCCGGTGGATGTCTTGATAAAGTCGGGTTTTACCTCCAGGGCGATCTTACAGAGGATCTCCTTCTCCTCCTGGGTCAGATAACAATTTTCAAAAATCACTTTGGATAACACGCCCGCTTTCCGGCAGATTTCCACAATGCTCTCCATCTCCCTGCGGATATAGTCCAGATTCCTGTTCTTCAGCTCCACAAGATTGACAACATAGTCGATCTCATCCGCGCCTTCCCGGATTGCTGTCTCCGTCTCAAATACTTTCGTTTCGATGGTTGTCTGGCCCAGAGGAAAACTTATGGCTGCGCCCACATGCACATCGCTGTCTTTAAGGAACTCCCTGCATTTTTTTACCGGCGCTGAATTGATCGCCACCATCTTAAAATCATACGCTGCGCTCTCCTTACAAAACGCCTGGAAATCCTCGTCGCTCACATATGCTTTTAACAGTGTCTGGTCAATCATTTTTGCAAGTTTCTGTGGTGTAAGATTATTTTTCATGTCATTCTCCTCTTTCCTTTTCTCCGAAAGCCCCAAGGGCCTCCAGTAGGTTTACATAAATTTCTTTGTTTTTGTGATATATCTCATATCTCTCTTTATCCGGAAGATATACCTCTTCTCTCAGAGGCGCCTTCATGACGGCTTTTAAATCCCCAAGCAGTCCTGTACCGTAAGCCGCCAGCATGGCACTGGCGTACACTGCCGTATCCGCTTCCTGCAGGGGCCGGTAAGGTATCCCCAGTGCGTCTGCCTTTATCTGGCTGAAGACTGCACTTCTGGCGCCTCCCCCGGCTCCGTAAATATACTTGGGTGAAATCTGTGGATTCTGCCTCTTCAAAATGGAATAATAGTACGCGTATTCATATGCGATACTCTCCATAATACTCCGGTACATATGAGCTCCGGTGTGATGAAAAGAAAGCCCCCAGTATGCGCCTCTCACCCCGGGATCATTTGGACAGGTACGGCCTGAAAAATGCGGTACGAAATACAATCCGCCGCTGCCTGCCTCCAGCCTTTCGGCCTGTTTGTTCCAATATTCATAATCCCTGCCGTTCTGTTCCAGAAACCACCGCAGGCAGAGTCCTCCGCCTCCGATATATGCCAGGGGCGTGTAAAGCCCGTCTATCACTGACCTGGAAAACAGTATGGTCTTCGTCTCCAGATCCGGCGTAAAGCGGTCCGTGCTGCAGGAAAAAATGGAAGCAGTCCCGGCCACATCATAAATCATATCCTTTTCCACGATCCCCGCACCCAGAGCGGAAGCCGCAGAATCCCCGCATCCGGCCACCACCCTTGTCCCGCTTGTGAGACCGCAGGCCTTTGCCGCCTGCTCGGTCAGCCTGCCCACCTCGGTCCAGGGGCTTACGATCCGGGGCATCTTATCCTTCTCTATGCCGAACTCCGAGAGCAGACCCTCATCCCAGACTTTCCTCCTGTTGTCCGCAAATCCGGAGAAGTGCAGATGGGTATAATCGATCCACGCCTGCTCCGCCTTCAGCCCGCACAGCTTTCCGGCCACAAAGACCCCGGGCAGGACGAACTTGGCAGCCTTCTCATACTCTGCCGGCCTTTCTGCCTTTCTCCATAATATCTTCGGACCGTGTGTGTAAGTGACCGGTCCCCCGGTCCGGCGGATGACCTCATCCCCGGCCCGGTTTATCATTGTATGGATATACGGTTCACACCGGGTATCCAGCCAGGAATCATAAGGGCCAACCGCTTCAAAGTCAGCATCCACTGCCATGATGCCCGCCATCTGCGCGTCGATTCCCATGGCAGCCACCTGTTTTGGCGGGACACCGCTCTTTTTCATCAGCGCGTTTACGGTCCGCAGAACGGAACCATAGATATCCTCAGCGTTCTGGCAGACCTCCCCGGGTCCGCCGTATATAAGATTTGACTTCTCAAAGGCCTCCGACATTTTCTTTCCGTCCAGGGAAAAAAGGGCAGCCTTTGTTCCCTGTGTTCCGATGTCTATACCAACCGCATACTGTAACTTCATATGTCATCCTTTCCCGCATTTTGGTTCCTTCAATATATTAGTTCAGGGGTCACAAGGATTCCCAGCTCCTTCAGCATATACTCATCGCTCCAGCGGTCATTTTTCGTCCTCCAGGAACAGGAGGCGAACCAGGAATAATTCCTGTCGCAGTTGTGGAGCTGCCCAAAGGTGTGGTAACGGTTTCCGAATGCTGTGATCTCCAGCAGATGCTCCCCTGCCTCCAGATCACCCAAATCCACCTCATAGGGGGCAAAGGCAATACTTCCCGTACGTTTCCCATCGACTGCAGCACCCAGAAGCGGTCCGCTGAAATACTGGGCTCTCAGGCGCATATGGCCTCCGGGAGCTGTAAACTTGCATCGGTATGTAAGGTTCCCTCCGTAAAAGGGCATGCCTTGGCGGGTCAGATCACCGAATACCACCTTTTCGGGCGCCGGGATGATCCGTTTTTCTTTTCCGAATACTTCCACCCCGAAATCCCCCAGCAGATAGCAGCTTTCCACATTGGCCTTTTCCCCGTAGGGCATCCTCAGCTCTATGGTGTTGCTTCCCCGGCGAAGCGGCGGTATCTTCACCACCTCTATGGATTCATCGGTAAACCATCCGGAAGATTCTTCTTCCACCAGGCTGCCGTTCACATAGATCTCTGTTTTGTCCCGGCTCTCAAGGGCAAGGCTTGCCCATGTATCGGTAAGGGAATCTACGGCAAACCGGAGAGAGAGTACATTGGGAAATCCCTTTTCATCCTTCACGGTCCAGGGCTGCGCTCCTGCCTCCTCTTTGGGCGGATAGCCAAAACGTCTGCGGCAGATATTGTCAAGTTTCAGAATATCCTCCTCCGGCTGCCATGGTTCCCGGTCGATCCTGTATTCTGCTTTGTCAAGAAGCAGCACATTCGGCTCCTCTCTCATCACCTCGAAAGGCTGAGTCAGCCGGATCCTGCTGGACGGTTCCCTTATCTCCGCCGCGTTTCCGCTGCCCTGCTGCCGCTCTGCAGCCGGAGCCAGCCGGATCAGCAGGCTGTCATGCACGCCCAGTCTCCATTCCGCTCTGGTCTGTCCGTTTCTGTGTGTACACTGCAGTTTTTCTGTCTCTCCTGTCATGGCATCATAAACCGTCAGGTCATATTCCCCCTGTATCCGCAGGTGTATGTTCTCCACATAAGGGTAATCCTCACAGTCCACCATGCTCCAGAAGGTATCCCGCACTTTCTCATATCCATGTGCCAGGAACAGCCATCTGCCGTCCTCATCCTGCCTCATCTGATATACCAGGTTGTCCGCTCGTCCGCCGCTGTCCAGAAGCACATCCACATCGCGCCATGGCTCCAGACATTTGAGAACCGCCCCTTTTTCAAAGGTCAGCACCTCACACTTTCCGGCAAACTCCCTTACCTTTTCGGAGAATACGCCGTCCATGCAGACGGGCGCTTCCCCCAGGATCACCACTTTGCCTCCGCTGCCGGCAAAAGCCAGAAGGCGGTCCACCGTGCTCTCCCGCAGCGTGATACAGCCCGGAACCAGGATCACCTGATAACGCATTTCCCCCATACAGAAGCCCTGGCTGTCAAATGCGCCGTTCGTCTCTTCCGCCAGAAGCGCTTCACTGATATAATCAAAATCCATCTGACCGAAGGTGAGCCATCCGCACAGATCTCTGTACTGGTTTTCCAAGGCTTCCTGCTTCTCGTAGGTCTGGTCATAAGGTCCGAAAGTCATCCAGAAGGATTCCACGGGATGTATGACACCGACTTTTACCTGCGGCCTCCCGCTTGTCAGAGCCGCATTGACCCGTCCGAAATAATTTTCGATCAGGGGGTATTCCTTATACCAGGGTGACTGATAGTTTATGGATGCCGGATAATCCCTCTTGGCCTCCCCCTCCATGGAGAGCCAGCTCACATGGTGCACTCTCACGGCAATGCCCAGGGCTGCCTGCCAGTCTCCCGACATTTTGTGTCCCCGGAAATCAAAATCCCAGTTTGTCACCCCGTATGTCTCACTCAGAGCACCGAAACGCCCGAACTGCCGTGAAACACTCTGGGCCATTTTTGCGGTGGGATAATCCCGCTGGTCTGACAGCACATCGTGGCCCGGCAGATGAAAATGCCGCAGGGACCTCATAGTCTCCCCTGTGAACACGGTCTGGGAGCGGAGTGTCTCCTCCCCCTTCATGTGTCCTGTCAGCGCCAGGTTGTGATTTTCGCACCAACTTCCCACATTTGCCGCGTACGCTTCCACAAAACGGTCTGTCAGATGGTTGATATACTGATATCGGAAGGTGGCCGCCGTCTCTTTTCCCTTTTCCCATATAACCTCGGGCAGATGTTCAAGGAGCGAAGCCCTGTATGCAGTCTGAAAGCTCTCATCAAAATCATCGGTGAAGGGCAGGCGGACAGGCTTTTTCTCCTCCGCAAAATTCAGGTTTTCCATCTCCGCAAACTGCGGCTCGTCTGTAAATATGGCAGGGATGCTCTTTCCAAAGTCAGCCCCTACTTTCTCATAATACCGCTCATGGGTGATGTGGATAAAACGGTCAAGAGCAGGCTTATCCAGGGTATTGACATAGGTCTGGTTGTTCCACCAGGAAGATTTCTCATCAACTGTCAGGTAGGCGTACCATATAGTTTCCCCGTCCCCGCACCGGATACTCTCCTCCTGCTCTGCCACATATCCCTCCAGATATCCCATGGTGAGCCGCACCCTGTATGCCATGACAAAGTATCCTTTAGGTTCCTCCCCCTGACGGCACTTTCTCTGGAATGTCTCCCTGTCCTTCTCGTATCCGTCCTGCCTGCATGGCGTAAACAGAAGATACCGCTCTCTGTACTGGATATCCTTTGTCACATAGCCGCCGCCGAATCCCGATGCGTACCTGTCCTCATCATAGAGCCAGCAGAGCATGTCCTTCTGCTTTGCCGTCTCATTGCAGTCTGACACCATGTCCATGAACTCGTCACCCAGATATTCCGTATTCATACCTGTACGGCAGTGCATATGAAAACCGCCCATTCCCATTTCTTTAAAATATCCAATCTGTTTCCTCAGATTTTCCTTTTTCAGGGTACAATTCCACGCCCAGAACGGCGTCCCCCTGAACCGGGCCGGAGGATTCCTGAAATCCTCCTCCCGCATCTTCTCAGGTCTGTGCTCTAAATACACGGCGCCACCTCCTATTGTAATATCTGTACATCCATGTTAAGCAGCCTGGCTGTCAGCTTCAGAGCCTCCGTACAGTCCCCGTACACACCGTGGATATGGTTACAGGGGAACTTCTCCAGGAATTCATCCGCGGTCACCTGAAGCCTTGTGAAGGCTACCGGCCAGGCCGGGGTGGTGGTGTTTCCCATGGCAGTCATCTTTTCCTTGTCAAATTCCACGATCTCGGCAGGTACAATAGTCATCACGTATTTTCCGTTCTTCCTGGCAAGCCTTGCAAGAGTCACCCTGCCTGCACGGGCAAAATGATGTACGCTGGCGCCGCCTGCGGGATAATAATGCGTCTCCGGGCAGAAGGTCACGTGCTTTAAGTTCTCCGCCGGGTCCATGGATGCACCTGCAAAGTATGTGGCATGGGTGCCTGAGTTGGAGAAGAACCACACGTCATTCTCCTTGTCATAGTGGCGCACATCCGCGAAAAGAACCGGTTTCCCTGTGAGCAGCTTGAATAACTGCATAGTCAGAGCGCCGTCCATATCCGACTCCGTGGCAGCCACGATGGGTTCCTTGGGCCCGTCAAAATCATACGGGTCATTTAAGAATGCCTCCGCGATATCCATGGTGATATAGCGGTCTGTCAGGTCCCCGTGCGCTTTGATGCCCACAAAATCCAGGCCTCTGTCCGCAATGATCTTCCGCAGTCCGTAGTAGGAGCGGATCTGCAGCTTCAGCTTCTCAGGCGTCAGGCCGATGCCGTCATACGCAATGCTTCCCACATTGGCTTCCAGCCACGCAAAGGCATGCTCCACCTTTTCCTCCGCCACGGTCTCTCCTGCCCGGATGATGTCATCCTGCTCCACATTCTCCACATCGATCCCGAATTCTTTCTGCCACTGCTCCAGATTCGCCACGGCTGTGTACATGCCCAGGGGACGTCCGCCGAAGTTGCCGAACGTCATTCCCTTCAGTCTCTTGACAGCAGCCGCTGCCTTCAGGAAATCCACCATTTTTCCCAGAACCTCCGGCTCATTAATAGAACCCCACAGCTTCTGGAATTTTACATTTAACTGTTCCAGGGTTCCCGCTGCCGCCATCATTCCCACCATACCGCACTCAGAGGGATGGAGGTTGCAGAACAGCAGATAAGGGCCCGGGGCAAAATTCAGAGCCACTGCGGTAAACTGCGGATAACACCAGATCGTATAATTGAAGATCGTCGCCTCCACACCTGCCCTCTGCAGCTTCTTGGCCTCTCTTTTTGCCTCCTCATTGCTGTGCACAGGCACATCCCCTGCTGTCACCTCGAAAAGGCCTGTGGATTCCAGAGCCTCCTTGATCTCTCTCTGGTAATCCATATTTAACTGCGCGTATTCCTCATGCAGATATTCCCTGCCGTCTGACATGGTCAAAAGACCTACTTTAATTTTTTCCATCCTGATCTCCTCCTGATCTTAATTTTTCTCTGATAAATGTCAATGCCTCTTCTGCCATCTCATCCATCTGTACCTCGGAAGCATTTCCGCTCTGGTCACGGTATATTTTGATATCCTTTCCCACCTGTCCGCCCGGGCGCACAAAGGGTTCCATGACGATTTTCCCCCGGTAATCTATGTCTCTTAACCCCCGGATCAAATCGTCCCAGTCCATATGTCCCCTGCCGGGAACCTTGCGATTGCATTCCCCTATATGGAAATGTCCCAGAAGCTCTCCTGCCGTCTTTATCGCCTCGGAGAAGGAATCCTCCTCAATGTTCATATGGAAGCAGTCAAGGAGCAGCTTTATCTTTGGACTGTCCAGCTCACGGACAAAGTCCACGCCCTCGGCGGCTGTATTGAGCAGATACTGCTCATAACGGTTCACGATTTCCAGGCAGTAATTGATATCATATTCCTCTGCCATATGGGACAGTTCCCGCAGGGAGTCCAGGCTTCTCTCTCTGGCCTTCTGCTTATAGTCATATGTGACCGTACCGCCCGGCCAGCAGGAGTAAATGATACCGCCCAGCGTATCACCGCCCATCTGGCGGATACATTTTAACAGTTCTCCCACATACCGGATTCCCGATGCTCTGACAGATGCGTCCTCACAGGCCAGGTCATACTGAGGGGGAAGGCCGATACAGTAGGTGAGGTCGATCCCCGCATCCTCTGCCCTGGATGCAATCTCCCTTCTCTGCGCTGCTGTCATGTCCGGCAGGCATCCCGCTGCCAGCTCCAGCACATCAAAGCCCAGCTTTTTGGCCTTCTCAATATATCTGCAGTAATCTGCCTCCCATTCCTTCTCCCAGAAGGCAAAATAAATTCCTATCTTGTTCATACCTGCATCCTCCCTGTTATAATGTGATGATCTTGCCGGAGGTGATCGAAAGATTTCCCGCGTTCACTACCTTCACTGCCATCTTGCCGTCATGCCCTGTCACCTTAGGCTCCCTGTCTGTGAGGATACAGTCCACAAAATCCATATCCTCCTCCAGATAGGCATCCTTGAACAGAAACTTCCAGCTGTTGGTAAAAGATTCGTATCTGTGCATATCACTGCGGCACACCGTAATGGGCCTTTCCTGTGTCTTTCCCAGGAAAATGCATCCCCTGGTCCCCAGGATCTCCACCCTGGCATCATAGCCGTACAGAACGCCCTGTGCTCCGTCTATCATACCCTGCATACCGTTTTCAAACCCTGCGGACAGGATGACATTGTCATAGAAATCCGGGAATTCCTCTCTCGCGTCCGGGCAGCGGTAATTGCCGCCCATGGCATAGACCGTCTTGAACTCACTTCCCGTAAACCAGCGCAGGGTGTCAATATCATGGCTGTTCACCTCCGCCAGAGGGCCGTTACTCTTGCTGATGTCATACATCCAGGGCTTCGGTATGCTGGGACCTCTGGTATTGGACCGGACCATGACAACATCGCCGATATCCCCTGCGTCCACAACGCTTCTGGCCTCCATAAAGGCACTGTCGAACCGCCTCATAAAGGCCACCTGGAGCTTCACATGGTATCTGGCAGCGGCCTCCTCCATGATCTCACACTCCTCCACCGTGATCGCCATGGGCTTCTCACAGAGGATATGTTTTCCCGCCCTGGCTGCCTCCACGGCGATCTCACAGTGGTACTTGGTGGGCGTGACGATGATCACCGCGTCAATCTCCTCGTCCTTCAGCAGTTCCCTGTAGTCCTCATATCCTTTCTCTATCTCCAGTTCCTGAAGCGCTGCCTGCACATTTTCCCTGCAGGGGTCCGCCACTGCGGTCAGCGCTGCATTCGGCACAGCGGCCCTGAAATTTCTGGCATGGATCATTCCTGCCCTGCCTGCGCCTATCAAACCTAAACTGACTTTTCCGTTTTTCATTGTATTTACTCCTGTCTTCCTATTTATTTCCTTTGTTTTAACGCTTGTTATTTTCCCGATTCTTGATATACTAAAGATATCACGCAGCCATGCAGGTCTATCCCCGCATGGCTGCCATATCATTTCTGAGAAAAGAAATACGGGGGAATTTACACATGTATAAGGTACTGATCGCTGAGGATGAGATGCTGGTGCGGACCGGCATACGCGCATCCATCGACTGGGAAAAATTCAATATGTATGTAGTGGATGAGGCAGCCGACGGGCAGACTGCCTGGGAGCTTTACCGGAAGCATCAGCCCGATCTGGTGCTCACTGACATTAAAATGCCCTTTATGGACGGCATTGAACTTATCCGCAAAATCCGTGACACCGGGAGCCCCACGGAGATCATCATTCTGTCCTGTCTGGACGACTTTTCCCTGGCAAGGGAGGCGATCCGGCTTGGTGTCAGCGGCTATATCCTGAAACTCACCATGACCACAGAGGAGATGGAGGAGGTTCTGGAAAACGCCTGTCAGACTCTTGATAAAGTCACAAAAACCAAAGGCAGTTCCGTGGCTCCCGTCAATCTCTATGATGTCCTGGAACACAGTCTGCTGAGCCATCTTACATACAATGTCCCTTCCCTGTCCGAGTGCCTGTCCACCCTGAGGGAATATTCTGTCACCATCCATCCCCATGATCTGGTAACCGCACTGATGGTGGTTGACCAGTACGAACAGCTCCAGGACTTATACCAGGACAGCCACGGACAGCTTATACAGTTCTCTCTTTTGAATATCATCAACGAGATCCTGGCAAAAAGCGGTTCCGGACTTGTGGTCCATGTCTCAGGCTCCCGCTATCTGCTTCTCTTCCACAACGAGAAAGAGAAGCGTTCCTTCCATCTGATCTCAGGGGTGCTGAGTGAGATCATGACGGTTTTGAAAAACTATTTTAATGTGACGCCGCATTTTTGTATCAGCGAGATGACACAGGACCTTTCCCGGCTGCGGGTACTGTATCAGCAGTGCCTTCTGCTGGATGAACAGGAGTTCTTTCTCTTTCCCGGCTCAGTGAACCACTATGACAGTTCCTGGAAGACTTCCCTGTGCCAGACACTGCTGACACGGACCAGACATACACTGAACGCCTTTATGGACCCGGGGTTCACCTCCGGTTTCCTTTTACAGCCCCTGGAGGAGCAGTTAAAGAAAGAATTCTCATCCAAAGCCGTGCTGAACATCTTCTACGACAGCTATATCGTCTACCTGCACAACCAGGGTCCCGGTGACGGCGACTCCTATCTGTGGGTGCGCGATTTTCTGCAGGCGCTCTCTGCCTGCAAGAATTATTACGAGATGCTGGAACAGTTTGTGGCACACGCGCAGAAGCTGGAAAAGCTGTCCCGGGAACGTATGTCCTGCAGCCGGGAGATTCTCCAGGCACTGCAGTTCCTGCAGAATAATTACCACCGCCAGATTACCCTGAACGAAGTCTCCGGCCTTGTGGGACTGAGCCCCAATTACTTCAGCAGCATCTTCAAAAAAGAACTGGGGACTTCCTTTTTAGAGTATCTGAACCGTTACCGCATAGAAAAATCCATGAAGCTTCTGCAGAATACTTCCATGAAATCCTATGAGATCGCCTACGCATGCGGCTTTTCCGATGAGGGATATTATGGAAAGACCTTCAAGAAGTTCACCGGCAAGACACCCAATGAATACAAAAAGTCCTGTGTTTTCACCACATCCAATGAGTAAAGGAGTACCTGTCCATGTTCCGACTGCTGAAAGACAAAGCCATCAGCCTGAAGCTGAAATCAAAACTGATCCTGTCCTTTATGCTCACCAGTGTTTTTATCCTTCTGCTGTTTGCCCTGTTTTTTTACCGCTATACATCCACCACGCTTCTGCAGCAGTCAGAAAAAGCCACGCTCAGTTCTCTGTCCCAGCTTGAGGTCAATCTGACCACTGTGCTGAATACGGTCAATACTGTGAGCAGGAATATCCTGGTATCCTCCTACTTCTCAGAGGAAATGAAGCTGGACCAGATCAGCTCCCCGGACGATGTCCAGTTCATCAACGATGTGTACGACTACTTTTCCGAGATGATGACAAGCTACGATTACATACACTCTATTGTCTATTACGGTGACAACGGCCTAATCATCGGTTCCAGCGATAATAAAAATTACTTTAATTTTGACAGCAGCCTGACCGGCTCTTTCTATGAGACCCAACTGAAAAAGGACCTGGAGGAGAAAGGCGGACCGATTGTATGCGGCGGCCTGCGATACAGCGATTTCTTCGGAGGAACGTATTCCTCTAAGATGGACACCCGCTACATCACTCTGGGCAGAAGGCTTCAGACTGCGGGACAGACCTCCGGCTATGTAGTCATCAATATCCGCGAGTCCTACCTCCGTTCCCTGTATCACGATGACAAGAAAAACGTATCAGGAGAAAGCCTGCTGCTGGATGCCCACGACCTTGTCATCTCCGCTGAGAACAAGGAACTGATCGGCACAAAAGCCGTGACCAGTCCGCTGGATACGGACAATACCGTGCATCTTACCCTGTCTCTGGGGGACAATGATCTTCTGAACAAGAACAATCAGATCATCTATTATCCCTATGAGCATTACGGGCTTTCCATTGTCTATGAGATGCCCTTTGAGATCCTGTTCGAGAATATCCATCAGTTAAAGGTCATGATCATCACTCTGCTGGCCGTGTTCCTGGTCCTGGCTCTGATCATCAGCATGTTCTGGATATACGCCATCACCAAACCGCTCAACAGCCTGATTGCTGCCATGAAGACCATGGGAAGCGGGCAGATCGGGGTCAGAATGGAGGCTGCCAAATCCTCGGACTTTAAATTCCTGACAGACCAGTTCAACCAGATGTCCCGGAACATCCAGCATCTGATAGATGAAAATGAGATCATACAGGAGGAACGCCACGAACTGGCAGTACAGAACCTGCAGAACCAGCTCAGCCCTCATTTTCTCTACAATACCCTGAACACGATCAAATGGATGGCTATCGTCAGCAAGGCCACAAATGTGGCTGACTGTGTGACCGCTCTGGGCAATCTGCTGCAGCCTCTGTTCCGAAACACCAAGACCACCTGGCCCCTCAGCGATGAACTGAACTATCTGAAAAACTACCTGCGCATCATGAATTACCGGACAGGAACACCTATTGATTTTACGTCGGAAATCGATCCCTCCATCCTGCCCTGCCTGATGCCGAAATTCATCCTGCAGCCACTGCTGGAGAACGCCATATCCCATCAGAATCCATCCCCGGAGGTAAAGAACACCATCACCCTTACCGGGCACAGGGAGGACAACACAATCTTCCTTGTCCTCACCGACAACGGCCTCGGCATCGATCCGGACAGACTACAGGTTCTTCAGGAACTTCTGGCCTCCAATGAGGACTGCACCAAACCCCTGGACCGGGCCTCCCTGCCCCAGGGTATCGGTATCGGTATCCTGAACACCAACCGCCGCATCAAACTCCAGTACGGCAATGCCTGCGGGCTTACCGTTGCATCTGCTCCGGGACGCGGGACTTCTATCACACTGACTCTTGTAAATGTTACCGAAAGGGTATAAAAAGGCGCCGCCCGTACCGGAGTGTGTCAAAGCACACTCCCGGGCAGCGCCTTCTCCGTACGAGTACGTGTTTATCTTCGGAAGCGTCCTTTATTTATCTGCAAATTCTTTTGCTGTCTTCTGTGCTTCGGACCAGATACCTTCCATCTCTTTCACCACATCCGCATATCCTTTATCCTCCACAGACTGGATAAACGCATCTTTCTTGGCGTCAAAGTCTTTGGGGTCTGACATGATCACATCAGCCACTCCAACCTTCACATACTCATCCACCTGGGCGGACAGATTCTTTGTCTCATCAGAAGGTTCCTTGATCAGGTTTGGTGTCAGGTCCACTTCTGTACTCAGCTTATATTCACCGGATGCAATCTTGGATTCGATCACCTGTCCCGGATACTTGGCATCAGCAACACCGCTGTCTGCAATGAAGATCTCGTCAATCTTGGTGGTGGATTTTTTAACTTCCTCGGCAGCTTTTAACAGACTGGCCGGATATCCGTCAGATAAGATCTGGCTGGAGCTGAGGCCAGAAAGTTTTGTATAGGCAAAGCCTTCACTCTGTGCATAAGTGGCATTTGCAGCCACGCCGTCGCGGTACTCTTTTGTCATCTGCGGAACACCATCCACTACTTCCCAGTGAACCCCCTCAACACCGCTGTTTAAAAGCCTTGCGCCTTCTTCGCTGAACAGATAATCAATCATCTCAATGGCTTTTACCGGGTCTTCACAGTTCTTTGTCAGTGCCAGCGGATAATCCTGTGCCCATCCGAAAGGTTTGTCGCCCTCATAGGCACCGTACATATAATCCAGGCCGGTGGGCACGATCTCAAAGCCCTTTTCCGGGGTTCCGGCTGCCGCGTAAGCGTCATTTGCCGTATTGTACAGCCAGTTTGCATAGGTCACAAAGGTCTGTCCGTTTTTCAGCTTGTCCATATAGTTATCGTATTTCTGTGTGAAGATTTCCGGGTCCAGGATTCCCATGTTGTATGCTTTGTTGTAGAATTCCATGCAGTTCCAGAACGGCTCGGAATAGTAGGTTGCCAGCGGCTCTTTATTTACCATGTCATAGCACATGCCGTAGGACCAGTTTGTAACGCCTGACATAGCCTGATAAGGAATGGTCCACATCCAGAGGCCCCAGTCACTCCATCCTGAGATGGCATAGGTCTTATTGCCGTTTTCTGTCTCCGGTTCTGCATCCTGCATAGCCTTTAAAGCTTCCAGATAGTCATCTGTGCTCTTAATCTCCGGGGAACCGATCTCTTTGTACAGATCATATCTTGTATAGAGGGCAAGATTGGCACCTGAGCGGTCCACCACTTTTGTGTCCGTGGCCTTGTTGATCTGGACAGGAAGATAATACAGTTTCCCGTCATTGCTCAGAAATTCTTTGGAGTATTCAATGGCATCCGCGAATTTCTCTTTGATGTTCGGTGCATGTTCCTCGATCAGATCATCCAGAGCAAGGAGCTGTCCGCTCTGTAAGAGTGCCTGGGCATCCACACCCAGATCCCCGTAATTGCTGTTCACTATGCCCGGAAGGTCACCGCCGGCCAGAAGCACTTTGAACTTCTGGGCGTCACCGTTGATGACATTCAGGCGCACCCCTGTCTTCTCAGCTATAGCGTCTGCGATGGTGGTATTCTGAGGTCCTGTCTCCAGAGCATCTTTATCCCAGAAGGTGATCTCCACCTCACCGCCGCTGCTGCTGTCCTTTCCCTCCTCCTGTTTCTCTGTTTTTTCCCCTGCGTCTTTCTTCGCTTCGTCTTTGCTGCCGCATCCTGCAAGCATGGACACTGCCATGGCTGTGCTCAAAAATAATGCGGTAAGTCTCTTCATTCTTTTTTTCATACTCATTCTCCTTAAACCTGTATTTTTCCTGCTGTACTCATCCCTTCACTGCCCCCATCATGATTCCCTTTACAAAGTGTTTCTGCAGAAATGGATATACACACATAATTGGTACGGTTGCGATCACCGTAATACACATTTTAATCGCCATCGGCGTTATCTTTACAGCGTTTGCAGTGTCGGCCATAGTCTGTGAAGATACATTTGCCACATTCTGGGCCTGGTTGATATAGTTGTAAAGTATCATCTGCATTGTCTGTAAATTTTCATCATTTACCAGAAAGTAATTGTCTGTCCAGTTATTCCACTGCGCTACCGCAGCATAGATGGCAATGGTTGCCACGATTGGCTTGCACAGCGGAAAGATAATGGAGCGGAATATCCTGAAATAACCGGCCCCGTCAATCCTTGCTGATTCCTCCATGGAAATCGGCAGAGACTCCATATACGTTTTTATCAGAATCATATAATATGCAGAAACTGCTGTGGGCAGAATGTAAAGCAGGAAGTTATCCTTCAGCCCGTATGCTCTCATGGTCAGATACCAGGGAATCAGTCCGGCATTGATATACATTGTGATAACAAAAAAGCGGTAAACAAATTTTCTTGCAAACATCTCCTGCTTTGTCACCAGGTACGCCAGAAATGATGTACACACCACGGTAAGCGCAGTCCCTAAAAACGTTCTCGCCACAGAGATTCCAAAAGCTCCCACAATATTATTCAGAGAAAAAAGCGTCTTATACGTCTGGAGGGAAAATCCCTTCGGCAGCAGAACTACCTTTGATGCCAGTTCCGGATTGCTTATGGAATATATGACCACATAGTAGAACGGGTAGATACAGACAATCGTGATCAGGATAAACAACAGGTAGTTGATTGCGTCAAATACTGTAAATTTCTGTTTCATTTCTTCCTCCTATACGATCGACTCGCCCCTGACTTTTTTTGAAAGCTGATTTGCCCCAAACAACATAGCCACACTGAACAGTGTCTTCAGCATACCCAGTACGGTTGAATAAGAATAATCATTGATCAGGATACCTACTTTATACACATAATAATCGAGAACCTCGATCCTGTCCGCAACCAGTGGGTTGAAGAATACAAAATACTGGTCAAATCCGTTATTCAGCAGATTACTGATACTCAGCAGCAGCAGTACAAAAAATGTAGGATACAGACTTGGAATCGTAATATTCCTGATAAGCTGGAACCTGCTTGCACCGTCCACTCTGGCAGCCTCATAGAGTTCCGCGTCGATACCGGCGATGGCTGCTATGTAGATGATTCCATTCCATCCAACGGATTTCCAGATTCCCAGTACCCACTGCATACACCATACCGCGTCGTTTTCTCCCAGAATATTAGTGAAAGCCTTTGTTGACCCCATCATCTTCAGGATATTGGCAATCAGACCCTCATTGGAGAACACGGCAAAGCTCAGCGCAAATACTATGATCCAGCTGATGAAGTAAGGCAGTGTGGTTGTCGTCTGTACAAATTTTTTAAAAAACGGCCTCCGTATCTCATTTAAAAATATTGCAAAAAACATGGGTATCGGTGCCGCAAGCAGTCCCAGACCGCTCATAACCAGCGTATTGCGCAGGACTCTCGACAGATCTCTCCAATCAGTAAAGATTTTCATAAAGTTCTTAAGTCCCACAAACTCCATATCACTAAGCGCCAGTCCCGGCTTATAATCAAAGAAGCCATACATCCAGCCAAATATAGGTACATAAGCAAATGCAAATACAAAGATTATGAAGGGCAGGGCCATGAAAAAAAGCCTGTACTTTGGTTTTATCTTTCCAGCCCTAAATTTTCCCACTTTCATTCCTCCTCTCTTATTTTATACGCTCCGGATTCGTATCTCTTGTTGATGGTTCTATTATATTGTCCGAAGGGGGGTGTCTCAATGGAGAGAATTATGATTTTCCGGAGAAAATTCGTATATAAAAAAAGAGGGGCCGTTAAAACGGAAAATAAATCATTATGAGGATTAGAAATATAGGGGATTTTTATGATTTTTAGGAAATTTATTGATTTATAATATCAGAACTGATCACATGAAAGGTGTTTCCCCTGCAGTGATCACGCAGGGGAAGAAATGGTTTCTTTTATAGAAATGTCTCGGGGGCCATATCTCATGCCTCCTGTATACTCTTGATGATCCTGGCGATTTCTTCCGTGGTTTCCTCCAGTTCTTCCGCAATTACATCTATGGATTTTCCTTTTTCCAGCTTTCTCTTTACTAATTCCTTCAGCTTCTCCTGCTGTCCTTCCTGCTGCCCTTCCTGTCTCCCAGCCGCATAGGCTTCTTCACGCTGTACTTCCACATCCAAATCATAATCGTACTCTGCTATCAGCATATTTACCACCTCACTGCCCTTCTTTTTCAGATATTCGGTCAGTATTCCTGCCTTCATACATTCCTCTACGGCATTTTTGTATGCATCAGAGCTGCCTGTCTGCTGGTGTTTTCTTAGAATCTCTACAAATTCGCTGTACTCCCTCAGTATGCTGCACCTGTCAAGGATCTCATGGCCCTGCTCCGGATTGATATTGATGACCTTCACACAGAGTTCCAGCATGGGGGAATGGGTATCCTCCTTCTGCGCATATGCATCTGAGAGGTACAGCATCTTCTCCTTTGCCCAGGGGTCCTTCCCATTATAAAAGGTATAAAACTCAGGGGTCGGAATCTTTACCGTCTTTTTTCTGTACCGGTCACGCACCGGAACGATCTGTTCTAAGGCCCTGCCTATATACAACAGTTCCCGCAGCGGCATGTTCTCATTGATCGTTGACTGGTGTTCGCCAAACACCATTACCTTATCCTCAATACCAAAGGATACGTCATTGCAGAAATTCATATAAAGCACATCATCCACTCTGATCTTCCGGACTTTCGTCCCCTCCGGAAGGGGGTCCTCATGCAGTGCATTGTAAAGTGAAATCTCATTTTTCTCCGCAGATTCATCCTCGAAAAACAAATCCACAAATACACTGTTCTTGTACTTCTGGTTCTCTTTTGCTGTCATAAATGCCCTCCTTTTACAGGCCATATGGCCAAAGGAAGACTTGCTTCTATATTTTATAGTATAGAAAAAACCTATGGATTATTCAAGACCTTCCCCTGAAAAACGGCCCTTATTTTATTTTGATTTGGTAAATTCGGGGGAACTCCCCATTTGACAGCCTCTCGGCCGAAAAGCAGAACTTATGAACTGATAAATCATAAGTGTATTCAGTATATCACAGAGAAAGGTTCCTTTCAACAGGCAGTAAAAAAGGATAGCAGTGCATAAAACTCACAACTGCTATCCTCAAATCCTCTCACACCTTAAACCGGTATCCAACACCCCATATGGTCTCAATATACTGCGGTTTCGCCGTATTAAATTCAATCTTTTCACGAATCTTCTTAATATGCACTGTCACTGTGGCAATATCACCGATGGACTCCATAGCCCAGATTTCCTTGAACAGCTCATCCTTTGTAAATACCCGGTTGGGATTCTGTGCCAGGAAGGTAAGCAGATCAAACTCCTTGGTTGTAAAATTCTTCTCCTCACCGTTGATCCACACACGCCTTGCCGTCTTGTCAATCTTCAGGCCGCGGATCTCAATAATGTCATTCTCCTGCACGCCTGTACCGATCAGTCTCTCATATCTGGCCAGATGTGCTTTCACTCTGGCAACCAGCTCACTGGGACTGAACGGTTTTGTCATATAGTCATCCGCTCCCAGACCCAGACCGCGGATCTTATCAATATCGTCCTTTTTGGCAGAGACCATGATCACCGGATTGTTCTTTACATTCCTGATCTCACGGCAAATCTCAAATCCGTCCACTTCCGGAAGCATCAGGTCCAGAATGAACAGATCATAATTTCCCTCCAGCGCCTTCTTAAGCCCCACGTCACCGCGGTGCTCAATCTCCACCTCAAAGCCGCTCAGCTCCAGGTAATCCTTCTCAAGGTCGGCAATTGCCTCCTCGTCTTCAATAATTAATATCTTACTCATTCATCGGTACCTCCTGGTATTTTCTAAGAACGAAGTACATAACCGTTCCGATATTCTCCTTGCTCGTTGCCCAGACCTTGCCTCCGTGATCCTCCATGATCTTCTTGACTATTGAGAGGCCAATGCCGCTTCCTCCCTTGGAAGAATTTCTGGAAGCATCCGTACGGTAAAACCTGTCAAAAATATTGGGCAGGTCTTTCGCTGCGATTCCTTTTCCGTTGTCCTCAATTTCCACCTGGACAAAATCCCCTACGTCCTTCACCCGCAGGTTGATCCTCCGCTCTCTGCTGCTGCCCATGTATTTGAGGGAGTTGCTCACAATATTGTTTATAACCCTTTTAATCTGCTCCGCATCGGCAATGACAAGCACCTCAGGTCCCACATAATTGGAATACTGGAACTGTACGGACTTGGATTCCAACTCAGAATCCAGCTCCTCTGCACAATCATCAAAAAATTCCGTCACAGAAATCTTATTGAAGGTGTAGGGTATCCTGTTGGTATCCATTTTGGAGTAGAACGTCAGCTCATTGATCAGTCTGTCCATGTCATTAGCTTTATTATAGATTGTATGGATATATCTGTCCATCTTTTCCGGTGTATTTGCCACGCCATCCATGATTCCTTCCACATATCCCTTGATGGCAGTGATCGGTGTCTTCAAATCATGGGAAATATTACTGATCAGTTCCTTATTATCCTTGTCAAACTCCAGCTTCTCCTCAGCGTTCTCCTTCAGTCTCTGCCTCATGGCCTCAAAATCCTGGCACAGATCGGATATCTCATTCACACCCTCGCTGGCAATAGAAAAGTCCAGGTTCCCTTCCTTGATCTTCTGGGTCGCTGTCCGCAGCTTATCAAGGGGTGAGATAACGCCCCTGTAAATCCACCAGGTAAGCCCCAAAGCCGTAACCGTGAGGATGATCACCACGGCTGCCAGCATATTCCGAATCAGCTCCTCTATCTGCGGCAGCGTTTTAAACACACTGGAAACCACAAAAAGACTGCCTTTTCCGTGCTCGCTGGTCTCAAAGTCAATTTGCTTAACCAGCGCCTTTATCTTGCCTCCCAGATAAAAACCATCGCTGCTGTCACCGCTGTCATCCTTGTAATCCGGCAGCCTGCTGATAAGCTCCGACGGGTAGGGATCACATCCTATATATCTTATTTTATCATCTTCCCGCACAATAAGATAGGAGTGTACCTGCTCCAATTCCTTGTTAATGGAATCCAGATATTCGATATTTTCCAAATCTTTGGGAGATTCCTTGGCTGCCTCCGACAACCGGCCGATAGCGCCGCTCGTCATGCTGTTGATCACCTCTGCCGTGTTGGTCAGGCTTTCATATGTGGCATTCTCAATTCCATACTGCTTTTCTATGGCCTTGAGCTGATACTGGCTGAAACCCCAGAACGCCACACCGGTAAACAGCAGAGGCTCCAGTATGATGATGAAAAAAGAAACGATAATCCTTGTCTTTAATTTCATGTTCCGGCACCTTTCTGTCCTCTGCCCTAGAGCCTGTTTGAAAATTCATTCCGACAAACTGTGGCGCACAGCTTGCCGAAAGCAATTTTCAAACACGCTCTAAAACGGGCATAATGTCTTCTGGTAAATATTATAGCATAATTTGCTGCATTTTCTTCTAAACAAAAGTGAATCAAATCTAAACTTTCTATAAAAAACCCTGCAAAATCCTTTGACTTTACCTGAAACACCTTCTAAAATATAATCAACAGGAAAAGCGGCCAGACCGCAGGACCCACCGAGGAGAAACTATGTTTTTAGATAAAGATAACCATCTCGCAAAATTAAATGAACTGTACGGGCAGAACTGCTTTCAGTCCGCCTCCCTCTACTGTGACGCCGGTATGGGAAAGACCACTCTTCTCAGACAATTTTCAGCTGGAAAACGCACCCTGTATTTCAAACCCCTGGAGACTACGGACCGTGAAAACTTCCTGGCCCTGAAGGAAGAGGCTATCCGTGTGCTTGGTGCTCTGGAAAAACTGAAAGCTGCCAAAAGATTCGCGGAACTGTTCCGCACCATAGGAAGATCCGCCAAAGAGGAACCTCTGCTCTTTATTATTGACGATTTTCCACATCTCATCAATAAAAACCGCAGACTATCCACATTGATCCAGTCTTATATGACAAAAGAGTGGAAAACTTCCAAACTTTTTGTGATTTTATGTAAACCAGCTTCCCTGTACGAAAAAGAAAGTACCCAGGCTGCCAATCCACTGCTCTTAAAGCCCTTTACTTTCTTCGAGACGCGGCAGCTATTCCGCCATCTGCCCATAGAACAGCAAATCTGTATATTCGGCATTACGGGAGGCGTGCCCGGCTATCTGGCCTACTTTGTCAATGGCAGGCCGTTTCAGGAGAATCTGTATCAGTTATTTTTCACGGAGGAAGGTGCCTTTTACCGACGTCCCACCAAGTTTTTAAAAGTACATCTGTCCGAGCCGGAACTGGCCCACTCTGCCCTTCTGTGTCTCGGCGCAAAAAGGCGCAAGCTCCACGAGATCTGCGAGCGGACAGAACTGACCCCAAGCGCCGCGGGGAGCCTTATGAATACCCTGGACCTGCTTGGTCTGGTGGATAAGATCATTCCCGTCACGGAAGACGCGGGAAGCCGCAGGACGCTCTACCGGATTGCTGACGGCGTATTCCGCTTCTGGTATACCTTTGCCGCGCCTCACCGCAGCGCCATTGAACTCGGGTGCGGAAGAGATGTATTTGAAAAGGAAATACTCCCTGCCCTGGACAGCTACTCCAAAGAGACCTTTGAGGATATCTGCAGGCAGTATCTGGATCTTCTCGCCTCTCTGGGAGAGGCTCCTTTCCCCTATGACCACGCGGGAAGCTGGTGGGGACAGCATCCCACCAGAAAACGCACCGAGTACGTCCCCATCGCTGCCGCGGATGACAGCAACATGCTTCTGGGAGACTGTTTCTGGACAGACCAGTGGATCGATCTGGAGGGCCTGCAGGGTCTTCAAAAACATGCCGGCCTGTTCCCGCACAGTACAATCTGGTACTGCCTGTTTGCCAAATCCGACTTTGTCTCCGGCATGGAAACCATCTTCGGGGACACTGTGAAAGTCTTTACACTGGAACAGATGTGTACCCGGGCAGATGCCGTTGTCTGCACACCAGATATCTGCTAAAATTGGTAAAATAGATGCACATGACAATTTTTACGATATAAATGTCAATTCCCAGTTAGTTTTTATCAAGTTTCCTTTTGGATATACTAAAAGAAAAAAGGAGACACGGCAGAAATGGACGAGAAAAGAGAACGCCAGTTTCGGGAACTGGGACTGACTATATCGTATTACCGAAAACTGAAAGGGCTCACACAATTACAGCTTGCAAATGCCGTTGGTCTGAGCCGTACACACATCAGTAATATCGAAGCGCCCAGGATCAAAACATCCCTTTCCCTGGAAAGTCTGTTTGATATTGCAGATGCACTGGACATACAGCCCAGAGACCTGTTCAATTTCCGTGAACAGCAGCAATAGCAGAAAAGGTTCCGCATTCCTTCAAGCAGAGAATGCGGAACCTTTTAATTTCTTATAAATATTTCTTTAAGTCTTCAGCCTTGTCCAGTCTCTCCCAGGGCAGATCCAGATCATTTCTTCCGAAATGTCCGTAAGCTGCGGTCTGTTTGTAGATCGGACGTCTCAGATCCAGCATTTTAATGATTCCGGCGGGCCTTAAGTCAAAGTTTTCACGTACGATCTCCGTCAGCTTCTGGTCTGAAAGTTTACCTGTGCCGAATGTTTCCACCTGGATGGATGTGGGATGCGCAACGCCGATGGCATAGGAAAGCTGAATCTCACATTTTCTTGCAAGACCTGCTGCCACCATATTCTTTGCCACATAACGGGCTGCATATGCTGCGGAGCGGTCCACCTTTGTACAGTCTTTACCGGAAAAAGCGCCGCCGCCGTGACGGGCGTATCCGCCGTAAGTATCCACAATGATCTTACGTCCTGTCAGGCCGCTGTCCCCGTGAGGTCCGCCGATAACAAAACGTCCTGTAGGATTGATGAAAAATTTTGTCTCTGCGTCCACCATGTCTGCCGGAAGGATGGGGTCAAACACGTATTTCTTAATATCCTCGTGAATCTGCTCCTGTGTGACATCCGGGTCATGCTGTGTGGAGAGTACCACTGCATCCAGGCGGATCGGGCGGTCATTCTCATCGTACTCAACCGTCACCTGTGTCTTGCCGTCCGGTCTCAAATAAGTCAGTGTGCCATCCTTTCTAACCTTTGTCAGCTGGCGTGACAATTTATGTGCCAGGGAGATGGGATAAGGCATGAACTCCTCTGTCTCATCTGTGGCATAGCCGTACATCATACCCTGATCACCGGCGCCGATGGCGTCGATCTCTTCCTCAGACATGCTGTTTTCCTTTGCCTCCAGAGCCTTGTCCACACCCATGGCGATATCCTTTGACTGCTCATCAATCGTGGTGATCACACCGCAGGTATCCGCGTCAAAGCCGTATTTGGCTCTCGTATAGCCAATCTCACGTACGGTCTCCCTTACGATCTTCGGAATATCTACATAGGCATTCGTTGTGATCTCGCCCATTACCATAACCACACCCGTTGTGGTACAGGTCTCGCAGGCCACACGGCTCATGGGGTCTTTTTCCATCAATGCATCCAGAATGGCGTCAGAAATGGCATCGCACATTTTATCCGGATGGCCTTCAGTTACTGATTCGGATGTAAATAATCTTTTTTCCATGTTGTTCTCCTTTTTTAAGATTGATTTATCCTGCGGCTGATTCCTGCGCCGAAGCGCGGCCGCCTGCGGTTATGTTCCTCTTGCTCGCCGTATGCAATAAAAAGGGTCCGCTTAAGCGGACCCATATCTTACATAAATGAATCCTCTTATTGTTCGACTATTTCGCTCAGGTTGGCACCTTCCTTTTGCAAGGGGTTGCCGTGACTTCACAGATCCTATGTATCTCCATCACTCTGAATAAGAGAAATTATAACCTATTCACTTGTCTTATATACGATAACGCTTTTTCTATGGTTTGTCAATGGGTAATGGATTTATTTCACCAGATACCCGCCGTCGACCGGGATCACCGCACCGCTCACGTAATCACTTGCATGGGAGGCCAAGAAAATAGCCGCGCCCTTCATGTCATCCCCGGTTCCCCAGCGGTGTGCCGGGATTCTCTCCGAAATAGACGCAAATCTTGGATTTTCCGGATCCATAAGCGCCTTGTTCATCTCCGTCGCCATATACCCCGGCGCAATGGCATTCACATTGATTCCTCTTGCCAGCCAGTCATTGGTGAGTTCCTTGGTAAGCTGTGCCACACCACCCTTGGATGCCGCGTATGCAGGTATGGTCTGGCCGCCGAAAAAGGAATTCATAGAGGCAATGTTGATGATCTTGCCGTAACCCTTTTTCAGCATCACCCTGGCTGCCTCCTGGCAGAGGATAAAAATGCTGGTCAGGTTCACGCGGATGACCTCATCCCACTCCTCCAACGGAAACTCTTCCGCACTGTGGCGTCTCTGGATTCCGTGGGCAGTGAGAAGAATATCCACATCACCGCCCAGACTGTCCAGGCACTCCCGGAAAACACGGTATATATCCTCCCTGTCCCCCAGATTTCCCTTGACTCCGTGGCATTTAAATCCACGGCTCTTAAATTCCTCCGCCACCCGGAACACACTGTCAGAGGTACCCACGATCGCTACCTCACAGCCTGCTTCCATATAGCCTTCCGCCATTCCGTAACCCAGTCCTCTTGTCCCGCCGGTCACAATGGCTTTTTTTCCGCTGATATCAAATAAATCCTGTGCGTGCATCTGCTTTACTCCATGTATCCGCCCTTCATAGGAGAGACGGCCCTTTCTGAGAAGATTTTCAAGACACCCTTTTCATATTTTACAGGTTTTGGCTGCCATTTGCTTCTGCGTTCCTTTAAAACAGCCTCAATCTCTTCCTGTGTCTTCTTCTCACCTGCGATTCCCACTATGCGGAGCACGCGGCCCGGAATATTCACCTCGATCAGATCGCCCTCCTCAACCAGAGCGATGGGACCGCCCTCTGCCGCTTCCGGAGAGATATGTCCGATTGCAGGACCCTTGGATGCTCCTGAAAATCTTCCGTCTGTGAGAAGGGCAATGGAAGCGCCCAGCTCCGCGTCAGACGCAATGGCCTCTGTGGTATAGAACATCTCCGGCATACCGCTTCCTTTCGGTCCCTCGTAACGGATGATCACCGCGTCACCGGGTTTGATCTCATGAGTCAGCACCGCGTGGATGGCATCCTCCTCACAGTCAAAAGGACGTGCTTTCAGGGTAGCCTCGAACATTTCTTTCGGAACTACGGTATGCTTTACCACAGCCCCTTCCGGAGCCAGGTTGCCGTAGAGAATGGCAATACTGCCGTCTGTTCCAAAAGGTTTGTCAAAAGGACGAATCACATCTTCCCTTTTCAGACCCACTTTTTCCAGGTAGCTGTCGCATTTATCATAGAAGCCGTTCTTTTTCAGTTCCTCCAGGTTCTCGCCCAATGTCTTACCGGTGACTGTCATCACATCCAGATGCAGCATATCCTTGATTTCTTCCATAATGGTCGGAACGCCGCCCGCATAGTAGAAGAACTGTGCCGGCCACTCTCCTGCGGGACGGATGTTCAGCAGATAATGTGCACCTCTGTGGAGTCTGTCAAAGGTATCGCCGTCGATCTCAATGCCGAATTCCCTTGCAATAGCCGGGAGGTGGAGCAGGGAGTTTGTGGAGCCGGAGATTGCAGCGTGCACCATGATGGCGTTCTCAAAGGACTTCATGGTCACAATCTTGTCCGGTGTCAGATCATGCTCTGCCAGCCATACTGACTGTTTTCCCGCTTCCCTTGCCACTACACGCAGGTCCTTGCTGGTAGCGGGCATAAGCGCACTTCCCGGCAGCATCAGGCCAAGTGCCTCTGCCATGATCTGCATGGTGGATGCGGTTCCCATGAAAGAGCAGGCACCGCAGGAGGGACATGCGTTCTGCTTGTAGAAGGTCAGCTTCTCCTGCGTGATCTCCCCGCGCTCGCACATGGCATTATACTTACCAATCTGTTCCAGTGTCAAAAGGTCAGGACCTGCGTCCATAACACCGCCTGTCACAATAATGGAAGGAATGTTCACTCTTCCCACGCCCATCAGGTGCGCCGGCATTCCCTTGTCACAGCTTGCAACGAACACGCCGCCGTCAAAAGGTGTGGCGTTGGCATGGATCTCGATCATATTGGCGATCATATCTCTGGATGCCAGGGAATAGTTGATTCCATCGTGGCCCTGGGCCTCGCCGTCACAGATGTCCGTGGTAAAATATCTGGCGCCGTGTCCGCCCGCCTCAGCGATTCCTGCCCTGGCCTCCTCCACAAGCTCCAGCAGGTGTCCGCTGCCCGGATGGCTGTCACCAAAGGTACTCTCAATCATAATCTGGGGTTTTGACAAATCCTCCAGCTTCCATCCTGTTCCCAGACGGAGCGGGTCTAATTCCGGTGCAATTTTTCTTAATTCCTGGCTTCTTAACTTCATAATCGTTCTCCTTTGACTAAGTGAATCTGATGAATCGCTGCTTGATTTGGAATGGATTGGTTTTTTTGAAGACATCATACGTCGTATCTGTTTGTATAGTAACACTTCTTTTCCCCGGGGTCAAGAGGCTCACTTATTTTATCCCTTTTGCTTATTTTTACCCTCCGAAATTTATGCATATTTCACAAAACAAGAGGCCGCTTTCATGCACGGCACCCGGGACTTTTTCCTTCTGCGCCGTGTGCAATAAAAAATCCGGGCCTGTTACAGCCCGGAAAGTCTCTCTATCTTATCCTGATTGCTTGCCAGATGCTCTATCATGGCATCCTTAGCAGCCTTGGGATTGCGTTCTCTGATGGCATCCACGATCATCTGGTGAGTGCGCACGGTTTCCTTTGTCAGGGAATAGTCCGTGATATTTATAAAAAGGGAAATACCTGACTGGATGACCGGAATGATATTCGGCATGATCATATTCTTGCTCATCTTTGCCAGCATTTCGTGGAACTCAATGTCCTTGTGCATATGAGGCTCCTCTTTGTCGCAGAGTTCTTTCACCTCATCCTCGATCCGCTGCAGCTCTTCTATTTCCTCCGGCATGGCCCGCTCTGCGGCAAGCGCTGCGATTTCCGGCTCAATGATCATGCGGACTTCACAAAGATCAAGGCCAAGCCTTTTCTTATCATCCACAAAGGCAAATCCCAGCGGGTCATCCACCACTCCGGGATTTTCACAGACAAAAGTCCCGCAGCCCCGGCGGATCTCCAGGATGTTTCTGGAGACAAGGATCTTCACTGCCTCCCTTATGGTACCTCTTCCCACGGATAACTGCTGTGCCATATCAAATTCATTCGGCAGCTTATCCCCCGCCTTCAGCGCCCTGTCCGCTATCAGGCTGATAATCTGCTCTGCCACTCTCTCAGGCAGTAATTTTTTACTTTCATTCAACGATTCTAACATATATAATTACCTCTTTACCTGTTTATAATGATCCTGCACCCTCATAACCACTGTTTTGCTGTACGTGTATCACAGACGGAACCCTGTCAGGGGTACTTTTTGTCGAAGGTTTTCTGCATTTTTCAGCATTTGTTTACATATTATAGCATGTTCGTTTAAAGAAAGTCTACCAGGCACAGCATAAAAAATGCCGTCCGGAGAAACGCATCCCCCGGACGGCAGCTTTAACCTTATGCTCTCACACTTACATCATAAGTCCCGGCAGGAAGCCCTGGAACAGAGAAAGTATGGATACAAATATGAGAATTGCCACGCCGGCAACAAAACCGCCGATACTCCATCCACGGATAGTATCCGTAACAGAAATCTTAAAGAACCGGCTGATTGCCCAGAATCCGGAGTCGTTCGGCAGTGAAAGGCCGATACCGCCTGCACAGATAGCAATTGCACACAGAATCGGGGATACACCGCCGGATGCAATTGTGCTGGACATGATCGCTGCTGTTGTCATAAGCGCTACAGTTGTGGAGCCCTGTGCGCAGCGGATGATCTGTGCGATCAGGAAACACAGTACCAGAATCGGAATGCTGAACTGTGACAGGGAACCTGCAACATAATCAGCGATACCTGTAGCCTGCAGAACCTTACCGAAAGCTCCGCCTGCACCTGTGATCAACAGAATCAGACCAACCTGGTCGGCAGCCTCTGTCATAATGTCTGTGGCTGTCTTAGTGATGTATTTTCTTGAGATGACTGCAGCGTAGATAACACCTGCCATCATGGCAAAGTTTTTATTTCCGATAAATGTCACAAACGGAACGATCGCGGAATCTTTTCCCACTGCAAGAGGGATAAAACTTCCCAGCAGAATCAGTACGATGGGAACAAGAAGGATGGACAATGCCTTGCCTGCGCCCATTTTCGCGCGCTCTTTTCCTTTTCCGCTCTTGGACATTTCTGCTTCTTCTTCATCCAGATCCTCAAATGTATAGAAGTGGTTGTTCTTGTGGTCCTGCTTGTTCAGGATAGAACCATAGAAGATACCGCCCACGATCATTCCCACAAATGCGGAGATCAATGCATAGAAGAAGAAAATACCGATTTCAATATTCAGCTCCTCAGCAACAGCCAGCGGCGGCGCTGTAGGAAGCACTAATGCGAAAGTACATGTTGTTGCAACAGAGATCGCACAGGCAAATGTTACCATGGAGATCTTTGTTTTTTTGGAAAGCACACGGAGCATTGGGGCAAACATGATGTAAACAACATCGCCGAATACCGGAATACCTGTGATAAATCCTGAAAGTGCTACGGCGATAGGTGATTTTTTCTCACCGAATGCACCTAATATCTTATTGGAAATTGACTCAATACCGCCGGACTCGAACATGAACTTACCCAGCATTACACCAAGACCTGTTACCATACCGATACCGCCCAGAGTACCGCCGAATCCGTCTGTAACGGTCTGCGCCACATCAGCCAGCGGCATATTCACCAGCACACCTGTGCCAAATGCGGTGATCAACAGCGCAACAAAAGCGTTCAGCTTAAATTTAATGATCAACAACAATAATACGACAATTGCAAGAATAAAAATACCTATCAGCAATGGCCCTGTTACCATTTCTCCTGAAAACATATACGTTTTCCTCCTTTTCCCTTTTCCTGTTATCCCTGTCACTTCTTCAGCAAGTAATAACACGTATGACCTCTCATCCATTCCATAGTTCGACTATAACAAATCAGACGTCACACGTCAAGGGTAAATATAAATTATGTAAGTTTATTATAAATTTTCCATAAACTTTTTGTGCACTTTTTATATCGCATTTCACTTTAACGCGCTGCTAGCAGAAATACTCTGGGTATTTTTCAAGTATTTCCTGGAAATGTCTCCGGTAGGTACCCAAATGCCGGTCATAAAAAATCTTCAGATCAAAGTCCACAGAGAGTCCCAGAAGCAGCATATGATAGATATCCCTGTGCTCCTGATGAATGGCTGTAAGGTCAGTCTTGTTCATGATCGCATCCAGATACCTGACCCTGTCGTAATGAGAACTGACCTTTTTCATGGCATACCAGGTCTTCTGCTTTCCCGCCATGGTATAGATCAGATGATGAAATTCATCGTCAAGCTTGAAGAAGGGGTCTATCTTCTCCTCATCTTCCAGCGCTGCCTTCTGCCTGTCCAGGTTGTCCTTCAGGATTTTCATTCCCTCTTCCTTTATATTGCCTGCAATCTGGCGAATGATCTCCGGTTCGATCACGGATCTGACAAAATACCCTTCCTTCAATATATCTATATGAATCATGGAAACCCTGGAACCGCTCTGCGGAAAAACATCCACAAGGGATTCCTCCTTCAGCATAATGATCGCCTCATGTATGGGCGTCCTGCTGATTCCCAGCAGCTCAGTCAGCTCCCCTTCATTTAATGTGGCCCCCGGCATGAGCTGCAGCGTCATGATGTTGCTTCTCAGCAGCCTGTAGGCATATTCCCGGTTATTTTCCTTTTCTCTCTTCTCTGATATTTTAATGGTCATAATCTGTCCTCTGTCCTGTATATTCTCTCTTTTACTGAAGCGTAACATACCCTGGACACCGCGTCAACTCAAGCAGCATCATAAGACAAGAGACGTCATACGTTTTGTGAATTCTATACATAAATCTCATTTATATGTTGGCACTTTTTCATATTGTACTTTGCTTCTGCATTTGTTATAGTAGTTTCAGGATAACTGATATATCAATTCATTTCATCCATCCATTCCATTTCGGCTTGTTTTCTTCATATTCTTGAGAATAAAAGCCGCGAATTAATATATCAGTTGCGCTGCAATATACAGAACGTGTTCTATATCAACGTTTATTTTTCAAATAAAAAGGAGTGTTCTAATCACATGAAAGCCATTAAAGTAATCGAACCATTCAAAGTTGAAATCGTCGACGTCCCCAAGCCGGAGATCAAAAATGATGATGATGTAATCGTGCGCATCACCTCCGGTGGTATCTGCGGGTCTGACATCGGTATATATAACGGAACCAATTCACTGGCAACTTATCCGCGTCTGATCGGCCATGAGTTCGGTGGAATCGTAACAGAGACAGGTAAAAATGTAACATCCGTAAAGGCAGGCGACAAGGTTGCCGTTGACCCGGTTATAAGCTGCGGCCACTGCTATGCCTGCAGAATCGGACGTCATAATGTATGCTCTACCCTGGAAGTCATGGGCGTTCACAGGGACGGCGGCTTTGCTGAGTTCGTATGCGCTCCGGAAGCCAACATCCACAAATTCCACAAGGATTTTGATGAATCCTTCCTGGGACTGGTCGAGCCTTTCACCATCGGCGTGGAGATCAACAGAAGAGGCCAGATCACAAAGGGCGACAAGGTGCTGATCATGGGTTCCGGCCCTATCGGTATTGCTGCTATGCAGGTTGCTAAAAGAAACGGTGCTGAAGTCATCATGACAGACCTGGTAAAAGAACGCCTTGACAAGGCCCTTTCCATGGGTGCAGACGAAGTGGTTCTGGTATCTGAGGAGAACCTGGAGGAACGTCTCCTGAAATTCACAGACGGAGAAGGAATCCCGGTGATCGTAGACACTGTATGCATCCCCTCCTCCTTTGAGCAGAGTGTACAGCTTGCCTGCCCGGCCGGACGTATTGTAGTTCTCGGACTGAAGAATGTTCCCTCTCAGATCACCATGGCTGACATCACCAAAAAGGAACTGACCATTGCAGGCTCACGTCTGAACAACAACTGTTTCGACGAAGTGATCGCCGGTTTTGAGGACGGCACCCTCCATCCGGAACAGCTCATGACAAAATCCTATAATTACAAAGATATAATGGAAGCTCTGACCATGATCACGGAACATCCCCAGGATGTACTGAAGCTTGTCCTGAAGTTTGAAGACTAAATCAATCCATTGACAGAAACAGGAGGAATCTATGAACGAGATATACCTGACAAATGAAACTTCCGGTATCACTCCCGCTGAAGTGGAGAAATGCATGGATGAACTGCTGGCCCAGTACCCGGACTTAAAAAAGGTGCTTATCATACCGCCGGATTTCACCCGCTGCTACTCCTATGCCGGGGAACTGACACAGATTCTCTATAAGAAGCTGTCCCCCACCGCCACCGTACATGTGATGCCCGCCCTGGGCACTCACATGGCAATGGACGCAGAGGAGAAGGAAAAGATGTTCGGCCATGTCGTGCCTGAGGAAGCATTTTTAGTACACCACTGGCAGACAGACACCGTTTCCATCGGAAAAGTGCCTAAGGAAGTCATCGAGGAAATTTCCGGAGGGCTGTATTCCACGGACATTGAGGTGGAGGTCAATGAAAAGCTCATCCACGGAGGATATGACCTGATCCTCTCCATCGGACAGGTGGTTCCCCACGAGGTTGTGGGCATGGCCAATTACAGCAAGAACATCTTCGTAGGTGTGGGCGGACGCCAGATGATCAACAAATCCCACATGCTCAGCGCCATTTGCGGTATGGAGAAGGCCCTGGGTGTTGCGGACTCCCCCGCAAGGAAAGTCTTCGACTATGCCCAGCAGCATTTCCTAGACGGAAAACTCCCCCTGGTGTATATCCAGACTGTCACCACCTTAAAGGATGAGGAAATCTGC
This sequence comes from Blautia sp. NSJ-175, assembly GCF_022867815.1. NCBI lineage: Bacteria > Bacillati > Bacillota > Clostridia > Lachnospirales > Lachnospiraceae > Blautia > Blautia sp. NSJ-175. Next base: position 180,943 of record NZ_JALIFQ010000002.1, read on the forward strand.
CTGAACGGACTTTACACAGGGCCTTCCAGAAAACCATTTGAGCTTGCGGTCCAGCTCTCCGAAAAGCTGAACATCTGTCATGTGGAGCGCAGGGCAAAAAAACTTGTCACCTATCTGGACCCCTATGAGCTGAAAACCACATGGGTGGGAAACAAAGGCATCTACCGCACAAGAATGGCAGTCGCCGACGGAGGGGACCTTATCATTCTGGCTCCCGGCGTCAAGGCCTTCGGCGAAAACGAAGAGATGGATCATATGACCAGGACATACGGCTACAAGGGCCGGGACTATGTGCTGAAACTGTTCAATGAAGGTGCTTTTGAGAACAGGATCATGGCTGCCGCTCATCTGATCCAGGGCTCCTCTGACGGAAGATTCCGGATCACATACTGTACCAGACCGGAAAATCTTTCAAAAGAAGAGATTGAGAGTGTGGGCTATCAGTGGATGGATTATGAAAAAGCCGCATCCCTGTACGATCCGGAGACTTTGCACGACGGGTGGAACACACTGGAGAACGGGGAAGAGATTTATTTTGTGAAGACGCCTGCTTTGGGTCTTTGGAAAGTGGACTGACGGGAAAATATAAATTGAATCTTTGCATTGTTTTATAAACAACGGGTTATTTCTGTAAATATACGCAGAAATACCCCGTTGCTGTGCATTACAAAGCGTGCTGCCGGGCACGAAATGAACAGCGGCCGGGGAGCATTTTTATGGTAACCGATTTCTTTACCGATGTTGTATCCGGCATTTTTGTTCTGTATAATGGTTAACATACTTAAACGAAAGGATTTCAGCCGTGAAAAAACATCAGGTAAGAATAGATACAGACAAATGCGTTGGCTGTGGAATATGTGTGAAGACATGCCCGGCACATAACATAGAGCTGAAGAATAAGAAGGCCAAAATCATACTGGATGACTGCCTTATGTGCGGACAGTGCACCGCTGTCTGTCCCAAAGAGGCCGCTTCCATAAGCGGTTATGAACATGAGGACACATACAGGAACCCAGAAGTGCGTTTAGACCCCCCGGCAGTTCTGGATACGATCCGTTTCCGAAGAAGTATCCGGCAATTCCGGGACAAAAAGATACCAAAAGAGATCATGGATCAGATTCTGGAAGCCGGAAGACTCACCCATACAGCAAAGAATATGCAGGACGTATCCTTTGTTGTCCTTGATAAAGAAAAAGACAACATAGAGCAGATGGCAGTCAGACTCTTTCAAAAAATAAAACCTGCTGTTGACCTAATCAGCCCCATGGCAAGGCGTAATAAGATAGATAAACACTTTTTCTTTTTCCGAGCACCCACTGTTATTGTCATTCTGGCAAAAAATAAAACGAACGGTATTCTGGCGGCCCAGAATATGGAATTCGCTGCAGAAGCAAACGGACTTGGAGTCTTGTACAGCGGCTTTTTTACAACCGCAGCCAACCATTCTTTCAAAATCAAAAAAGCTTTGAAAATACCCCGTGGAAAGCATGCTGCCATGACTTTGGTATTAGGATATCCGGATGTAAAATATCTCCGCCCGGCGCAGCGTGAACCTTTAGATGTAAGATATCTATAGAAAATGGAGTGCGATAATGGAATGTGAAGAAAGACTGAAAAAAATAGTAGACGGATTCCAAAAGAACAGAAATGCCTTTTCTGCCATTGGAGATGATACAAGGCAGCTCATCCTGCTTGTTCTGCTGGAGAGCGACCTGTCAGGTATTCGGGTAGGAGAGATTGCGCAAAAGACGCATCTGACAAGACCTTCTGTATCCCATCACCTTCAGATCCTCAAAGAATCCGGTATCGTCGCAATGCGGAAAGAAGGAACAAAAAACTATTATTATTTGAGTGCAGAGGAGACGCAGTGGAGGGAAATCGCTGATTTAGTTAACCTTATCTATGGAAGTATCCGGCACATCAGCTCACGGTCATAACAATTTTTTATATTTTGGAGGACAGTCCCATGATCTTATATTTTTCAGGAACAGGCAACAGTGAATATGCTGCAAAGCGGATTGGTAAAGAAATCGGAGATGAAGTTACGAATCTGTTTGAAAGGATCAGAAACCATGACTTTTCAGCCATGCGCTCTGACAGGCCGTGGGTTATCGTCTCACCCACCTATGCATGGAGAATCCCCCGCATTCTGCATGCATGGCTGGAAAAGACTGCGCTGTCCGGCAGCAGAGAGATTTATTTTCTCATGACCTGCGGAGGCAGTATCGGAAATGCGGAAAAGTATCTAAAAAAACTATGCAGTTCTAAAAACATGGATTTTTCAGGATGCTTTCCCCTCCTCATGCCCGAGAATTATATAGCCATGTTCTCCACTCCCGGCAGAGAAGAGGCGCTGGAAACCATCCGCCTTGCAGAAACCCATATAGACAATGCCGCACGCCTGATAAAGGGCGGAAAAAAGTTCCCTCAGAGTCACCTTACCGTAAAAGATAAAATAAACAGCAGCATTGTCAACGATATCTTTTATCCGGTGTTTGTTCATGCAAAGAAGTTTTACGCAGCGGACTCCTGTATCTCCTGCGGAAAATGTGCGGATATATGTCCGCTGGGGAATATCCATATGGATAACGGGAAACCGGTGTGGGGAAAAGATTGTACGCATTGTATGGCATGTATCTGCCGCTGTCCGAAAGAGGCAATTGAGTATGGGAGGCATAGTATGGGGCTGCCGCGGTATATTTGTCCGAAATAGGAGTAATGCGGGGGCGATTGTTTCTCCGCTGATCCGTAAAAACATAGACAGGATATTTCCGCTGATCTCTGCAGAAAATATCCTGTCTGTATTTCTATATATAGTAATTCCAGAAATGGGCAGATCAATCTGCTATAACTACTGTCTGGTCCTGATGTTTAGAACTGCAGGGGTATACCAGCCGCCTGCCATTTTCCTCCAGTGAAATATGATACTCAAAATCTTCCGCCAGTTCTGCCGCCGGGACTGTCAGGGAGTACACCCACCTTTCACACTTTGCAAACTTATACCTCCTGTATTCCGAACATCCTATATATCTTATATCCAAAACCGGCGATATTTCACTGCCGCCTATGACAATTACCTTCAGCCTTAAATCCTCTCCTCTCTGCAGGGAAGTTCTGGCCGTAGGAACAACAAGTCTTAATGCCTTGTCTACCACATTTTCCTTCAACTCCGGCAGATCAGAATACCACTTTGTCAGTTTATCTTTGCATTGTCTCAGTATAGGCGTAACCGCTCTCTGCTGTATATCCGTTATAACCCCCATGTCTCCATTGGATTCTACAGCCATCAGCAGATGATATTCCAGCTCTTCCACCGCTCTGAGCAGTCCTTTATAATCTGCCAATGCACTTTCATGGCTGTCTGCTTTACAGTGTATTTCAAAGCTTCCCCACAGACATCCGATCTCAGCAGTCCGCTTCATTGCCTGAAATGTATGGTTCCAATAATCATAACGTGATTTTTCACCTGCACTGTGTATCAAAGTTCCCAGCTTCTCGAATTCATCCACAAAGTCATACTGCTTCTTCATATCGTCCCAGGGAATCTCATTGCAGTATATATTCCCCGGTCCATCTTCCCATCTGCTTGGCCTGGGCATATTTCCATCCTGTTCTGCAAAAATATCTGCTGCTTTTTCCCCCGCTCCTTTACCAAATTCAGCTACAGAAAAATTTCGGTAAAAGTCACCGGTCGGAGCACAGCGTCCATTTTTTTTATACAGTTCCAAATCGGCTTCATAGTCCTGCCAACTTGTGCCTCCGCAGTTTATTTTCCTGGAGAAATCATTGCCCGCAAGCTGGTTATTTTTGGTCGCTCCCTCAATTGTGACAGCGGAAATTGCCGGGCATCCTTCTTTTACCATAAAATCAATGGAAAGGACCGTATCCTGTTCCACCTCTATATCAGGGACACAAATTTCATTATTTTCCTCACTGATCATTCTATCACGTAAAATCAGGTTTTTGATCTTAATATCCAGTTTTGCATCACACTTCTGGAATACCATACATACTGTATAATTTCCCGGCGGAAGTTTTAAAACATACCCTGAACACCCCTTTCTGGCTGTGTTCAAAACGCCCTTGCACTCAGGGTATTCCTCTGTATAAGAATCCGCTCCCACATATCCTTCCAGACATATTTTTTCAGACACTGACTCATTCCAGGGCTGCTCCCAGGCGGCTTCCATCAGTGCTTTAATATTTGGCGCAATACTACTTGTTCTCCAGTGAATCCCAAGAAGTCCGTCACAACCGTATCGTTTGGCGTCGAAGGCATCCCTGCGCATCCTGCCCACCCATAACTGGGGAGAAATCATGGCAGGGTCATCCTCCAGCCAGGGTATTGCCCAGGATGGCCTGTCTTTTTTCAAATCCTGAAATTTAGGCTCAATCGGATCAAAGCCTACATTTCTGTTAATACATGAAAATGGCATATTCTCCGGCAGATACTTGTCAAATGCCGCGCGGTCCTCCTGTGGACCCAATGTCCAGCCACAGACAGCCAGCTCAAAGGGGGCATCCACCTTCTCTTTTGCCTCCAAGGCACAGGAAAAGTCCCTTATGGTTTTTTCTGTATCTTCCTTTGTATTTCCAAGCCATGTCCAGTCTTCCGGTGTCCACATCCAATAATAATCAAGGGAATGGGTCCTTTTGATTCTTTCAAAAATACCTTCATAAAGGCTTTGAATCATTTCTTTATCCGGCTCTTCTGTAATACCCAGACGTTTTCTTACTGCTTCCGGTATTGTCAGGGGAGCTTCTGTTCCTATACATGTCTTAACGGCCATCTTTTTAGCATAAGAAAAGGTCTCTGCCAAAACTTTACCATAAGCGTTAAACATCCGATTATACTTCTCGGCCGGAACATCTGCTTCGTGTATTTCATGACTGTATATTTCGTCTTCATACCCCTGCATATAATCTGGGCCATAACAGTCTTTCTCAAATATATTTCCCACCCCGCAAGGGTAATCCTTTGTCTTCATAGGATGATATCCCCAGCTGTTTCCATTGGTCTTAAAATGCTGGACCGGATAACTGTACTTTACCGTGCCATCTTTATTACAGTCTTCTTTCTTTCCGATCCAGACCAGTGGTTCTGCGGTCATTGCCTTTGGTTCTTCCCTGTTTTCAGGATAGGTATGGAGTGCAAAAAAATTAGCCCGCATCTTCGGCAGTTGTGTCAGAATCGCATAATAATCATCCTTATTCCACCAATCCGGTCCCTCCGGAAAGTCATGAAACGGATGGATTCCTCTCTCCTTAAAAATTGGTATTTCTCTGATATTTATCTTCCTATTCCATATGTCAACAGCACAATCCTCTTCCGGTATGGTATCCCCATGAAGATAAAATCTGATTCCCAGCAGCTCCAAAAAATGATACGCTGCGTAAAGTACAGAAATCTCCGTATTTCCGGTAAGTATGACCGGATCCTTTCCGGTACCTGAACCATACAAGATATATCCTTCTTCACCAAGATCTGTATAGTCCAGAACATGTCCATATGATTCTAATAAGCTGCTTCCTTTACATGCGGCAATTATCGCATTCCCGCTATCCGGCATTTTATTCACTATCAGCGGCAGCTCCAAACCCAACACATAAAGATAACGCCTTAATTCCTTTGCTGCCAGACCTGTCAGCAGGTCCATTCCCTTTTCTGTCACTATATAGCTTTTCATATCTACCTACACACTTATCCCTTCTGCTTACTTAACCCTTGACGGCCCCTGCCATCAGTCCCTTCACAAAATATTTTTGCCCCACTACAGCCAGTATAATGATAACCGGAATACATGACAGTAACGCCCCTGCAAGAGGTGCCCCGTAAGATATCTTATAAAAACTCTGAAGACGCATGAGGCCAATAGGCAGTGTATACTTTTCCTCCGCATTCAGATAGATCAAAGGCGTCATAAAATCATTCCATGTATTCATAAATGTAAGAACACCCTGTATGCCAATTCCTGCCTTACTTAGGGGTATTGCTATCTTCATGAATATCTTAAACTCACCATACCCATCAATCATTGCGCTCTCATATAAATCTTTTGGAATCTGTCCCATGATCTGACACAGCAGAAATATTCCAAATGCGTTTATCAGTGCCGGTATGATCAGGGGTACATACGATCCGAACAGCCCCATGGTTTTATACATCTGAAACTGGGGAACCATCAGCACCTGCGGGGGTATCAGCATCGTTGCCAGTATCAGGCTCATAAGAATACCTTTTCCTCTAAATTCAAATCTTGTGAATCCATATGCCACCAGCCCGTCAACCAGCATAGCAAGAACCGCAGCAGCCGCAGCCACACAAAAGCTGTTCATAAACTGCTTCCAGAACGGGATAGTCTCAAATAGGGTTTTAAAATTATCAAGGGTTATCTCCCTCGGAATCAGCCGTAATATATGCCTGTTCATCTCCAGATCCGTCTTAAGTGCTCCTGATATCATAAATACGAAGGGGTACAGGATGAACAGCACAGCCACCAACAATACTATATGGAAAAGGATACTTGCAATCACTCTTTTTTTCTTCATCCGCATACCTCAGTCTTTCTCACGAAACAGATATCTCTGTATAGTTGTGATTACCAGAAGGATAACTGCTATCATATATCCCATCGTAGCCGCGCGGTTTACCTGATTATTTTTAAACATCATATTGTACAGGTATATAACGGGATACAGCATGGAATCCCTTGAACCCACAGATGAACCGTTTTGAACCAGGGTGATGACTTCGCCAAACATGGCAAAAGAACCCGTAATCGCAATAAATACGATATATGTCATAATAGGCTTCAGCAAAGGTAGTGTAATATACCAGAACTCTTTCCACTTGCCCGCACCATCGATTCTGGCCGCCTCCCCAAGTTCCGTGGGTATCCCCTGTAAACCGCTCAGAAAATACAGACTGTTAATACCAAAATATCTCCAACATCCGATCAAAAGCACGGAAGGAATCGCCCACACCGGATCACTTAAAAATTTAACCGCCCTTTCTATGATACCCATATCCTGTAAAGCTGTATTGATCAACCCGTTATTAGTTCTAAGGATTAATTTAAATACAATGCCTACTACAATAACAGATGTTACATTTGGAATGAAAAATGCGGTTGAAACAAAGCCGCTTTTCTTACCCATAAATTTACTGTTCAGCATCAGCGCGGCAATTAATGCAACGGGAAGTATAATAAATATACTCCCCAGCATATAAATGGCAGCATTCGTTACAGACTTCCAGAACCTGGAGTCCATAAACACTGTCTGATAATTGGAAAATGTAAACTGTCCGGCTTTTGTCTGCAAAGACAATATCAGACCTGAAACTGCAGGATATAATCCAAAGATCGCATACAGGATAAAAAACGGTGATATGAAAAGATACGGCATAATTTTTCGTTTATTTCTCTTCATATTTACATATCCTCCTGTATGTTATTTTGATTCGTTATATTCATTCACCGCCTCTGTCAATATATCTGTCAGCTCATCAATACTTATATTTCCCTCTACCAGATCGTAGGCATTGGAATTAAAGGATTCTGTAAAGGCATTTCTCCAGTCTGCCTGATACTGTACAGGTATCTCGTCTGCAAGGCTTTCATAGAGTTCTCCAAGATTTTGATTGTCATAATACTCTACCGGACTGTTACATTCAGGCATGGCATCGTAAACCGGTGGATATAATGCGATCATTTCGTATTTCTTTACACAGTTATCTTTATCCAGCTGTGCAAACTTCATGAAGTCCCAAAGCTCCTCTTTATCTTTGTCCGTATACTTTGTCATACAAAGGCCTGTACCTCCCCTGACGGATACCACAGAAGCTGTATCTGTAAGCTTCGGCAATGGTGCCATCTGCCATTTTCCACTCTGTTCCGGAACATTATCCCTGAGCCACCCTGCCGCCCAGTCAGCGGTAAAATAGGTTGCCACTTTATCTTCCGCTACCACCGGCCATGCCTCGTCCTGTGTCTCCCAGGCATACATCATTCCGTTTTGCTGCATTTGGACATAATCCATGACAATGTTTTTAAATTCATCTGTGATATTCAGTTTGCCGTTTTCGTCCACATAGTCCAGACCGGCAGCGCGCAGAAGTAAAACAATCTCGTCAAGTTCGCCGCCCATTGACATATCCTTTGTTGCCGAAATATAAATATCATGTTTTGCAAATTCCTCTGCTGCAGCTTTATATTCCTCCCATGTGGTTGGAATTTCAATATTATATTCCTCAAATAAATCTTTTCTGTATGCCATAGTCACCGGACACAGAGCATGCTCCAGGCCGTAATAATGTCCATCATAAGCATACAGGTCCAAGCGGTTCTTGACCATCTTATCCGTTACATCGTCCCGCTCCATAAATTCGTCAAGAGGATAATAGCACATCTGCTCCTCGGACATAAAGCGTGAGAAAAACCCCTGTTCCTGATCTACCAAATCGGGGGCTCCTTCTCCCCCGGATGCATTGATCACTGCCAAACGTTCAGAAAGCGCATCTGTTGTCATGATCTCAATGGTAAAATTAACATCCGGATGTTCCTTCTTATATTCCTCTGTCACCCATCTGAAATATTCCGCATGTGGTTCTGCAAATGCCCATATTACAATATCATCTGAATTCGTATCTGTTACTGTCTCTGTATCTCCCCCTGTACCTGTATCCGCCTGATTTTCCTTCCCCCCATTATCTGTCTCTTCGCTTGTGCCGCCGCATCCGGTTAAAATTGTAGTCATCAGCATTGCCGTTCCCAAAAACATCGCCATTTTTTTCATAGTTTTTCCCCACTTTCCTCTCCAAAACGAGACCTATTTCGTATTCTTGAAATCTTCAACTGCCTGAAACATTGCCAGCATATTCTCTGCACTTGTAGGACTTTGTATATTGTGCGTTGTATTAAATATAAATCCGCCGCCCTTTGAAAATAGTTCCAGGCGTTCTCTTACCTCCTGATATACTTCATCCGGTGTACCGAAAGGCAGAGTATGCTGTGTATCAATACCTCCACCCCAGAAAACAAACTTATCGCCCCACTCTTCCTTCAGGATCTTACCATTCATTCCCTTGGCTGAGAGCTGAACAGGATTCAGAATATCCATTCCTGCTTCGTAAAAGTCCTGTAAAAATGTCATGACTGCGCCGCATGTATGATAAAATGTTTTCCAATTTGTATTTTTGTGCACCCAGTCATTGATTCTTTTATAATACGGTTTGTAAAACTCTCTAAACGAATCCAATGACATAAACGGCCCGTTCTGAGTTCCAAAGTCTGTCCCTGATATGTAAATCACCTGGATTTTGTCGCCGCAGGCCTGGCGGATCAATTCTGCATTTTTTAGTCCCGTCTCCACCTGCATCTCAAAAATCTCATGGATATAGTCCGGACATACATGATGTGCCATCATAAAATCTGACAGGTTCCTGATTCCTTTCGGATATTTCACATTCGGTCCGGGAACCGTTGCAAAATCACCTATTGAGGCTATGGCACCGCTGTAAACAATTCCGTAATCTGTATTGTTATAGTAGTAGTCACACTGCCGTTTCAGTTCATCCAGCTGTTCATCTGTAATGACAGCAAAGTCATCCTTAAAATCCACCCGCGCACTGTCTGTGTCTTCATCAAACTCGATATTTCCTCTGGTAATGTTGTCAAAGAAAAATCCCCCTTTTGGCATCATACCGGATGGCGGTACGCTTAAATCCCCCTGGGGATACAGATATGTACGACCTGTCTCATCTACTGTGGTATTAAAATTCAAGGGAACATCAACTGCAAGACCGGACTGCAATACCCAGGGCTTACGGCCCGAATTGGAAAATCCGAACATGTTCATGCCTGTGGATACTTCCACACAGTCAAGATGCAGTTTCTGACGAACATCCTCTTCCACTTCCCCCAATAACTGAAGAGGTTCGTTGATCTTTACTCTTTTTTCCTCCAGGCCCAGTGCCCTCCTTAACCGGTCAAGAGCATTTGCATTGATTCCGGTAATTGGTGTCGCCCCCATATCTACGACCACTTCTTCCGGCTCAATATGATTCAGTGTCTGATTCAGCCTTTCTCTGCTGGTTGCCATTTTTCTTCCTCCTCCAATGTAGTTCATCAAAGAATTTTACTATCTCGAGTTTCATAAAACCCTTTGAAATTTATTAGTAAAAGCATACGCTTAAAACTAATCTTTTCTTTCGTGTCCGTGCACGATAAAGGTTAAATTTTTTCTCTTTACCCTTGATCGGATAAAGAGAAACTTTCATAAGTTATATTTTGTTGCTATAAATATATGCGTCTTTACTGTAGATTCCTTTGGTTTTGTGCCATATAAAAGATAACGCCCTAAAATTTCAACTCCCAGAAATCCCTGCCTGAAGGGCTCCTGACAAATGGTGGCTGAGACAACACCGGATTTCAAATTTTCCCGCACAATATCCGTAAGGTCATACGTTATTATACGGAGCTTTCTTCCGCATTCCGACTCACGGACGGCCTTTATACCACCCTCCACACCTGCTGATGCAAAACAGATCGTAGTCAGTTCAGGCTTCTCTTTCAGCAGCGCTTTCACCTGTTCATATGATTTCTGGTCATCGTCGTCATTCTCAATAACTGCTTCCACTGTTATATTACTGTAATCTCTTTTCAGGGTTTTCTTTATTCCCCTGAGACGCTGCTCCTGTGCCATGACCATACTGGAACCGATGATCAGGGCGACATGTTCCTCGAATCCATTGCTCATCATACCCAGCAGTTCACCTGCCACACATCCGCTGGTTATATAATCGCACCCCACATACGCAAGATGTTTTACACTGGATATGTCTGTATTTATAGTTACTACCGGTATATTTGCGTCTTCCAATTCCTGGATCTTCTGTGCCACATTTGGGGAATTAACCGGAGTTATTACAAGACCGGATATTTTTTCTGCCAGAAGTCCATCTATTTCTTTTAGTAAAAGGTCCGCGTCAAACCCTTTAATCTTTCTGACAATATTCTGTATTCCAAAATGCCCCATTTCCTCCAGTGCGTTGTTGACACCATTGATAACATCATTAAAAAATGGATTGCCCTCCGAACAAAGAATTACGCCTATTGTCTTAGTATATCTTTTATTTGCCAGTGTTCTGGCTGCCATATCGGGCTTATACCCCAGCTCGTCTGCTATTTTTATGATTCTTTCCGCTACCTGCGGATTTACACCCGGTCTGTGATTTAAGGCCCGGTCCACTGTCCCTCTTGATACATTCGCTGCTTCTGCGACTTCTCGGATTGTAACTTTCATGGTTTCTCCTACACCGTGTCCGTGCACGTTTAATAATTGTATTATAATCTATACAATCGCTTTTGGCAATTGTCTATAATATGCGAAATTTGTCATTAAATTTTGTGAATATTTACTAACTTTTGGGAATGCTCTGTCTCAATCAGCAGATATGATACAAAACACATTAAAAAAATGGTACTCCATTTACGAAGTACCATCTAATATTCATATATTTATCAGTCCGGACTGCTCCGTATCTGACCTTCTCTGCAATCCGTTATTCTTTATTTTTTATCAAAAAGATACATACTAAAAAACGAAACCACATCCCCATTCCACTGCATATTCATATTGCAGTGTTTCGCCATCTTCGCCGCATCTATACAATACGCAGACAGACAGGAAAAACGATTCTGCTCCTGCACGCATGGTTTTCCTTCCGGCATATTACATGCGTCGCACAGGTTGCAGGGTCCGCACATGACGAACATGCCGTCCTTATCCAGTCCTCTTCTCTTGAGTTCTTCTACTGTGCGCAGTGTCATCCGGGTGTGTATCTTCTTGATCTGTTTTGTCTCCGCATCATCAAAGATGTTGTTAACAGGTGTTCTGGACTGGAAAACTACCGCCCGGCGGTACTGCATAACTCTGTTCTCCATCTCTTCGGGGGTTCCGCAGTAGGGTGGACATCCATAGTTATTGCCATAATTTCCACAGTCGTTCTGTTCGCAGAACTTGCGGAACTCATGTTCAAATTCTAAATCTTCCGTGTTCATTACGGCGGCTTTCGCAAACCCCGCATCCTCAGCGACTGCAATCAAATCTTCTTCACGCATATTACTGATTCTCCCTTCTGAATCCCTCCGGTCTGTCTCGCACGGACACTCTGCCGGCTGTCCCTGTCATAAATAAAGCTGCTGACAGGCAGTTATCCCGCAGCAGCTTCTAACACTATTTCCTTTACCTGCAGGAGGCCCATGAGCGGATGATGTCAGACCAATCTATACATTTGGGGTGCGGAGGATAAAACATATAGAAACAAAATCGTCTCTTGGGCTCCTCCTGCTTTTCATGGATGCATAAATTCCTCACACAGGTTCCTGTTTCGTTCACGTTCTAAGCAGGCATTCCATATCAAATAACATAATGGATGGAAAACTTTCTTCGGAAGTCTCAACCTTTTACTCATCCAAGCAGGTTTCCTGACTCACGGATCTTCGTTCGGCGCTCCTTCTCATATAATCTCTTATACAATGGACTTATGCGCTTCGCTCCCCGCTCACAGTGACCGGATCGTCCAGGACTTACACCTGATTCCCTTTTCACCAGGATTTTCTAAAAGAGGGCAAAACTAAATCCTGATGCACTTGGCAAGCTGATATGGAATTTATACACATGATTACTTTAGCACAATGGCCGGTATCTGTCAATTCCTCCGGCTCATATTCTTTCTTTAATCGCAAAAATAATATGATCCATGAGAACAGCATCCTCTCCCATACGGGGACTGTCCATCCCGAATGCACACAGAAGCTTCCTCTCCGCATCCAGCACTTCCCTTTCCTTCAGCATCCCCCACTCCCTCTCATCCAGCAGATGCGCTTCAAGAGCGGCCCATGAAACTGCATCTCCGCAGCCTGCCCACTCTTCTGCCTGCCGCTTAAAATCCGCCTGTTCTGACGGCTCTATGACGCCTGTCTCCACAGCACGGGAGGCTGCCGCATCTGCCGTTATGCAGAATCTCTCCAGCCTTCGGAAGACATTGTGCTGCATCCTGGCGCCTGCGCCAGTCTGCAGAAACAGGGATTCCATCACAGCCTCTTTCACCGCACATCCTATCATTTCTCCTATTTTGCTGTGTGCGCCCGTCTCCGTGATCTTAAAATCAGACTCCATGTCAGCCACAATGATCGTGCCGTCTGTACCGGAACCCGTGGCAAGCCCGTGGGAATATCTGCTGGCTATGCACAGCTCCTGGATCGCGGCTGTTTTTGCCTCTGTACAGGTTATCAGGGCCTTGGCAATGGCCCCGTCTGTCAGGTCCGCATTCAGGAAAATCATAAGATTGATCGTTCCCAGTGTATGCCTGCATTCCCCGTCCAGATCCACCCAGACCCCGTCCTTCTCGTACCAGGATGCCCGGTCCCCTGCACGCCCGGCGTTGACTTCAATACCGCCTGTTGCGATCACGCTGACGGCAATATCCCTGTACTGTGTCCTGACATAAGAGGCATTTTTCATAGAGGCGGCTGTCATAATACCTGATGACGAGTCCGCTGACAAACCTATGATGCTGTCAGAGACATAACGCATATGACTTTCATAGGTCCCTCCCTCAAGCCGTATCTCCTTTTCCCCCTCCTGTCCGCCGTCATAATTATATACAGCTTTTAAGTCTGTCCTCAATCCCCCGTTCTGGGGCGAAGTGCTCAGAACCTTCCTTTTTCCTCCGAAAACCGCGGCAATATATTTTTCATCTCTATAGAGTTTATCCCCTTTGCCGGGCAGAAACCTTTTATCCTGCATCATATATCTTTTCCTTTTCGCCGTCCTTATACTTTTTAATCCTTCTGTACCCCGTGAATGACAAGCCTTACGGATGCGTCACTGGTACAGGTGGCCAGGGTCACCACTTTATCCCTGATCGTCACTTCCACGCCCAGCTTCTCTTCTGAAGCGTCCAGTATGGTCTGCAGGAACTGCTGATGCGCCTGCTCGTTTTCAAACTTGATCTGGAATGCCATATCTTTTTTTGTGGCGTTGGCATCATGATAGGAGAATATCCGGTATCTGCTCCAGCCATCCGCTGTATAGATCCAGAAATACGGATTCTCTTTGACGGTCCCCTCATCCCGTATATTCTTCATACTGCCGAACATGGAGCCATCCCTCATGTTGTGGCCGAAGATGAAGGTATTTGCATCTGAAAAATCCTTATTTCCGTACGCATCCAGAAAAATACTTCCCACCGCGTTCTTATCCCCGGAAAATGTATGCTTGATATAATATGTATTATCCTCATCCTGCATGACCGGATAGTTAATGCCAAGAGCCGGGTAATAGAGCCAGGCCACCGTGTCCGGATTCTCCTTCTGAAGAGACTTCAGATCCACCTGCACATCCGGAACCTCCGGAACATCCGCATCCCCGTCATCCTTCTTCGGATCAGCCGAAACATCCTCTGCCTGATCCATACCGGCAGTCTTCTGCACCCGGGCATATTCCTCCCCGGCCCGTTTATACTGCTTCTGCAGGGATATCATATTGAAGACTCCATAGGCGATGATGCATACCGCACACAGTATCACAATATTCAGAATCCTGTTTTTTTTCTTTTTATCCGCAGACTTTACGTCTTCCGCTTCTTTCTCTTCCGTCCTTTTCTCTTCTGTCATACTCTACTCCTCAATCAAACCGTATTTTATTTTGATTCTCTCCAGCTTCTCGATCATGGGTTTACTGGCGAGCAGAAGAAAGATAACCGTTGCCGCCCCGTGCACCATGTCCACCGGCAGCCCTGATATATAGATAGCCAGAAGGTTCCTCTTCGTTATGGCATAGGAGGACATAAGCAGCGACACCGGGTTCATGATTCCTCCGTAAATAAACAGGGCTGCCCAGAAACCAAAGATACAGAGAGAAACCTTCCTGGCCTTCAGCCATCCTTTCTGGAACAGTATTCCGGCCAGAAACCCGATGATACCCATGGAGAACATCTGCCAGGGCGTCCATGGCCCCTGCCCAAACAGCATATTTGACACCAGCATGGAAAGTGCCCCTACCAAAAATCCGGACTCGGCCCCAAAACACACTGCCGATATGATCACAAACGCCATGACCGGCTTAAAACTGGGTACCATGAAAAATGCCGCCCTGCCGGCCACCGCTATGGCCGTGAGCACTGCGATGATCAACACTTCCCTGGCCTGGGGCCTTCGGCTTTCAAAGGTCAGAAAAAACGGTATCATAGAATAGAACACAATGAACAGACTGATCAGGAGATATTTCCTGTCATTGAAAAAATGTATCCCCACCCATATGGTCACAGGTATCATGACCACGATCAGAAATATAGCCGCCAGAGTCCTGGGCGGCAGTTTCCCCTTATTCTTCGGGACAGCCATCAAGTCACTGTATTCCAGATAATTAAGTTTCTCCTTTCCCTGAGGCTCCTCCCAAAAATCCGTGTCCACGGAGTCTGCACTCTTCTCATCCCAAAACACATCCAGAAAATCATCTAATTTATCATCCCGCAGCATACTGTTCACCTCCTGACGTATGCATCCACTCCTGCAACCACATCCTCCACGGTCACCGCGTCAGGAAAGAACTGTCGTGACATACGGTTTGCAGCGGTTGTATAGAAACTGTTTCCCGCAAAAAATTCTTTTGCCGGTTTATTTGTCACCACATTTCCCTCAAAGAACAGACCCACCCGGTCCGCGTACTGCGCACAGAATTCCACATCATGAGAAATGAGAAGAATGGTAACACCATGTTCTGTCAGCTTTCGCAGGATTTCTCCCAGTTCTTTTTTATAGTGGTTGTCTATCCCCTTCGTAGGCTCATCCATGAGCAGGATCCTGGGGCGCAGCAGCAGCACCTTTGCAAGTGCCAGCCGCTGCTGTTCTCCGCCGCTCAGATCATAGGGATGACGGTCTAAAAGGTCCGCCAGCTTTGTCAGGGACACAATTCCCGCAACAGCATCTCTCTTGCTCATTTCTATGGAAAAAGCGTCGCTCCTTTTTTCTTTTTTTCCGTCAATCATTTCATACAGATCGTCCCGCACTGTCTTCTTCACAAAAAGACTCTGGGGATTCTGGGGCATTACGCCGAGGAAGCCGTGATACAGCTCATTATCCGTGTATTTATCTATGCTCTTCCCCTCCAGCCATATTTTCCCTCTGTACGGGTGGCGGATACGGGCGATCAGATTCATGGTGGTACTTTTGCCGGTGCCGTTGCCGCCCACCAGCGCGAAGATTTCCCGTTTCCTTACATCCAGGGAAAGTCCCTTCACCACATCGGGCAGCTCACGCTCATAGCGGAACCAGATATCTCTGAGACGTATTTCCGGTACTTCCTTCTCTGAAAATACATGGGTTCTCTTCCTGACGGATTCTGTCTCATGATGAACGGATTCTGTTTCCCTGCCGTTTCCGCCTATGTTTTCTTCACACTCTGCGGCCTTTAGCTGAAGGTCTTCAAGCTCCTTTTCCAGCCATCTCCTTCCCTGCCTTACGGTCAGGGGACACTCCCGGCTGCTCTCCACCCCGGCATATACCTGCATAGGCGTGGGCATGGAAAGAAACATATCATGCCCCAGCTCCTTGAGTTTCCGCCCTATCTCTGAGGGCGTGCCGTCAGCAATCATTCTGCCGCCATCCATGACATATACCTGGTCTGCCCAGGGGATCACATCCTCCAGGCGGTGTTCTGTAAGAATAACCGTGGTTCCCACATCCCTGTTGATCTTCCTCACTGTCTCCAGAAAATCCGAGGCTGCTATGGGGTCAAGCTGGGATGTAGGCTCATCCAGGATCAGCAGCCTCGGATGCATAGCCATAACAGAAGCCAGATTCAGAAGCTGCTTCTGGCCTCCTGACAGCTCGTTTACATTACGCAGGAACCATGCCTGTATACCGAAATAAGAAGCCATCTCAGCCACTCTGAGCCGTATAGTGGCACTGTCATAGCCAAGACTCTCCAGTCCGAAAGCCAGCTCATGCCAGACTTTGTCCGTCACGATCTGGTTGTCAGGATTCTGAAGCACATAACCAATCTCCGCACTCTGGGTTCTCTCATCCACCTCTTCAAGCTCTGTTCCAAAATACCGTATACATCCGCTTTTCTGTCCATGGGAGGCAAGGACTGTCTTCATCTGTCTCAAAAGTGTACTTTTTCCGCATCCGCTTTTTCCGCACAGCACAACAAAGCTGCCCTCCTCCACTGTCATATCCACCCCGGCCAGCGCAGGTACCGTCTGCTGGGGATACAGAAAACTGAACTTTTCTATTTCAATACAATTCACATTCCGTTCCTCCCTCTGTTTCTTTCCCGCCATTCATATATTCTGTAAATGTCATGTCTGTCTTCAAAATCTTCTGCTCACTGCCCGGTTCATCTTCCTTTAAGTACCAGGGGATATCCCTGTCCATACGCATTTTCTTCTCCAGTTTCTTAAAGCTCTCATCCTCCCATAATCCCAGCAGAAAGGGGAAAAAGCATATAAACGTCCAGGCCAGATAGGTGATTACGCTCCAAGGCGTCAGCGGGATACCGCCGATCTTAATCACCGGATCATACTGCGCAAAGGAAAACCCATAGTGAAATCCCAAGAGGCATACTCCCAGAAGCCCGGCCAGAATACCTGTGACCGTCACATCCCTTCTGTCAAAGTGATAGATGGAGAACGAGGAACGGCCCTTCAGGCCGTATCCTCTGGCCCTCATGGAATCTGAGGTGTCTATGGCGTTCTCCAAGGCCCAGGTGATCAGGATGGAAAGGATCGTGAGTCCATAACGGATTTTCTTTATCAGTTTTCCATTGCTCATATCACGTCCCACGCATTTCTGCCCGTTTCGTATAACCTTTACCTGTGCATTGAATTTCGGCACAAAGCGGAATACCATGGAAAGCACCAGGGAAAGCGCCGGAATCACCCTGCCAAACAGGTAGACGAACTTATCTGTGGTCATAACCTCGTTATAACAGGAAAACCACAATATAGCAATAAACAGCATGGAGGCCAGAACGATTCCATACACAATAGCCTCCAACGTCACCGGCCCTGTCTTCAGATAAAAAAGCGTAGTGACGCCATAGTGGTTAAACGCCGGGTTGATAAATGCCACGATCACCATAGCAGGAAGCGTGAAGATCAAATTGAATTTTGCCACAGCCTTCCACCCCTTCAGGCGCACCGCATAGAAAAATGCGCCCAAAAAGGAAATGCCCAGAAGGACCGGATGGCTGAGAAACATGGTGACCAGCAGTACAAGCATGAAGTAAAAGAAATTTACAGCAGGATGGCAGGCTGAAAATGCATCCGACCGTTTATTCATAATACTGATCTCCCACATCACGGCCCAGGTCACAGGTGTAGCGCCATTCGATTATGTCACCATCGCTGACTTCATACTGAGAACAGCCGTAATTTGGGAACCAGCCATTCACGCTGTACATCCAGCCGGACAATTCGCCGCAGTCAAACTCATAGAGCTGGTTGATGCCTTCCACATAGTAAGAACCATAGGCAGGTGTATACTTTGCACTCATTTGGATGGAAGTATCTTTACACACCCGGTACAAGACATCATACACAGTTTCACCCGGAGAGTACTCTACCTCAGAGGTATATAGAATCCACCCATCTGAGGGTACAAAATCCGCTTTTGCTTCATTTAAATCATCCCAATTATTAAGAATTGTGGAACATTCAATCGATATGGTGCAGGTATGGGACGAGCCCTGATCATTTTGATTTTCGCCGGACGATTGCCCGCTCTGAGTCTCTGCAGCCTGTTCTGAGTCATTTTGATTATTACCTGTCGGTGAATTGTCTACCTCATGACTTTGCTGATCATTGTTTCCGTTATTTTTTGTTTTCTCCTCTGCGCCTTTGTTTTCCTCATTATCTTCTTTACTTTTGCCGGCAAGTATATAATAAGTATCACCTACTTCTAAAACATTAAAAGCAAGATTAGTCAGCGCCTTATCCCCGATTCCGGAGACAGAGCCTACAACCACATCACAAACCTTCCTTGCTTCTCCATCCACATATTTGCATAAAACGGCATTATCTGCATCCCACTTTTCATTTAAAGTAAGGCCCAGAGCTGCCGGCGCCGCCAAATTCATTTTCTGCAGTGTAATGGCCAGGCCATACGGAGCATTTCCCCCGGCTTTTTTTACCTCTTCTATCTTGGCATCAGAAAATTCAACTTTTAGATTCTGATCAACAGGGTTTTTGATTCGTTTTCCTTCATAGGTCCATACATAAGTAATCCCTTTATCCTGATCCTTTCCGGAAAATTGGAATTGACCATCTTCACCGGATATCGTATCCATTTGAGCGGCTGTGATAATACCGTCATCTGGTATTTGATTTATCTTTTCAAGTTTTTTGACTGATGTACCCTTTTTCTCTGTGGTTTCTACTCTGTCAAGCTGTGTGATTTGATCACTTTTTACCTTCTGGCTGCATCCTCCGGTTATTAAAATTACAAAAGCAATTAAAAGGACCAGGAATACTTTTCTCTTCCTTTTCATTTGTTTCGCCTCCAACACAGCACCAAAAGGGAGAGTGCCCTAATGCACTTTCCCTCTTTTCAATGCTAATTTTTCTTTTTAAAATAAACACAGACACCAATGACTGCTGCTCCGCAGGCTATACAGAGAATATACGGCAGTGTATTTTTATTGAAAATCCTGGCCAGTCCCTGTTTGCTCTCACCTCCGCTGCTGTCCGCTGCTGTTTCTTCTGTATCTTCAGACGCATCCATTCCGGCTTTTTCTCTGACTTCCGGCTCGTATGTGTCCCCATTGAAACTCCAGAGTGTATCCTTCTCTTTTTTCTTGGAATCGTTTTCTTCAGTCTTTTTCTTAGCTGTAGTGCCGGCCGCTGTCTTCTTATTGCTGCTTCCTGATGCTGTCTTACTGCTGCCTGAAGATGACGATTGAGAAGTTCCCGTCTGCTTCGATTGCACTGATTCTGAAGTTTCTTCCTCCGGCAGACCGGTTCCGCTTCCATCACCGGAGCCTCCCGGCTGCACAATCAAATCCGACATATCGTAAAGGCTTGTCTTCTTATCCAGAAAACGCTGATATGCTACCAGAGAATAGAACCCCTGCCCTGTTGCAAGACCGTCCACCGTTCCCGGCTCGGCACCACCGTTGTTTTCCGCTCCGGCCTTTACGTGCATAAACCCGCTGTCTTTAATATGATAAGATATCATATTTCCCACAATCCATTTACCATTTTTAATGAACCTTGCATCTGTCTGAGGATCTATCCCTAATGCGCTCAGCGCTGTAAGAATCTGTGCTCCCGACTCTGAGGTTTCCACATTCATGGTACCAAATCCACCACTTGACAACTGCATGGAACTGAGATTATCCAGAGCTTTATCAACTGCCTTTGTCACCTTATCATATCCGTCTTTCTTATAATAGGGTGCCAAAGCCTGAAGTGCCATTCCTGTCATATCCGAATCTGCTGTTGATCCGGTCAGTGTCCAGCCGCCGTCCTTTACCTGTGCATCCACAATATAATCTATCAGTTTTTGTTCTGTTGTCTGATTGGATACTCCTGACTTTTCAGGGATTGTATAATCCGGATGACAGTTAAGGGCGATCAAAGCCCAAATAGGGCCGTTGCGGCCTTGTGCCTTGACATTGTTAAAATCCGACAGATATTCAAGAAGATTATAACCTGCCACATTCCGCGCATCTTTGCCTATTGCAGTTACTGTTAATATAGTTTTACTGTACTCAGAATACTTTTTAGTGTCAGTCAGCACTCCCTTCTTCTCTGCTAAATAATTTGCCAGATGATTGTAATATGTAGAAAAATAACTGTCATTTAAATCCATCCCTCCCCGTGCAAGAGCGATCACATACCATTCGCTTCCAACAGTGGGGTTTTTATCTGTGGCAAGAACATATGCCTTTGTCTCTGCCAGTACATCTGACACGGAACGGGACAGAGAGTCCGCTTTTGTTATGACTTTTACTTTTACAGATGCTTTAATAGATGATTTGCCCTCAACCGAAGCTGTCACAGTGGCTGTACCTTCTTTTTTAGCTGTAATTACACCACTGCTGTCCACAGATACAACGGAAGAATCTGAACTTTTCCACACATAATTCACCTTACTGGTTGCATCTGCCGGTACTTTTTCTGGAGTCAGCGTTTTACTATTGCCTTTTGTAATCTGGATCTGACTCTCCATACTCAGCCCGGTAAGAGGAACAGGGACATTCACTATCAAATACATTCCGTCTGTCTTTGCCTTGGTGGAAATCGTATCTGCTTTAGAATTTATCTCCGCCTTCATTTTTTTCAGTTTGCCATCTTTATAGGAAAAAAGGACAGGATTCTCCATAGAAGACAGTTTGCTCACTGAAAAAGTCATGGTTACATTTTTTTCCTGCTCATAACTATTACCATCTCTGATGTCAGTATAAGACAAATTCCATGCTGACTTACAATCCTCTGCGTTCTTATATTTTTTACGGATTGCTTTTTCAGCCTCCCGGGTATCCCCGGTTTTTTCTGCATTTGTTTTAATATACCAGTAACTATCTGCAGTCACACCGTTCTGGCTATGGATATTGCTTCCAATCCAATTCTTAACATCCTGAATCTTTTTGGCTGTACTCTCACTTACGGCCAGCAAATCCTTCCACTGATCAAAAGCTTCTGCTGCTTTGAGAAAATTTGCTGTCTCTGCCGCCTCAAGATTTACTTTAGCAGTAGTGTCCATGACCTCCGCTGCCTCAGTGATCAACTGGGTCAATGCAGAAAGTGCCTGTGACAGCCGTTCCTCGGCACCGGTAAAAAGCTGTGCCCTCTGCGCGTCATCCAAATTATTATACTCTTCTGCGGCCTGACCAATCAGCTCAGCTTCCTCCAGGGTTAACGTTTCAGGAAGAGATGCCAGGATACTGTTTACTGTATTCACGTGCTCTTTTAATTCTTCCATACGTTTTACTGCGCTGTCCAGCTTGTTCTTAAGTGAAGTATCGATCAAAACCTTTTCTTCTGCCCTCAAACCTTCATATGCGGTCCGGGCTTCCTCCACTGTCTTGCTGCTGTCAATGGTCAGTGCCGATAAAGAAGGAATCTGCCCTATCAGCTCTTCTGCTGCTGCTACATTTGCATACTTCTTCTGCAGAGCCTCCATCATGGATACACACCTGTCCAGCTTCTGTTCCAGCTCTGCCCGGTCTTCAAGATACGTTTTAGCCTCCTCAGACAACGACTGATATGCTCCCGATGCTTCTGCCACCTGAGCGGAATCCTGAATCGTCAGTTCTCCGGCTTTCGGAAGTGCTCTGATCAGCCCCGCTGCTGCTTCTGCCATCTCCATAGCATTACCCACTGTGACCTGACAAGACGCAGATATCTGACTTCCTGCTTTTACAACCGTAATAACTGCATTTCCCGCTGAGACTGCAGTCACAAGCCCTTCCTGGGAAACTACAGCCACATTTTCGTCGCTGCTGCTCCACTCCAATTGGAGTTCTTCTGTCGCATTAGATGGTGTGCCGGTCACCTGGAACTGGTATGTCTGTTCTGCCTGAAAGAATAATGCCGTCTTATCCAATCCAATGGCTGTATATGGCCTGTATGTAACCGTAACCCTGCATGAAGCACTCACGCCGTTCTGAGCGGTTGCTGTAATATCCGCCTCTCCAGGTGCATGAGGTATAATATTTCCATTATTGTCAACACTGACTATGGACTCGTCAGAAGAACTCCATGCAATTTTTTTAAATAAAGTCTCCTGAGGATATATATCCGCACTGAGGTGCACTGCACTGTCATTATCATACAAACTAAGGGTACTGCTTGACAAAACCACGGTCTCCGGCCAAACTGTTTGTGTCTGAGGCAGATTTTCCAGTGCTTTATCCACTTCACTCTGTGAGGCATTCAGCTTCTGCATTACTGTCAGCGCTGTATCATATGCCGCTCTGTCTGATTCTTCCGGAAGCCAGGACTCTGTATCCTGATTAATATAAGCAATCTTAGTCAGTAATTGTGATTTATCAGCCTTTTTGTAAATGGAATCATAGGCATTAGTCCCTTCCACATCAAGCCCCGTCCCATATAAACTAAACTGCACCCGGACAACATCTCCGCCCTGCAGTTTATAACCGTTCATACTATATCCCGGAAACTCTTCATTGACCGAATACATCCATCCGGACGTTGTGGTTCCTGCGCTTTCTTTTGAATATGAATACTCTGTGAGGTTTGGTTTGTACTCATTTATCAGGCTGTCATCCAGCTTATATCCATCTTTTTTTGCTTTGTTTTTGATGATTTGAGGTATGCTGAGAGGAAGTCCATCCCCATCCGCATCAGTAATTCCCTCCAGGTACCACCCATAGGAACTATCCCGCTTAACAATACAAGGGTATCCCTGTTCTTCCATATACCGTTCCAGAAGCGTAGCCACCGTATCTCCGTTCTGCAGCGGCACCACATCAGGCACTGTCACCCATCCCTTCCCCAGAGCAAAACGCTCTACGGATAAAATCACGGAGCTGGACGCATCCTTGGCCATAACCGGCGCCGGATTTCCCAGCGCCAGTCCCAGCCCAAGAAAGCATGCCATCAGGAAAGCCCATATTCTTTTTAATGTCATTTTCCCTCTGTTCATATGCTTCCTCTTTTCTTATCTGTTATTCTCTCTCTTTTTTTTCAGGCATGCAAACAGGATAAAGCTTCCGGCAAGTACAAGAAGATTCATAATGTCCATTTGAGATGCCAGTGTATCTCCTGTTTTAGGTACACCTGTACTTCCTCCTGTAGTAGTGGACTTATTACCGCTTCCAGAAGATTTATTGTTGGAAGAGCCGGATGTTGATTTATTTCCGGAACCAGAATTATTTCCGCTTCCGTTTGTGTTGTTATTATTGTTATTATTGTTATTATTGTTGTTACCCTTCTCTTCATCATCTGTTCCGGATGTTGTCTTGACCTCTCCGACTGCAAACGCGGACAGACTTTTCACAGTAAATGTAAGATCACTGCCATCTGCTTTACAGTCCAGATACTCGACGGTTCCATCGTCCAGAAGATGAACGAGAACTATGGTTTTACCCGTAAGATCGTTTCCTGTATGTACAACAAAGGTTAATCCTCCGCTTACCATGAAATCTGTTTTCGTTCCATCGGCAAGTACTCTGTACGCTTTGATTTCAAATACTTTCATAACAGAAGCTTTCTTATCTGTATCCAGCTTTCCACTGAGTGTTGTATAGGAATTATCTGACTGTGCCACTGATTCTATCTCGATGACTACATCCCATGGAATGTTTCCCTTGTATGTAACCAGATTGTTCTCTGAAGAATCCTTGGTCTTAGTCTTGGATATTTTCTCCTTCAAAGTTTCCATGTTCTCAACAGCATCAGCCGGTATCAATGCCTGTTCAGCCGGTGTCAGGGCATCGTATGCCTCCTGCGCACTTTTCAACACTGTAATAATTTCTTCAGATGTCAGCTCATAAGCATCTTCATCCACAGCATCCTTCATCATTTCAAGTACTTTTTCTGCATTCTCCTGTGATTTCTCGAAGTTCTTTACCAATGACTCCACAGTGTTCCACGTGCCTGTATCATTCACATACTCCTGCGCCTGCTCATTTAATGCCTCATAAGCAGTTTTGATCGCTTCCAGTGCCGCTTTCACATCCGACAGATTATCTGCAGTCACCTCAGACGGCAGTTTCTCAATCATAGCATCTACTGCTGCTGCCTGCGTAAGATCCTCATTCACCTGTCCTATCTGCTCTTTTAGAGCAGCCATCTTGTCAACGAGCTTTGTTCCGTCTTCCCAGACAATGCTGTCAAGATATGTACGTGCATCCTCATTGGCCTCATATTTTGTAAGCAGATCGCCAGCCTCTCCCAGATTGAATTTTGTTACAGGAAGTTCAAACGCTGCGATTCTTGCAACAATAGGTGCAAGGACTTCATTCACGTATCCTTCGTACTGCTCCGCAATCGTATTTAATGTCATTAACTTTTCATATGCATCGGGATTCTCATTCGCAAATATCTTCTGCTGTGCATCATCCATCTGTTGATATGTGCTGACTGCATCAGCAATTGCCCGCAGGATTTCTTCTGTCATCTGGATATCAGATCCATCCGGCTTTGTTCCTTCCAATTCATCCGGTGACGGGAGGTTCTCAACTTTATTCAACAAATTTTCTTTGGCAAGTGTCTCAAGTTTCTTCTCCGCCGCAACCAGCAGATCATAATTACTCACCTGCGAACGAAGAGCATCTGAGGACAAATTATCATAGAGACTGCGCACATTTCTGATAAACTCCTGATCCTCCAGTGTGACATCATCAAGATTTTCCAGTTTTGCAATATTATCAATCACATCTTTTACAGCTGCCGCATCCTTTTTCGCCTGATCAAGTGCAGAATAAACCGTTTCCAGTTTCTCCGACAATTCAGCATTTACCATTGCTTTCTGTTCAGATGTCAGCAGATTATAGTTACTGTATGCCTCCAGAATAGCAGCCTCATCCTCTGCCGTCACCTCATCCGGAGAAGGCAGTTCTGCGATCAGCGCTTCCACACTCTTAACTGCTTTTAGATCTTTTATTGTCTTTTCAGCCTGTATAAGAGCGGATGCATTACTAACTTTTGATTTCAAATCATCTGTAAGAGCGTCATATGATGTGCGGATGCTTTCCACTGTATCTGCATCATCCAAAGTGATCTCAGACGGCAGAGCCGCAATAGCTGACAGTACATCATATACTTTTCTGCTGTCCAGCAATACCTGGTACTTGTCCGCAAATGACTGATCGTCTTTATAGGACACATCTAAGTTTTCATATACAGCTTCCGCATCCTGAATAGCCTGTCCGCTTTCTAAGGTTACTTCTCCCACGACATCCACTAATTCGGAGAAATTCAGATAGGCTTCTGCTTTTTTCAAAACGCTCTTATTTGTAACATATCCCTGAAGCTTTTCCTTTAATTCTGTATCATCACCGCCAAGGGCTTCATAGGCACTTCCGGCAGTCTGAACTGATTCTTTTGTTACAGAAGCTAAATCTTCCAATTTACTGATAGACTCAATTACAGCGTCAATCTGCACGGACTCTTCATAACTGCAGACTCTTACCTGAGGTTGTCCTACCAATGTATAATCCACATCTGCAACGGCTGCGTATAACGCATAATATTCGTCCCCAAGCCCCTGAATGCTTTCCGCATCTGCACGTGCCGAATTTGCTGTATTCAGAGCATCCTCCAGAGCTTTTCTCTTGGTTTCATCAGTAATAGAGGAACCGTCTTCGCCATAACACTCCATGGCCGTATCAATCAGATTATCATATTTGTCAAGAGTCAGGGCATAACGACTCCATACGTTATCTCCATGTACAGTATCTCCCAAACCTATAATCGCATCTTTTGACCACATAGATTGTGTTTGGCTGATATCATACCAAAACGACCCATCCTCCAACTGATATCTCTGAAGCGCCTTTAATGGTGTAATTGTATCGCTTACTGCAAAGACTTTTTCAATATCGATTCCTGCTGCTGCCATTCCTTCAAGTACACAGCCGTGAGATATCGTATTTGCATACTTGTACCAGAAATTATAAAACATTCCTGCTTCGTCTCCCTCAGTGATTAACGTCGACCGAAATCCTTCCACAAGGGATGCTAATTTAGTTTTGGAAACCTGGTCAGCAATAGCCCCCAGTGCCCACGCACGCATGTCCAGATCAAACGTATCAGAAGCAGCTAACCCCGTCACATCATCTATCAACCCATCAGGTATATTGGCACCTGCTGCTTTTAAAGCCATCAACGCCCATATCGTATTAGCATATGGTCCCGTCCAATTTTTTTCCAAATGTTCAACCAGGTTATTTCCTTTATCGTCTGTATAATTATATGGGTTTTCTCCTGTCATAATTAATTGAATGATTGTCCTTGCATAGTCGGTGGGCTGACTATATGTATTTTCATTTACATCATTCACAGCCGCCCCGTCCAAATTATTATTCTCATCTGTTGATGTAGCACATGCCATAAATATTGGCCATGAACCTCCCAGATTCTTTTTCTCTTCTTCTGGACGTGCGTACCATCCGGAAAGAATATCATTCGCCAGATCTTTTGTCTCCTGAGAAATAGAGTAATATGGAAGTGTACCATCTTGTTTCTGATGAAGGAAAATATATACCTTAGAATTCAATCCATCTTCAGCCGTCACCTCAATTCTGGTGACATCGCCTGCATTGACCGTGTAAGTATTATCTTCGACTTCTGTTCCGTCTATTGTATAAGTTGCATCAGCAGAAATCTGAATATCATCAAACGTTATCTCTCCATCATCAGAATCCAGTTCCAGAATAAAACTATTCTCCCCGCTGTTCAAACTTTGCTCTAAATCTTTTACCGTACCTCCTTTTATGGTTAAAGCTTCTAAGGAACACCCACTTGATTTACGGACCACCTTTATTTTGTATATATCTTTGCTCACTCCATCCGGCGCAGTAATTTCAACATCTATAATCTTGTTTCCACTCTCATCTATCTCTATACCCGAATCATCTAAATTAACTCCTATATAATTGCCGCATTCCCCTTTTCCGTCATCAAAATAACCACCTTCGCTATTTTCGTTTCCAAGGACATTTACCTTCGCTCCGCCGGCAGAGGGAAGAACACTGAGCAAAAGTTTATTGTTCTTTGATGTTTTAGGAACACTGATGATATAATTCCCGGACTCCTTGTCTAACGCTGTCTCATATTGTATTGGGAACACATAGTTTTCAGGAAAAGATACTGCCTTAATCTCAGATATTTTCGTGTCACTGCTTTCTTCAATATCAGCCTCTTCACCATCCCAGTAAAAGATATAAGGTATATTCAAAACATATCTCGGCAGCATATTATCGGATTCGTTTAATCCTGGTACGCTAATATTCGTATCTAATATCTTCATCACAGGAGGCATTTCACTAAAATCAATATCCATCTTTATAGGTGGTACACCCAAAATAAAAGATAAATTAACTACGTTCAAACCCTTATGAGGCTTGATGACCGGAGTGTTGTATTTTCCTTTATATATATTACTGATTACATCAAACCGTTGTGGAGAGCTGCCGTTTACTGACATATAATTATTTCCTATATTCATCCAATAAAAGCAGGATTTCGTTATGGCACTTAGGTTAATTGTTTCCATTTTATTTTGCTGCCTGTTTACTACCATGGAAAAATTATCTATATCACCAGACAGCTCAGCATAATGATATAGACCGTCTTCAAAATTTGTTTTCTCTGTTTCCCCTGATAAAATTTCATCTGTCTCATTGTTTTTAATGCCTAAATATTCAACCAGAAACGGATAACCCGAGTCTGCTCCAAAGGACGTTTCCGTATTGAAAACAGCTATAAGATCTGTCTCTTTCCCATTTGCAGCTTCTACTTTAATATCAAAATACAATGCGCCAAATATAGATGTATTGGAATACATTTGCATATCACTCATAATATTGGAATAGGTTATAATAAAATGTGTCTTTCCATCTTTTACTGTATTCTCTATTTTTTTATCTGAATCAGCGAACAGGGTTCCCTCTTCATTATATATATCCAAGGAACCAAAGACCTCTGTAACTTTGCTTTCGGAATCTGGTAAAACGCCTTCTATTATAATTTGATCATTATAAAAAATTCTATAAAAATCCTTGTTTCCGACAAAGATATTTCCGTTTTCTTCCAATGGCTGTAATGAAAATTCATGGTCGCTATTTTTTATATTTATCTGTATCTGAGAATTATCTGCTGTATTCTCTGCTGCCCATACATCTGTCTTGTTTAGTACTGCGATCATTACAAGAACTGCCATACTCAAAATCTTTAGCAACTTCTTCATATTTCTTCCTCCATATTATATTCATATTAATTCACTAAGAAACAGGGCAGTATGTCTCCATACCGTCCTGTCCTCCTGGAATATTAATATTCTTTATTTAGAAGTAGTTTTAGGATAATAGTAGCTAGCATAGCTAAGTACAACTGATGAACGATCCTGGCTAATTGTATTCTGGCTCATATAATTGTTTTCATTTAATGGTGTATTTCCATCAAATCCCGAATACGTCCAGCCCACACCATAATATGCAGCATCTGACTCGTACGCTTTTCCCTGATAAAACAGATTTGTTTCTGCGGTTCCACCTATATACAGTCCATCTATTGCGTTGTATTTAATATCTGGATTCTGCCAATCCGGTACCACCTTCCAGAATCCCTTTGTAATATCAAGGTTCATCTTAGGAAGCGCTTCTTTTACTATTAACTCCACATTGGTACCAGGCGCCACTTTAACTGTAGCACTCCCGTTCAATGCAGGATGTGTCCCATCCGCCACAGCATTTAACGTCACCGTTACGGAAATATCATTATCGGCTGCAAACACACTGATGCTCATCGACAGCATCATAACCATTGCCAATACAATACCTAAAAACCGTTTCATACCTTTTTTCATTTTGTTTCCTCCTTATGATATTTTTTATTTTGCCTTCCGGCAGTATCTATCACAACAAGACTGGGCCCTCGTCTTGTCATAATCTATTAAATTATTCAAAAAATGGTACAAAAAATACACGTCCGTCATGCCTTCGGACACTGCAAATAATTGGTTTGCCACAACTGTGTTTGTGTTCTGACTTGGGTTCGTCCTACTAAAAGCGCCTTCCCGGGAATGATGCCCAGTGGCTTTGCTGCTTTGTTCGTCCCCCTTACAGCAGGGATGTTCTGCCCGGATTCTCACCGGATTCCTTTAAACAGGGCTATTGCCCTGACCACAGAAGATATATTTAATTTTTCTGTTCAAACTATAAAACGCCTTCCCGTACATACAGGAAGGCGTTATGGATTCATAATAAATATACCCAGACTGCTCCCTTGTACATGACAGGAAAACAGCGGGCACTGACTTTGTTTACAGTAGATTTACATCTGTTCCGGATTCTCACCGGATTTCCCATTATTATTCTGACATTATGCATCAGAATAAACTGCAATCTTTTTTCTATATTCTCGATATGGCTACATTCTAACTCATTTGGTAATATTTGTCAATATACTGTGCAATAATTTTCTTACTTTGTACATATGTCATAACAGGTCACACGCCATTGCCCCGGGAGGTGTTTTCTCCAAGGGGATGCTGCGCGATGCGAAGCAAAATCCCGAGTTAGCCAGCGCCAAAATGCAATTTATTGCATTTTGTACCCTAAAGGGCAGAACTGTGCATCGCGAAACGTGTTACTGGGCACGCAGTGAACAGTAACCATATGTCACTATTTTTCAGATGCCGTCGGCATATTCCACCTGAATGCCGTATTGTGCCGCATAGGTCTCCATCTTACTTCCCCGGCGGCAGCGGATGACACAGTTCTTATTGGTCAGCCATTCCCCCACATCCTGTGGGTCATGGAGGATTTCCAGCACCTTCAGGTTATTGCAGCCATGAAAAGCCCATTTTCCTATCTTCTGCACCGACGGCGGAATGAAAACATACTCCAGCTTCTTACATTTTAGAAATGCACTCTCACCGATCATTTCCAGATGTTCCGGAAAATGCAGGGATTTGAGGCCACACTGATAAAATGCCTGGTTTTCTATCCTGTGCAGTTTTTCGGGAAATTTTATATCCTCCAGGGACTCGCACTTATAGAACGCCTGATTCCCAATTGTCCACATCACCTCGGGCAGTGTAACATTGGAAAGGGCACGGCAGTTGGCAAATGTCATGTCCGGCAGTATCCTGCAGTTTCCCATGGGGTCAAACAGGGCTTTCTCCATCCTCTTGCATCCGTCAAATACGCCTTTTCCCAATTCCCTCACTGTCTTTGGCAGCAGTATCTCCCTCAGATTGCTGCAGTTGCCGAAGGCACCCTTCTTGATCACATATACTCTGGGCAGCGCTGCATGCCTGAGAGCTGTGCAGTTAAAAAACGCCTCTGTACCCACGACACGGACAGCGGGCAGTTTTATGTTCTTTACCTTGATATTATTCTTAAGAAAACACACGCCCAGCATTTGGTAACAGGCAGGTATCTGCATATCCTCCTCCGCTGCGCGAATAACATTTTTTCGTTCCAGTACACAATATTCCATCTTTCTTCACTCCCGCCTTGCATATGTGCCATTATAACATAGAGAGGGAATATTTTTGTTGTCCAAACTGGTTATATTAAAGGAAGATAAACAGAAACTTTATTTCCGTAATACCGTTCAAATGTAAAACCCATTCTGTCTGCAATGACATCATTGGCAGGCACCCACTCCCTGAATATGTATTTGCAGAGATATCTCACGGTCTCTGCCAGCTCTTTTTTGTCTGAATCCTGTTTTGTCTCGAACACAGCATAGCGCCTCCCCGGTATGGTTACAGTTACAAGACCCTCGGGCACACAGGAGAAATTTTTGACGACAGGCCCCATAAGATATGTGATCTCCTGGCTGTCCAGGGGATGATACCACATGGCTATGTAATCATCCTTGAAACACTGCATTCCGGAAAGCTCCGCGTTATCTATTTCCGGAAACTCATGGTCCAGCCAGTAAGCCACCTCCTCCAGAAGGTCAATATCTGCTCCTTCCTCCGGAATGATTGACCGTCCGGCCATCTTCAGCTCCTGTGTCTCCAGAAATGAAATGCGTATCTGATTCCCGTCGTATTCCGGTTCAGGCAGCACATCCAGCCTGATATCATCCTGCCGCTTTAATTCACTGGCAGGAAAACCAAATTCCTTCTTAAAGGCTTTGGCAAATCCAGCTGCTGTCTCAAAACCATACATTGACGCGGCATTCCCAATCTGTTCTCCGTCCCCAATCCTGGCTGCTGCTTTGAGAAGCCGCCTCCTGCGTATATACTCTCCCAGAGGCATATCGTAATACATGCGGAAAAGGTGGCGAAAATGATCTGTGGAATAGCCGAAAGCCTCTGCAATATCATCCTGCCCGTACTCCATATCCAAATGTGTCTCTATATAGGCCAGTATCTTATCGTCCATGATCTTTTTCATATGTACCTTCCCCCATGCTTTTTCGACATATTTCGACAAACAAAATAGGATGCCGCACGCCCTGCGCAGCATCCCTGTTTTTTTATTTCCTGTCAGCCTACACGAAGCTGAAATTTCTGTATATCCTTCTCACTGGAAACCTTCTCAATCTCTGCTCCCAGGCATCTTAATTTCTCTTCAAAACGCTCATATCCCCGCTGGATATAAACAATATCGTCCACAATGGTAAGTCCCTCTGCCGCAAGTCCTGCAATGACAAGAGCCGCTCCCGCGCGCAGATCGGGCGCACTTACCCTGGCACCGGTCAGTTTGTGTACCCCGTCAATAATGGCTGTATTGCCCTCCACCTTGATGCTGGCTCCCATACGGGAAAGCTCGTCCGCGTATTTGAAACGGTTCTCGAAAATGGACTCCGTCACAATGCTTGTCCCCTCCGCCAGTGTCAGTGCCACAGTAAACTGGGGCTGCATGTCTGTGGGATAGCCCGGATAGGGCATGGTTTTTACATGGGTGCGTTTCAGGCGTTTGGAGGCTACTACGCGTACCGCGTCATCGAATTCCTCCACCTCACATCCGATCTCCTCTAATTTGGCTGTGGTCGCCTCAAGATGCTTCGGAATCACGTTCTTCACCATAATATCCCCCATGGTAGCTGCTGCAGCGCACATGAAAGTACCCGCCTCAATCTGATCCGGGATGATGGAATAACTGGTTCCGTGAAGCTTCTCCACGCCTTTGATACGGATAACATCCGTACCGGCGCCCTTGATGTTGGCTCCCATACTGTTCAGGAAGTTGGCCACATCCACCACGTGAGGCTCTCTGGCCGCATTCTCGATGGTGGTATTGCCCTCTGCCATGGCGGCTGCCATCATGATATTGATGGTCGCTCCTACGGACACCATGTCCAGGAAAATATGCTTTCCTGTCAGCTTCTCCGCTTTGGCGACTACTGCGCCGTGGAGAATATCAACGGACGCACCAAGAGCCCGGAAACCTTTCAGATGCTGGTCAATGGGCCTGCTTCCGATGTTGCAGCCTCCGGGAAGAGGAACTTCCGCTGTCTTGTATTTTCCAAGCAGCGCGCCCAAAAGATAGTAGGACGCTCTGATCTTCTTGATATATTCGTATTCCACGCTGATGTTGGCTATGGTGGAACCTGTGATCTTCACCTCTGTGGGACTGATTCTCTCAACAGATGCGCCGATTTCCCTGATTGCCTCTAATAAAACATTGATGTCACGTACGTCCGGTAAGTTCTCGATGTAAACCATTTCATCCGTCATAATTGCCGCCGCAAGGATGGCCAGTGCCGCATTCTTCGCGCCGCCGATCTCCACTTCGCCGACTAACGGGTTACCGCCTTTGATAACATATTGTTCCATATTCACACCTCTATATTTTATTTATGCTCCCCGCCGGTATACTCGGTACCAGAAAACATAATCTCGTCTTCAAATTTACTTTTCTTAATTCATCTGATCGGATAAAAGACAGACTTTCCGGCAGGTTCATGATTTGTCTTCCTGCTAAGATAGTCTACGACTTAAATATTATATTATAACAGATAAAGCAATTTGTAAACAAAAATTAATATTTTCATTTTTTCTTCATAAACCGACATTCTCTATTCTCTGTCACTGTTTCAGTCTTTCTACAATTTTCTGTAAAGTTTCCTCCACATCCAGATTTTTCTCATCAACTGTGATATCCGCATATTTTTCGTACAGCGGTATGCGCTCATCGTAGAGTCCTCTCAGGTCCTGACCTTCCTTCAGGACAACGCCGCGTCCCTTCAAATTACTGAGGCGTTTGTCCAGGGTGTCGTAATCCAGTTTCAGATAGACGATCTGTCCTGTCTCTGATAATTTCTCCATAGCCCGGCTGCAGTACACCACGCTCCCCCCTGTGGCGATAACAGCCTTTTTGGCCTCATTGGCAACCTGTATATTGGCATTTTCCTCTGCTCTTAGGAATCCTTCCAGCCCGTCCTGGGCAATGATCTCACTTAACAGCCGGTTCTCTCTCTCCTGGATCACCAGGTCTGCGTCTATGAACCGGTATCCCAGTACCTTTGCCAGAATGACTCCAACCGTACTTTTGCCCACACCGGGCATTCCGATCAATACTATGTTTCTTTTCATTTTCTGCTTTTCTTCTTTCTGCGTTTCTTAATACTGTATCCGAAGGTTCCCAGCTTTTTCCCGAGGCTGTAATACTCTCCGTGGGAATAGACAATGGGATTGGCAAGGGCCAGGTCAAATTTCCCCTTCTCATCCATGTATTCTTTATCCACATGTACGGCCAGCACATCCGCAAGGAACATACTGTGGCTCCCGTACTCCGTGATCTCCTTCACACGGCACTCTATGGAGACCGGTGATTCTTTTATCATCGGGGCACCCACATGGGAAGCCTCCTCTTTGGTGAGATGGGCCATTTTAAACTTGTCCACATCTCTGCCGGATTTTACCCCGCAGTAATCTGTGGCATATGCCAGCTTTTCCGTGGTCAGATTTATAACAAACTCCCTGGTGCTGCAGAGCATTTTATAGGAGTAGCGCTCCGGCCTTACGGAGATGGATACCATGGGCGGATTGGTGCAGACCGTCCCGGCCCATGCCACGGTAATGATATTGTCATGCCCTTCTTCATCCGCCACTGTCACCATCACGGCCGGCAGCGGGTAAAGCATGTTTCCGGGCTTCCATTCTATTTTAGACATTTTGTTTCCTTTCTTCAAAGGTTTTTATTCGCATTTTTCGAGCACAATCGGCTCACCGTCCTCCGGAGCAAGTTCCATGAGGGTTCCTTCGCTCTCGATCACAGTGCCGCGGAAACGCCATTTCCCTTTTGGCACTGCCACATTTCTGGACGTTCTGCCTTTTTCGCAGATGGGTGCCACCAGGATATCTTCTCCCAGCATGAACTGGTCATTGACTCTCTCGTATCCGCCCTCAGGAAATTCATATGCCATATACCGGGCAATGGGTTCCCCTGTCCGCGCGGCATGGTGGGCAAGCTCCAGGATCCTGGCCGCATAGCGTTCCCTCAGTTTCACACTCTTTAATATCCTGTCATAGCTTTCCCTGCCAAGCACTCTCCAGGGTGCTGCGGAGAACTGCATAACAGGCAGGAGACAGGCGATCTCACTGTGCCGGTTGAACAGCTCCTGGTCCAGATTACCGCTGTTTTCCTGGAAATTCACGTATTCACCGCCGCCGATCATATCCGGACTGCCAAAGGGATGTCCTGTGATCCCCTGCATAAGAGTGTCGGGCAGCAGCGCCCGGATGCCCTCCTCTCCCCAGTTGTGGGGCTTGTCACAGAGTCTCTGCATCAGGGACATTCCCCCTGCCTTAAAGGCCATGCGCAGCTCGTTGAACGGGAATTTCTCTGCGTAGGCGCACCAGAGGCGTGCCATCTCATTGGGTGTAACACCGCCGGCAGTGACCATGTCGTCAGGATAATACAGCACGTCCGCCCCATCGAACTTAAAACCATCCACGCCCATGGCTCTCAGTGCCTGAAGCTGCTCGTCCAGCCAGTTTACAGCCGCGGGGTTCGACAGATCCAGGGCAGCGGACCAGCCGTTCCACCACTCTGTGATGAGAGGCTTTCCGTCAGGATTTTTGATGAGAATATCCATGGCCTTGGCCTGACGGTACTGCAGGGTGTCCGGGGTAATGTAGGGACAGATCCAGAGCATGACAAAAAAGCCTTTGCTGTGAAGTGTCTTCAGCATTTCCTCCGCATGAGGGAATTTTTCCCGGCTGAAAACCCATTTTCCATAGTAATCAGACCAGCCGTCATCGATCATGAGCACACCTGCAGGCATGTCGTTTTCCAGAATGTGATCCGCATAACGGAGAATGTCTTCTTCATTCTGCCAGAATGTAAGCTCTATCCATGAATTGTAGACCGGATTTTTGAAAAACTCATCACTCAGGGTGTTTTCCCTGAAAGGAAAATGTTCTCTGCAGGCGGCCAGATATGCGCCTTTTAGGTTTACATAACCTTCCCTCAATTCCACATTCCGGTCAATTGTAATGTTTCCGCCGCCGAAATGCAGCAGAAAGCCCTCTTCACACCAGATGTAGCGGCCCTTTGTGGATACAAAGAAGGGAACCGCCTGATTTGTACTGTCATTTCTCCGCAGATCGATCTCTGCTTCACTGGAGGCATCATAGGGCTGCGCACAGGAGCCGTATACATATCCGCCGTACCAGTATTCATTTTCTAAAATTGGAAATACCATATCTTCCTCCCGTATTAGACCCCGCAGAGCCCTAGTTATTATTCTGCTGCAGCGTACCGATAAAGGCCGGGATAAGCTGTTTCTTCCTGGATACGACTCCCTGAAGGATATAGCCGCCCTCCTCCTCTTTCACACCAAAGGCATCCTCCACCAGTTTCCCGCTTCCGTCCCCGTAACAGATAATCTCTGAGGATTCGTCCAGTATGTTGGTAAGCATGATGAATACCATGGTGATCCCGTTCTTGCCGCATTCTTTTTTCATAAACGGAATCAAGCGTTTTTTCAGGTCCTTCAGCTCCTCCTCATTCATGGAGCTGATCTGTCCCACGCCGAAATTGGTGTCGTCTGCGGTAAAGCGTTTGAAATCCTGATAGAAAATGCCCTCTGTGGTCTTTCCTTTCAGATTGCTTCCCGCTGTGAACATTTCTTTTGCAAATTCTTCTATATTTATACCGGCAATGAGAGCCAGCGCCCCTGCTGCCATTTTGTCCATATGGGTGCAGGTGGGGGAACGGAACATAAGCGTGTCGGAAATGATGGCCGCACAGAGAAGCCCTGCAATGTTTGGCTGTATTTCCATGGCTTTTTCCGTATAAATCTGATACATAATGGTGGCAGTGCATCCCACCGGTTGATTTCTGAACATGATGGGTGAGATGGTTTCCAGAGATCCCAGTCTGTGGTGGTCAATGATCTCCAGGATATCCGCTGCATCAATATTATCCACTGCCTGGGTCTTCTCATTGTGATCCACCAGGATCAGCTCTTTCTTCTTCATGCCTAACAGGTTACGTCTTGACACGGTTCCGATGTATTTTCCATGTTTGTTCACCACAGGGAAAGCCCGGTGTCTGTTCTTGACCATCACATCCTTGATATCGTCTGTGAAATCGTCGGTCTGGAAGGTGATCAGATTATCCTTTTTCATGATGTGTTTTACCGGAATACTCTGGTTGATAAGTCTTGCCACTGTAAATGTATCCAGGGGGGAACGGATGATCACACAGTCGTTTTTCACGGCTGCATCCTTGATATTCTCCGCCACCTCGGTGTTGTTGCAGACAATAAAGCAGCTCACGTTCTCGCGGATGGCACACAAATGATCCTCGTGTCTGTCACCCAGGATCACCAGGTCGTCCTCCTCCAGAAATTCTCCCAGCTTGTCCGGATGGGCCGCACCGATAACCACTTTGCCTTTGACAAAATATCCATGGGGATTTCCCGTCACTACAGTTCCATCCACAGTGTTGGCAATGCTCCTGTACTGGGTTCTGGCATTTGACAGGAAATAGTTGTCGTGGGCATCCATATAGGATTTTGCAATATCTCCTGTGGTGATGAGTCCCTCAAGCTGTCCGTCCTCTTTTGTTATGGGCAGCGTCACGGCATTGCTCTCCTTCATGATGGCCCAGGCATCCTTGATGGAAATACTGCTGGAAACACCGGGTGTCTCCCTGATCTCCATATCCTTCACCT
Source organism: Blautia sp. NSJ-175 (assembly GCF_022867815.1). Classification (NCBI taxonomy): domain Bacteria; kingdom Bacillati; phylum Bacillota; class Clostridia; order Lachnospirales; family Lachnospiraceae; genus Blautia; species Blautia sp. NSJ-175. The sequence continues at coordinate 218,789 of NZ_JALIFQ010000002.1, forward strand.
GTGTTCCCACATCTGCCAGATAACCCGGCGCTTCCATGCCGAAACGCTTCAGTACATACTCCGTCTCACTGTTGATCTGTCCTGCTCTCTTTGCCAAATATCTTCTTCCATCGCCGGAGCGGTTCTTGATATCCGTATAGGCGATAGCTGAGCAGATGGAATCCGTATCCGGGTTTTTATGGCCCATAATATAGATTTTCCCTTGTTTTGCCATTCTCTGCGTCCTTTCCCTTGTTTCTATATAATTATAATTTTCTGTAGAATTTTCCAGTCTATGCATTGTATTTCTGCCTGACGGCTAAACGTGATCCCCTACCGGGGAATTCCTGCGGTCAGTGTGGTAAATACACTGGCCTGTTGAATAGTTACATCCTAACATACTTTTGGGAGAATATCAATTTACCTGCCCTTTTTCATATCCTTTTTCATTATAAACAGTTATGGGGATTTATCGTTTGCTGATCAGTGTCCTCCGTACTGTTTTGTCAGATTTTATGCGGAGATAAGATTTGCTTGGATGACCCTGGCCGAACCATAATATATTTCAGTTATAGACCGGAAATACCTGTTGCCGGCAGGAAAAGCCTGTGCTAAAATTAAGAAAAAGCATATTTTCTGGATCATCTTTCTTTTTTTGAATCTGTCTTGGGATTCAAAATATCTTATATCATTTCATAATAACGGGTCGACGTATGTACGGCCTGTCCTTTCGGAAAATTCGTGCTTTTCACCACATTTTTTGCAGGAGTTTTCGGAAAGGTTGGAAACCTCCTGCGTCTATAACTAAAAAGGAGGTTTTATATGGAAGAACGGAAACAGCAGCCGCATGCCCTGCAGTGGCATCCTGCTTTTTATGCCGGGATTCAAATTGAACTGGAAGCGGAGGCAGATCTGCTGCTCTTTGAAAACGAGCATCAATTGGGGACAAAACCAAAGGAAATCGATGTGCTGATTGTAAAAAAAGAAAGAGATGTTTCTATCCGGAAAAATATCGGAAGGATTTTCAGGACGCACAATATTGTGGAATATAAAAGTCCTAAGGATTATCTGAGCGTGGATGATTTTTATAAGGCAGATACCGCGCAGGCTGACAGCATCGCCATTCATGACATTACCATAACCTTTGTATGCCACCGGTATCCGCGCAGTCTCATGCGGCACTTGACAGATGAACTGGAAGAAACAGAAATGGCAAAACGCTTGATTGAGCAGTATGGAAAGCATAAAGAAAATAACCTGTATAAATCCGTTATGGATCTTATTGTCCGTGCAAACAGAGGTAAATTCGAGGAGGCGAAGATTATGTGTGAAGCGTTGGAAGAGTTGATGAAGGATGAGCTGGAAGCCAAAAAAGCGGAAGGTCTGGCTCTGGGTAAGGCAGAGGGCATTATAACTCTGCTTAAAGATCTGGGTGAAGTATCTGAAAAACTGCAGCAAAATATTATGGAGCAGAACGATACCGAAGTTCTGGACCGTTGGCTCAGATATGCGGCCAGGGCCGAGACAATTCAGGACTTTGAACAGAAAATCCAATAAATCCTGCCCATACCCTCAAAACCGGTTACTGTTCAACTGTGTGCTTGGTAACACGCTTCGCGATGCACCGATATAGAAAGAACTGCACACGGACATTGCAGACCTTCCCCTTTCTGTGATATAATCGAAAGCAAAAGAATTTGCTAACCGACACAGGAGGGAAAATCATGGCAGAAGAAATGAAAAACCAGGAAACTATGGACGACTTCGCAAAGGAGATCGATGCTTCTTTTGAAAGTTTCAGAGATGCGGATATGGACATCTGGGAGAAGCTGGAGAAGATGAAAGAGGACAAGACCGAATTTGAAGTGACTATTGAGGGTATTGTAAAAGGCGGCGCTATCGCTTACGTGGAAGGCATCCGCGCTTTCATCCCCGTATCCAAGCTGTCCCTGCAGTATGTGGAAGACCCGGAAGAGTTCCTGAAAAAAACTCTGACTGTCCGCGTCTTTGATGTGAATGAGGAGGAGAACAACCTGGTCCTCTCAGCAAGAGAAGTCTTAAGAGAGAAGAGAGACGCTGAGAGACGTGAAAAAATCGCTGACATCAAAGTCGGCACAGTTCTGGAAGGCACTGTTGAGACACTGCAGAACTACGGCGCATTCGTGGACTTAGGTGACGGTATCTCCGGTCTGGTACACGTATCCCAGATTAGCCAGAAGAGGATCAAATCCCCGAAAGCAGTTTTATCTGTAGGCGATAAGGTAACTGTTAAAGTGATCAAGAATGAAGACGGCAAGATCAGCCTCAGCATGAAAGCACTCCAGGAAGTGCCGGAAGAGAAAGATGAGTTTGAAGATATCGAAATTCCGAAAAGCGAAGAGCTGACCACCACTCTCGGCTCCCTGTTTAAAAATATCAAACTGGATTAAGACAGGAGTACAGAACATTGAAAAAATTACTGAACCGGATTTTCGTGGATGGTTTGAGCGGCATGGCCTCCGGGCTTTTTGCCACGCTGATCATCGGCACGATCATCCAGCAGATAGGAAATCTCATTGGCGGAAATATCGGGACTCTGCTGTACCAGTTCGGCAAGATGGCTGCAGCCATGACAAGCGCCGGAATCGGTGTGGGTGTGGCCTGCAGATTTAAGGAGGCACCTCTTGTGGTGCTCTCTGCCGCCACCGCAGGCATGGTGGGCGGTTTCGCAGGTAAGATCACTGCGGGCGCCGTATTTGCAGAGGACGGTTCTGTCATCCTGTCCGGCCCCGGGGAACCTCTCGGTGCCTTTGTGGCCGCTTATGTTGCTATTGAACTGGCAAGGCTGGTAGCAGGCAGAACACGCCTGGATATTATCCTGGCACCCCTTGTGGGTATCCTCTCCGGTTCTGCTGTGGGCATACTTGTAGGCCCTCCCATCAGCCGCATGATGACACAGTTAGGCTCCCTTATCAACTGGGGAACCGAACAGCAGCCGTTTCTTATGGGCATCATCGTGTCTGTCCTTATGGGCATGATACTTACGCTGCCTATAAGCTCTGCCGCACTGGGCGTTATCCTGAATCTGTCCGGTCTGGCTGCCGGCGCAGCAACCGTAGGATGCTGCTGCAACATGGTAGGCTTTGCTGTGGCAAGTTTTAAGGAGAACGGGGTTTCCGGTCTTCTGGCACAGGGAATCGGTACATCCATGCTCCAGGTGCCCAACATAGTAAGAAAACCGGTCATCTGGCTGCCGGTAATCCTGTCCAGTGCGATTCTGGGACCCATCGGCACCATGGTATTTAAAATGACCAACAACGCCACCGGTTCCGGAATGGGAACCGCAGGGCTTGTAGGCCAGATCATGACATGGCAGACTATGGTTCCCGCAGAGGGGGCCGTACTCGTAATGGTGAAAATCATTGTGATCCATTTTCTGCTGCCGGGACTTCTGTCCCTGTTCTTCTGCAACTGTATGCGGAAGCTGAACTGGATCAAGAATGGTGATATGAAGCTGGAAGTGTAAAATATTGTCAATCCTATAAAATTTTCATTAACAATCGTCAAAAATGTGACAATCTGACGCTTTTGTGATATACTTGATAAAAGTGGGAAATCTTCCTGCCGGCAGTAAAATACACCTGACAGAGTGTCCTTGAACTGCCACGAATCACGAAAGAGGATGTGAAAAGAATGAGCAGCGCCCTTCATATTACCAATTACGAGGACGTAAACAGCTGGGAAACTCTGATGTTCCTGTACAATGCCGCATTGAAGGAAGTGGGGACCAAGATTGATATTCTGAACGAAGAATTTCAGCACATCCACCGTTATAATCCGATAGAACATGTAAAATCCAGGATTAAAACTCCTGAGAGTATTGTAAAGAAACTGAGGAAGAACGGATATGATTCCAATATCGAGAACATGGTCAAGTATGTAAACGATATTGCAGGTATCCGAATCATCTGTTCTTTCACTTCAGATATTTACCGCATAGCCGACATGATTGCAAAACAGACTGATTTGAAGATACTTTCCCTGAAGGATTACATCAAGAATCCTAAGGAGAGCGGTTATCAGAGTTACCATATGATCGTAACCGTACCCATCTTCCTGTCAGACGGAGTAGTGGAGACCAAGGTGGAAATACAGATCCGCACCATCGCCCAGGACTTCTGGGCAAGCCTGGAGCACAAGATTTATTACAAATTTGAGGGAAATGCTCCGGCCTATATAAGCAGTGAATTACAGGAATGTGCCAAAATAGCATCCCAGCTTGACCGCCGTATGCTGTCCCTGAACGAGGCAATTCAGAAGTGCAGCACCGGTTATGATAATGATTAGACGTCCGGGCCGGCCTTAAAGAGTGCCGGCTGTTAAGAAGTATGAAAGAGAGGCCCCTGGCCGCAGATATTCTGCATGCCCGGGGCCATCCTTTTATTTATCAGCTAAAGAGGTTCTTAAAGAACTCTATGATCTTATCAAAAAATCCCTGTACCTTTTCCTGGTTAATATCCAGCTTCAGTCCCAGGTCCTCAATCTTGTTATACAAATCCTTTGCCTGTTCCTTCAGGCTGTCCACGTCCAGATCCAGCCCCTTGATCTTCTCCATCAGATTCACAATAGCCTGTCTGTCCTCAGCGGAAAGATTGATCTCCATCTCATCTGCCGCCTGGTCCACCACGTCACCTATCTCATCCTCTGACATGTTCTGGGCCTCCACGACCTTTTCCTTGACCGCGCCCACAAGCTGCTCTGCCTTCTCGCTGTCTCCCACATTCTCAGCCAGCTTTCCTGTGATGACCAGCTCATTGGTGGCTGTGTCCACATTTTCCTGCTCCACTTTCTCTCCGGTCATGTTCTCGTAGGACTTAATGGCGCCTACAAGAGCTGCTGTCCCTGAGATCTTAAATGGTCCCGCAACTACAATATCCGCATCCTTGATGCCTGCTGTCACCAGGGCATTCTGGTACATACCGGTGGTACAATAGGAAATGTTGTGAGTTGTTACCTTGATTCCGTTCCCGTCCGTCTTGCCTTCTACCAGTACGGATGAGAGCGCTCTGGAACCAATCACACTCTTGTCCAGATAAGCATCCAGATAGTCGTGTTCATCCTGGTTGGTGATAGTGGCTACCGTATAATTTTTCAGGTCATCCTCTGTAACCCCCAGAAGCTCCAGTACGGTTGCACGCTCCTGCGCATTCAGATCCGCGCCTAATGATACATATGGTTTTTCCAGTTTGGCGTCCTCCCTGTCTGCCAGTACACTGACTGGTGATGCCAGCAGCATGATCCCCGCAGCCAGGAACGCAATTCCTCGTTTCATCATAATCATAACTCCTTTCATTTATCCCCTTGCAGCTCGCAGGATGTCCCTGCTTGCTATTAAGAATAGCACAAATCGCCAAATCCTGCATCTAAAGTTTCTATTAAGTTACTGTTGTTACTGTTCACAATATTTGTATAGTGGGTAAACAAACTGCTTGCCCCAGGCACCAAAAAAGTGGTATGATTACTGTAACAGTAAAAAGATGCGGCATGATCAGCTGCTGCATCACGGAGGATCTTTATGGCAATCGCAAACCAAGAAATGATAAGAGACAACAACCGGCGTCTGGTCCTGGAGTATATCGTAAACAATCCGCCCATTTCCCGCGCTGCCCTGGCCAAGGAGCTGCACCTGACAAAGGCAACCATATCCAATATCGTACAGGAGCTTATGGACCAGAATCTGGTGGCTGAGATAGGGAGCGCCCAGACCGCCCTGGGCAGAAAGCCGATCCTGATGGAATTCCAGAAAAAATGCGGCTATGCCTTCTCCATTGACGTCCATCCCAGACAGATCATCACCCTGACCTCTGATCTGAAAGGTGAGGACTGCCATTTAAGGGAATACCCTTTCCGGGAGGAGGACTGCCTGCTTGAACTACTCCGCCGTATAATAAAGGAGACGATTCCACGGTGTCAGGATGCGCCTTACGGAATCGTGGGGATCTCCATCGGCATATACGGTGTTGTGCGGGATAATGAAATAATATTCACTCCCTATTATCCCCTTCCGGAGCCTCATCTCGGTAAAATACTGGCTGAGGAGTTTGGCATACCGGTCACTGTGGAGAACGAATCCAACCTGTCCGTGCTGGGCGAGTCTGCTTTCCACTATAATTATAAAAACATGATACATCTGAATATCCACGACGGTGTCGGCATGGGTATCCTGATCGATGAACAGCTCTACAAGGGCCGTGACGGCTACGCCGGAGAGTTTGGCCACACCATCCTGTTTCCCGACGGAAAGCCCTGTCCCTGCGGCAATAACGGCTGTTTTGAGCTGTACGCCTCAGAGAGAGCCATACTGAATGAATATGCCGCACGCACACATCAGGATTCTGTCACCATTGACAGCTTTCTGAGAGCTTATCAGGAACAGAAACCCGAGGCGCTGGAAATGATGGATCTGTTTGTAAAATACATGTCCATCGGCATTAATAATATCATCAACACCTTCAATATTGACCTAATCGTGCTGAACAGCTCCTTCTCCAACTATATCCCTGACATCAACCGGCGGATCGTGGCCTATCTGGCCCGCCACCAGAACAGAGACTGCCGCATCATTCCATCAAAACTGCAGGATACATCAGGACTTATGGGCGGCATACGGCTTGGGACTGAGCACTTTCTGGATATCAAACATTTGAAAATACGGGTGCCGTTTAGTGACAATTTACGATAATTTTTTACATTCATAAAAGATTCGGTTTTCGTTCATGAATTCTTCACAACTTAAACATGATTTGCACATATTTGGGGAATATACTTATATCATAAAAATAATTCAAAACAAACATTATTTTTATATTTTCTTTTTCATATGTCGGTCGAAAGACCGGCTCTCCTTCCTTTAATATTTATAGAAAAAGCCATCGCCCGGTTTGGATATGTCCGGGCGATGGCTTTTGTTGTGAAGAATATTGAACCCTTTCCCCCCCCTTGTGATTTGACTGCGGCTGGGGAAGCTGGGTGTGGATATGGGGTGTGGAATCTGGTGGAGTTACAGGAGGTTCAGGATATCGCGGATGTCTTTTAGGATGTAATCGGCGCCGGCGGTTTTGAATGTTTGTTCAGTCTCATAGAGGCAGTGGTTACGGGCCTTGGAAGTGAGGGATTGGTATTGCTGTTCCGTGAGGGCGAGGACGGAGCTGCCTTCCAGGATGCCTGCGGTTGGCATTCCGGCGTTTTTGCCTTCTTTGATGTCAGCTATGGTGTCACCTACTTTGAGAACGCGGCGGACATCCATCAGGTGCATGGATTCCATGTTGCGGAAGATCATGTAGGGGTAGGGTCGGCCAATACCGCCTACGTCGTCGGGGCTGAACCAAAAGTCAGGGGCATATCCCTGCTCTGCGGCTTTGGGGGCTACGATTTTCATCATTTGTTCTGTGTATCCTGTGGTGGAGCCTATCTGAAGGCCCAGGCTTCGGAGTTTTTCTATGGTCTCCGGGACGTAGGGCTTGGGGGCAGCGAAGTCGGGGAGGATTTCCAGTATTGCTGTCTCGCTGTGCTCGTAGACCTCTTTTACATCCTGTTCTGTGAAGGGAGCGCCGTGGATCTGATACCATAAATTACGGATGCGTTCCATGGACAGCATAGTGCGGATGTGGTCTATTTTCAGCATGCCCATGGGGGCACGCACCTCCTCTATGGTGGGGGTGATACCAAATTCTTCAAAGGCTTTTATGAATGCCTGTACGGGTGCGAAGCTTCCGTAGTCTACTGTGGTTCCTGCCCAGTCAAATATAACTGCGTCAAATCTGCTCATCTCTTGTCTGCCTCCAGAAATTCTTTGATAATGTTATAGAGGTTTTCCATGTCTTCATGGTAAATCTCGCCTATGTTTCCTATGCGGAAAGTATCCGCATCTGTGACTTTGCCGGGATAGATGGCGTAGCCTCTTTCTTTGATGTACCGGTACATCTCCTGAAAGGAGAAGTGGCTGCCTTCCGGGTAGTAGAAGGTTGTGATGATGGGGCCCTGGTATTTGCCTTCTATGTAGGGACGTATGCCCAGTTCTGCCATTTTTTCAATGAGATATCGGTTGTTTTCCTCATAGCGTCTGGCACGGGCCGGGATGCCGCCTTCCTCCTCCAGTTCTTCAAGAGCCTTGGCGAAGGCCAGAACTACATGGGTGGGGGATGTGAAACGCCATTTTCCGTCTTTGTTCATGGTCAGCCACTGGTCGTACAGGTCCAGGGACAGGCTTCTGGCTTTTCCGCTGCTGTCCATAAGTTTGTCTTTTCTGCAGATGATGAAGGAAAATCCGGGGACACCCTGGATGCATTTGTTGGCACTGCTGATAAGAAAATCAATGCCCCAGTCTGCTGCCGGGATATCCACACCGCCGAAGCTGGACATAGCATCCACGATAAAGGTCCTTCCCATGTCTTTTACCACTTTTGCAACAGATTCAATATCGTTTAGGATACCGGAGGTTGTTTCGCTGTGGACCATGGATACATGGGTGATCTCCGGGTCTTCTTTTATGATCTTTTTGATGATCTTGGCTGAGGGGACTTTGTCGTATTCCTCACGGTACAGCACATAGGGAATACCTGCGTGGGCAGCAATATCTGCCATTCTCTCGCCGTAGGCACCGTTTGCGGCAATGAGAAGTTTGTCGCTCTTGCCGATCACACTGGTGAGGACGGACTCCACACCGAAGGTGCCGCTGCCCTGCATCAGGACAACTGTGTATTCCGGTTCGGTTACATGAGCCAGTTTCAGAAGCTGGCTGCGAATACTAAGAGTGATTTTTTTGTAGTCATCATCCCATGTGCAGTGGTCAAAAAGCATCTCTTTTTTTACGGTGTCTGTCGTGGTCAGAGGACCTGGGGTTAATAATTTATAGTTTAACATGTTTCTATTCTCCTGTATGTGATTTTATTGGTATCTTTCACAGCCTTCGTTTATTTACATTCTTCCGAAAGCTCCTGGTGCCGTTCCAGTAAGGAAACGGTGAGCTTCTCTGGAAATACTTTTGGGTAGGCGGACATATTTTCAGGGTCTGCCTCCTCGCCCTCGTAGATAGGGTTCGGATATGTCCTGATCAGCTCGCTTCTTCCTTTTTCCACAATGCACTGAGCCATTTCCATGGCCAGAGGGTTCGCCTCTTTTTTGTCAATGACTGCAACGGACTCTGTGAGGGAGAAGTTGCCCTCTTTGGGGTCCACGTAGTCCACGGGAAGGCCGTCTTTTTTGTCAGCAACTGCCTGGTGGCGGAGGCCGAATCCCACTGCCACCTCACCGGCACGGATTTTCTTAAGCGGCGCAGAGCCTGAACTCTCGATGTGGGCGCCGGCATTTTCATAGATGCCTTTCAGGACGTCTTTGGCACCGTTCTCGCCGTATTCACTGACAAGCGCCTGCATAAGAAGCCATGCTGTGGATGAACTTTTGATATCTGTCACGGATAGCAGGTCTTTGTATTCCGGTTTTGTCAGGTCTTTCAGGCTCTCCGGTCTGTCCAGGTTGTTTTCGCTGAGCATCTCTGTGTTCAGGATAATGGCGCCCTCCTGGGAGGTGATGGGTGCATAAAATGCCGGAAACTCAGTGAGGGTTTTATAGTCAAAGGTCAGATCCAGGAACATATTGTTCTGCTCCTGTGCACTGTCCAGATAGAAAGAGCTCATGGTTACCATGTCCGCCTCAATATCTTTCCCCTCTGCCAGCAGTTTGCCGCCCAGTTCTGAGGTGCCGAAGGTCTGGAACAGGTACTTTCCCTCATAACCGTTTGCGTCCAGTGTCTCTTTCATAGCCTCCACAGCCTCGTCATCTGCATTGGAATAGATTACTACCTGTTTCTCACTGCCCGAACCGCACCCTGAAAGAACGGATGCCGCCAGAGCTGCTGTCATCATAAATGCTGTCACTTTTTTCATTTTCATACTTTCTGTACTCCTCTTTTCTTTTTTAATATGGATGATTCCAGGATCTTTCCAGGATGGAATTCTCTCTGGGACAGGTATCCCACTAGTCCTTTCACCACCAGATTCGTTGCCAGGATCAAAAGGGACAGGACGAATATTTCATTGAATCTGGTGTAATACTGCAGCTCTTTTATTTTGGTGGTGATGACCATGGTTCTGGCTCCGGCGATAAAGATGACGGCGCTGACTGTCACCATGGCATTGACAAAATAGTAGCTGAATACCTCCAGAATGGTGGAGCGCATGTTTGGCGTTACGATCCTGAAAATGGTTTTCGCCCAGGAATCCCCCATCAGGAGGGCTGTTGTCTCCCAGGAACTGTTGAGCTTTTCCAGAGAGTTTTTCATCATCAGGTACGGGGTGGAAAAAAAATGTACCACATTGCACAGGATAATAAGCGCTAAGGTATTCTGCAGCGGTGTACCTGTAAAAATAAGCAGAAATGCTATACCGATCACCATGCCCGGAATCGTGTTGGTGACCAGGGCAATGCTCTCAATGATGCCCTTCCACCTCCTTCCAAGCTGGCTTCTGGCTGTGGCAAGGGCCGCTCCATAGGTGGTGACAAGTCCTGCCAGCGCAGTCAGCACTGCCATGAGCAGGGAATTCTTAAATACCCCCAGCAGACTGCTGTCCCGGAAGACTTCCGTCACATGAGACAGGGTAAAATTTGTTCTGTAGGGCCATTCCTCCACAAAGGGAACCACAAAGATCACGGCAAATACGGAGAGGATCACAAGCAGAACTACACCGCTTGTCAGGCCGCAGAAAAAATCTCTTCTCCTGTTCTGTCTTATTTCTATGGCGGAAATCTTGTTGTACCGGACATTGTAGCGTTCCAGCCAGTGAAGCAGGGAAATGCTCAGCACAGAGGGGAGCAGCATCATCATTGCCACTACCGCTCCATTCCGGAAATTTGGCACACTGCCAAGCATTTCGTTGTAAAGAACGGTTGCCACAACCTCAAACTTACCTCCCACCGACGCGGGAATCCCGTAGTCAGTAAAACACAGAAAAAAGCACTGTATCATGGAGGCTGCGAGAGTGCCCAGAAGTGAGCGCACCACGGTTCCCATAAAGGTGGCAAAAGGTTTATCTCCCATGACTCTTGAGACCACCATAAATTTTTTATCTATGTAGCTCATGGTGTTCAAAATAAGCAGGAAGGAAACGGGAAGTGTATAGATCACATACCCCAGAAGCAGGCCGTTAAAGCCGTAAATCTCAAAGATCTGACGTCCGAAAAGCCTCGTCAGAAGTCCCTGTTTGCCGAAGGAATAAATAATGGCAAACCCATAGGTAATTGTGGGGAGCAGCATGGGAAGAACCGCCAAAGTACGAATCAGTTTCTTTGTCCTCTTTTTCAGATTGGTGTAATGGATCGTGTAAGCCAGGAAAAATGCCAGCAGAGTAGCCAGAAGCGCACTGCACACGGAAATCCACAGACTGTTCAAAAGTGCCCTGCCGAATCCTTTTCCGGTCAGCACTGCAATGTAGTTTTCCGCGGACAATCCATCTGTCCCCTCAAAGGATTTTCCCAGCAGCCTTACTATGGGAACTGCAAGAAATATCAAAAACAGGAGGACCACCAGTACATAAATCACCTTTATTTCCTTTTCATTTCTTTTTATCATACAGTCACACCACCTGCAGACTCACCTGCTTATCCTGGCGGAACAGCATGAAAATATTGTTTTTCTTGATTTCCAACTGGTTCAGGATGAACTCTTTTACAAAGAGGTTCTGCGGAGCAGTTATGATTTCCTCCGGACATCCGTACTGGGAAATGGTTCCTTTGTTTACGATCAGCACTTTATCGGACAGGGTCAGCGCCTCCTCCGGATCGTGGGTGACGATAATGGTTGTCAGATGGAATTCTCTGGAGATCTCTTTGATCTTCTCCTTGATGGATTCCTTGATAACGCCGTCCAGGGCACTCAGAGGCTCGTCCAGAAGAAGGATCTTAGGCTTCATCACCATGGTTCTGGCCAGCGCCACACGCTGCTTCTGGCCTCCGGAGAGCTGTTCTATCTTCTTCTCCAGATGCTCCTCAAGCCCCAGAAGATGAATGAATTCCTGTACTTCCTTCTCGCTGGATATGTCCGGTTTGTTTCTGAGGCCGTATGTAATGTTTTCATATACATTTAAATTGGGAAACAGGGCATAATCCTGGAATACAATATTAAATCCGCGTTCCTCCATAGGTACGTCTGTGATATCTTTGTCGTTAAATATGATCTTTCCTTCATCTAAATCCGTAATGCCCAGTATCAGGTTCAAAAGTGTTGTCTTGCCGCATCCGGACGGGCCCAGTATAGAGACGATTTCTCCCTCCTCGATACAAAGATTGATATTCTGCAAAATGGTGACCCCGTCATAGGATTTCTTTACATTCTGAAGTTCTAACATGAAATGTATTCTCCTTTCCTTTCATGTACAGCGCTGCTGCTGACAATGCCTATTAAACTGCATTTTCGTCTTTTCATCCATCCTGTTTTCGTAAGCTCTTCGTTAAATGCCTGTAAAGCAGGCCGGAACGTCCCGTTTTACAAAAACTGTCTGTGGATTTAACAATGGGATGATAGAACTGTTTCCTATATGGATGTATGATAAAAAAACACTGAAGGAGCTGGGTGGATCAGAAAGCAGTAGGGGAAAAAGGCGCTCGCGCAAGAGAATCCGTCAGGCGGCTGAAGAATTTAATGCTGCTGAGGAGCGAAGGTCATCCTGCCGGGAGACCCGAACCAGATTGACCATCCTTTTCCGGATGAGAGGACTAATGGCCTCAGCTCTGCATAAGAATATATGAAAGGAAATCCGCTCTGCTGTCAGATCACCCTCACAGCAGATGAATGCGAACATTCTGACCCGGCTACAGATGCCGTCAGAAGGGTAAAAGAAAAGAAATATGAATGAAAATATTTATAAGGAACTGAAGAAATCCGAAGAAGTGAAAGCATACATGGAACAGGGCAATCACAGCCTGGGTGTCCTGGGCTTCACGGAGCACTCCTGCCGGCATGCCGTCAAGGTTGCTGAGACAGCAGGAAAAATACTGAAAAAACTTGGATATGGAAAGCGTGAAGTGGAGCTTGCAAAAGTGGCCGGACTCCTTCACGATGTGGGAAACTGTATCAACCGCAGCGACCACGCCCACAGCGGTGCGCTTATGGCTATGCACATTCTTCAAAAATATAAACTTCCGCCAAGGGACACTGCAGTGATCATAAGCGCCATCGGTCAGCACGATGAGGGAACCGGCAGCGCTGTAGATCCGGTCTCCGCGGCTGTCATTCTGGCTGACAAGACGGATGTGCGCCGCAACCGAGTGCGCAACCCCATACGGGAAAATTTCGATAAGCACGACAGAGTCAATTATGCTGCCATCTCCTCCGCACTCTCCATTCATATGGATAAAAAAATCATCCAGCTCAATATTGAACTGGATGAAGAGATTTGTTCCATCATGGATTACTTTGAGATTTTCATGCAGCGTATGCTCATGTGTAAACGGGCCTCGGAAATGCTGGGCATGAAATTCAAGCTGATGGCAAACGGCAATAAGATCTGCTGATACCGCCGTTGTTATTCTTTTGCGGTATTTCCGTCTGCAAGGGCATTTGCCAGTCTCGCAAAGTCCGCCAGCGTCAGTGTCTCTCCCCGGATACCGGCCTGAAAACCGCAGGATTCTATGGTGCGCTGTATTTCCTCTTTGGAAAATGACAGCTCCGGAGAATTGTTCAGTCCGTTAGCCAGTGTCTTCCGCCTCTGGTTAAAGGAGGCTCTGATCAATCGGAACATGAGCTTTTCATCCCTTACGTCCACAGGCGGTTCTCTGTGGCGTGTCAGGCGTATGACCGCACTTCCCACTTTCGGTCTCGGCATAAAGCAGTTTGGAGGCACATTTGCCACAATGTACGGATCAGCGTAATACTGGACTGCCAGAGACAGGGCGCCGTAGTCTTTGGTTCCCGGTCCCACCTGCATGCGGTCTGCTACCTCTTTCTGCACCATAACCGTGATGGATGCAATAGGCACATCACTTTCAAATAATCCCATGATAATCGGCGTCGTAATATAATATGGCAGATTCGCCACAACTTTGATTGGTTTTCCTGCGTTGTGCTCCTCTGCCAGTTTTTTGATATCGACTTTCAGAATGTCTTCGTTTAATATGGTCACATTCGGAAATTCCTGAAGCGTATCTTCCAAAATAGGAATCAGCGTCTTGTCGATCTCTACCGCATATACCTTTCCGGCGGCCTGTGCCAGATACTGGGTCATGGTTCCGATACCGGGGCCTATCTCCAGCACAAAGTCATCCTTTGTAATATGTGCGGCATCTATTATTTTGTCGAGTACATGGGTATCGATTAAAAAGTTCTGCCCGTATTTTTTCTGAAAAACAAAATCATATTTCTGCAGGACCTCTATGGTCCTTTTCGGATTTCCCAGGTATGGGGCTGTCATCTTTTCATCTCCCGTCATAATTTAATGTTCCCCGGCAGGCCGGAGTTTACACACTCCAATGCGCTGCCGGGGATTATTTTATACATCAAAGTCTTTTTCGTAAAGCATAATGCGTCCGCTCTCATCCAGGTGGCGTTTTGCCACTTTTTTGCCCGGGCGTCTTCCGCCTCTGGAGGCACGTTTGATCGCGTTGTCCATCATCTCTTTTACCTGTCCCACTGATACGGGATCGTCTTCGTCCTGGTTGTCACCAATCAAGGTGTACAGGGCCAGAACAGCCATGTCATCAATTTTGTATCCCATCTCTTTGGAATATGTCTTTGCAAAGGATACCAGCTCGTCATTGGTAAATACCGGAATGACTACGCGGGAATCGAATTTCTCCATAAACTCCGGATACGTCTTCTCCAGGCTCTGAATGCCCGGCTTCAAGTCTTCCAAAATAACAGTCAGACGGTTTGTCCTGAATTCCATGGCCTTGGAAAGTTTCTCTATCACATCCGCTTTTAATGATGAAGCGTTTTCCACTACCAGAAAGCCGCCGGCCAGCTTGTCAACTACATAGGCCGGGTCCTTCTCATTCATCTTCTCCGCATCCAAATATGCGATCTTGGCGCCTTCCATATGGCGCTCCTTACAGATGGCTTTTATCAGGCCCTCTGACAGGCGGGTCTTGCCTGCACCTTCGCGTCCTGTAATCACTATATTTCCGGATTTTGATGTCCTTTCACAGGCAGACTCCTGTGCAATGTCAAGTGCTTCTGTAATCTGCTGGGTCAGGCCCGGTATGGGGGCAAAGTAAGTGAAGAGACGTTTCTGTTCTTCCGGGGTAAGGTGATGTCTCAGTATGGATTCTGTGGCAGTCCCTGCAGGAGACATGGATGCCTCTTTAGGCATACGCTTGTCTTCAGCAACTGTCTGGACCAATTCATCCTCCGGATATTCAGGCTGTTCAAAACTTTCAGACCGGTCAGCTTTTCCTGGCTGTGCATAATCTCCCGGCTGCGCGGCGCTCTTGGACTGTGCCGTTGTCTCCGGCTCCATAACTGCTGACTCCAGGGCTTTCTGCAGATCTATTGTCATACCGCCAAGTCCTGCTTTCACTTCATCTACCGGTATTTCGATGGTTCTGCCTTCTAAATCGTCCGGTTCTGAGGTGATGGCTGCCTCTGCCATGATGGATTCCATGGACGGCTGCTCCAGCTCTGGCTGGACGGGTTCCGGGGCCGCCTGCTGTGGCTGAACTGACTCCGGTACTGCCTGGTCAAACTGGGGGGATTCCGGTGCTGTCTGCTCAGCCTGGAATGATTCCGCTTCCGCCTGCTGTGGCTGAGCCGGTTCATATGCTGTCTGCTCAGCCTGAAATGATTCCGCTTCCGCCTGCTGGGGCTGAGCTGATTCATATGCTGTCTGTTCAGACTGGAATGATCCCGCTTCCGCCTGCTGTGGCTGAGCCGGTTCATATGCTGCCTGTTCAGCCTGGAATGATCCTGCTTCCGTCTGCTGTGGCTGAGCCGGCTCATAAACTGTCTGTTCAGACTGGGCAGCTTCCCCATCCGGAACCGTTGGCTGTGAGCCGATCGTATATTCTCTTACCGGCTCCTCCACTGCTTCTGAAACCGGCTGCTGCTCCTGATCTGCTTCGTATATTGGCTGTGGTTCACTTCTATCGTTTTCTGCATCTGCCGCATTGGATTCTGCCGATATCTCAGACGGCATCACCGTGTCTTCTGCCACATTTGCCGCTGTTTCGGCCACGGCTTCAACTGCCGGTGTTACCCCTTCGGATACCTTTGCGACTGCCTGTGCCAGTTCTCCTGCTGTCTCAGCCAGAATAGCGTCCAAATCAACCTCCCGGACAGGCTCTTTCGGTGCCTCGACAGGTCTTGATACCGGTTGTTTCATGGCTGCAGGTGTGATGCTGGATGATGCAGGTTTGTCCGGTTCCAGTTCTTTTACCACGTAATCCCTGGTGTCATCTTCCATGCCGTAGCTCTGTATATCATCTGCGGCAGATTCTGCCGGCGCATCTGTCTCAGCCTCCGGCTCTTCTACTTTCGGGCCGCCGGAGAATACATCCCGGATACCCTTTGCAATTTTATCCTGTAAAACCCCTGTTGTTTCCAGAATCGGTGAAAATACGGTTACTTCCTCCGGTGCCTTTCCGGTTGCCCTGGAGCGGACTGACTCGATATGGGGCATTTCATCTGTATTCTGTTCTGCAATTCCTGTACCCACGGACTGGCTGACAAGCTTTGAAGCCGCCTGTGTGGCTGCGGTTATTGTAGCTGCTGCGGCTGCCGCGGCGCTCTCCGGTGACGGTTCCACATAACGGTTTCTGTACTTTTCCTCCTGGCTTGGAGAAAGCGGAGCATATTTCATTTTCAGCTCCATGGCTTTTATCACGTATTTGCCTTCACTGAACCAGAGAATCAGGTCATCGCATTCTTCCACACATTTGTCCTTCATACCAGCCTTGGCATACAGCCTTGCCAGCTCATAAGACCAGCGCTCCGTATACTCACGTCCCTTGTATTCTTCCAGAATTGCGATCTGTTCCTGGATGGGTGAACGTCTTCCTCTGTAGATCTTGTACTTTAATATGTAACGTGAGTTATCATTCGGGGAGATTTCTACAAACTGGTTGTAATATTCCACTGCCTCATCAAAATTCCCCATTTTGATTGCCAGCTCAACCAGCCGGTATATTACTGTTTTTCCTATAGGTGCCCTCTGATGTGCCAGTATGAGCAGCCTGCGGCTGTCTTCATACCGTTTATTCGCCTCATAAATCTCGCCGACCATACAGAGTGTTCTTGCACTTCGCACCCTGCGCCAGTCAATCGTATCGACAATCTCCAGAGCCCCCTTATAGTCCTGCCTGTCAACCAGATCGTTGATCACGTCCAGCTTGGCACGGTATTCGTTCTTGTCCACTGTTTTCACCTCTGTTAGTATATTCTTCAATTTCGAGTAGTCTTCAGACATTATTACGGTAGGGTATATTTCTCCATAATTATTTTCAGTGTACCATAGACCAAAAAGGATGTCAAAAGAAATGATTGGCACGTAGTTTTGACAAATACACCAATTATTACATGTCAGATATATTTTATCATCAAATTCAGAAATTATTTTAACATTTTCTATTATGTCAGTATTTTATCCATATTTTAAACCGATAACGGCAAGTAAACGTCTGACACAAGCAGAATTCTATGTCGTGTCCCACATCGAACTGCTTACACCTCCCGCATAAACGCACAGCCGGGTCTGGCCATAAGCTTCCCTGTACGGGCGTTTAGGAGCGCTTAGAGAATCTTACGAGATCCACACGCTAGCAAGCACTTAGTGAAGAGCCCTAAGGCGATGAACTTAGTGCGGGTTGCGTGTTAGCTCGGAAGTTCTCTGCTCCCGTCCGTACAGGGAAGCTTATGGCCAGACCCGGCGTCCGGTTTTAAACACAAGAAGGGAGCCGCCCCCCATGAACCTCTCAATTCATCAGGACAGCTCCCTCACCTCATCACCCTGCACTCATCAGGATAACACTATCTCTATTTATCAATCGTAACCTTATCCAGATGCCAAATCTCATCCACATACTGCTGTATCGTCCTGTCGGATGTGAACTTACCGGAGCATGCCGTATTCAGCAGCGCCTTCTTAGCCCATCCCGCTTCATCCTTATAAGCCTCTTCCACACGCTTCTGTGCTTCCGCATAAGCCTTAAAGTCAGCCAGAATAAAGTAAGTATCTGCCCTGTCACTGCTCTTAGTATTCAGCAGTGAATCATAGATATCACGGAACAGCTCAAAGTCACCATTGGAATACGTTCCGTTAATCAGCTGCATCAGCACATTACGGATATCCGGGTCATTGTTGAAATACTGCATGGGATCATATCCGCCATGGTTCTCATAGTTGATAACCTCGTCGGAAGACAGACCGAAGATAAACGCATTCTCCTCGCCCACTTCTTCCACGATCTCCACATTGGCACCATCCATAGTACCGATAGTAACCGCACCATTCAGCATGAACTTCATGTTACCGGTTCCTGACGCCTCTTTACTTGCAGTAGATATCTGCTCAGACACATCGGCTGCAGCGAAGATCATCTCCGCATTTGATACACGATAGTTCTCAATAAATACTACTTTCAGTTTTCCGTTGATAGATTTATCATTGTTCACCACATCTGCAACTGCGTTGATCAGCTTGATCGTAAGTTTTGCACGCACGTATCCCGCTGCGGCTTTTGCGCCGAAAATGAAGGTTCTCGGATAGAAATCCATTTCCGGATGCTCTTTGATCTGGTTATACAGATACATCACATGCAGAATATTCATAAGCTGGCGTTTGTACTCATGCAGACGCTTTACCTGTACATCGAAGATAGAACGCGGATCCACCTCAATGCCGTTGTGCTCCAGAATATATTTTGCAAGACGCACCTTGTTCTGATATTTGATATTCATGAACTCCTGCTGTGCTCTCTTGTCATCCGCATATACTTTCAGCTTGGAGAGCTGTGAAAGGTCTGTCACCCATCCGTCTCCGATATGGTCTGTTACCCAGTCAGCCAGCAGCGGGTTGCCGTGGAGCAGGAAACGTCTCTGTGTGATACCGTTTGTCTTGTTGTTGAATTTGTCAGGATACATCTCATAGAAATCCTTTAACTCCTGTTTCTTCAGGATTTCCGTGTGCAGCCTTGCAACACCGTTTACGGAGTAACCGCCTGCGATAGCCAGATGTGCCATCTTGACCTGGCCGTCATAGATGATAGCCATTTTGCGGACTTTCTCCTGATTGCCCGGATATTTATTGTTGATCTCCTGGATGAATCTGCGGTTGATCTCCTCAATGATCTGGTAAATACGGGGAAGCAGTTTGGAGAACAGCTCGATGGGCCATTTTTCCAGTGCCTCTGCCATAATGGTATGGTTGGTGTAAGCGCAGGTATGGGTTGTGATCTCCCATGCCTCCTCCCAGGTCATGCCTTCCTCGTCCAGAAGGATACGCATAAGCTCCGCCACAGTCATGGTCGGATGAGTATCATTTAACTGGAAGGTAACTTTCTTCGGCAGATCATGCAGGTCGCTGTGAGATTTTTTGAATTTCTCAATGGCAGCCTGGATACTTGCGGAGATGAAGAAATACTGCTGTTTCAGACGCAGCTCTTTACCTGCATAGTGATTGTCATTGGGATAAAGGACATCACAGATATTCTTTGCAAGGTTCTCCTGCTCAACTGCTTTTCTGTAGTCACCCTTGTCAAACAGATCAAGCTGGAATTCACTGATGGCCTGTGCATCCCAGATTCTCAGGGTGTTGACGATCTTGTTGTTGTAACCCACGATAGGCATGTCGTATGGAATAGCCAGTACGGACTGGTAACCTTCCTGTACGAAATTGTTTCTGCCTGTGGCTGGGTCATATACTACCTTTACATATCCGCCGAATTTTACTTCTTTGGCGTATTCCGGACGGCGAAGTTCGAATGGATATCCGTCTTTCAGCCAGTTATCCGGTACTTCCACCTGGAATCCGTTCTCAATCTTCTGTTTGAACAGACCATAGTGGTAACGGATACCGCAGCCGTAAGCGCAGTAGCCCAGAGTTGCCAGGGAATCCAGGAAACATGCTGCCAGTCTTCCCAGACCACCGTTTCCAAGGGCCGGGTCCGGCTCCTGGTCTTCGATCACATTTAAGTCAAATCCCAGTTCCTCCAGTGCCTCTTTCACTTCATTGTATGCGCACAGGTTGATCAGGTTGTTGCCCAGCGCACGGCCCATAAGGAACTCCATGGACAGGTAGTATACAATCTTCGGGTCATCTTTTTCATACTGCTTCTGTGTCAATAACCAGTTGTCAATAATAACGTCCTTGACCGCAAGAGAAACTGCCTGGAAAATCTGCTCCTGGCTTGCTTCCTCAATGGTCTTTCTGTAAAGCATCTTTACATTTTCCCTGACGCTTTTCTTAAACTCTTCTTTTTTGAAATTATTATCTAACATTTTCTCCTCCTCCGGAACTGACCGGCCGGGAAGATTCCTTATGAAATCTTCTCCACACCTAATGTCACGCTTTCAGAATTGATCTTCCAATCCTTTGTATAGCCGCTTACTTCATTGTAGTTGACGTCTTCTGCCAGTACCTCTGCCTTGATGTCCGCCTCGTGAGCGCGGAAGATGCCCTCAATCACCTGGTTTCCTGTAAGGGAAATTCTGATTTTATCCATTACCTCGAAACCAGCCTCTTTACGCATGGTCTGGACTTTGCTGATAATTTCTCTCACAAAGCCCTCTTCAATTAATTCCGGAGTCAGGTTTGTATCGAGTACAACCGTGATGTCATTGTCTGATTCGGAAACATATCCTTCCATCTGCGCAGTGTCAATGAGTAAGTCACTTTCTAATAATACTATTTCCTGACCGTCAATGTCAAGTTTCAGCTCGCCGCCGGCCTTCAGCTCATCCATGGCTGCATTGCCGTCGATGGAGGAAAGGGCTGCTCTTATGCTGTTCAGATGCTTGCCGTATTTTGGTCCCACGGTCTTTAACTGAGGCTTGAAGCTGTAGGATGTAAAATCTCTCACATCGTCTGTAAAGCTCATTTTCTTCACATTCAGTTCATCCTCAATGATCTCTTTATAGAAGTCGGAGAGCTGGAATGGGGCCTTGACGAACATTTTGCCGATTGGCTGGCGGTTCTTGATATTTGCCGCATTTCTGCATGCACGGCCCATTACCACGATTTCCAGAAGGTCTTCCATGTTCTCTTCCAGTTCAGCGTCGATCCACGCCTCATTGCATTCCGGGAAATCACACAGATGGATACTTTCCGGTGCGTCCTTGTCAATGCTTCTCACAAGGTTCTGGTAAATATCCTCTGTCATGAACGGAATCATAGGTGCTGCTGCTTTTGCAACGGTCACAAGGGCTGTGTACAGGGTCATATAAGCATTGATCTTATCCTGTTCCATACCTTTTGCCCAGAAACGCTCACGGCTTCTTCTCACATACCAGTTGCTCATCTCATCCACAAAATCCTGCAGCGCGCGGGCTGTCTCAGGGATGCGGTAGTTTGCCAGGTTGTCATCCACGGTTTTCACCAGGGTATTGAGCCTGGACAGCAGCCATTTATCCATAACAGGAAGCTTGTCGTATTCCAGTTTGTATTTTGTAGCGTCAAAGTTGTCGATATTTGCATACAGCACGAAGAACGCGTAGGTATTCCACAGGGTACCCATGAATTTGCGCTGTCCCTCCTGTACAGCCTTGCCGTGGAAACGGTTCGGCAGCCAGGGCGCACTGTTTACATAGAAATACCAGCGGATGGCATCAGCCCCGTAGGTATCCAGAGCCTCAAACGGATCAACGGCATTGCCCTTTGATTTGCTCATCTTCTGTCCGTTTTCATCCTGCACATGGCCCAGCACGATTACATTCTTAAACGGAGCCTTGTTGAAGATCAGGGTTGAGATAGCCAGCAGAGAGTAGAACCATCCTCTTGTCTGGTCCACAGCCTCGGAGATGAAATCTGCCGGGAACTGCTGCTCAAACAGGTCTTTATTTTCAAATGGATAGTGATGCTGTGCAAAAGGCATGGAACCGGAGTCAAACCAGCAGTCGATCACCTCAGGCACACGGTGCATCTCTTTGCCGCATTTCGGGCAGCGGATGGTGACATTGTCAATGTATGGCCTATGCAGCTCAATGTCATCCGGACAGTTGTCGGACATTGCCTTTAACTCTTCTTTGCTTCCGATGGAGTGCATATGTCCGCATTCACATTCCCACACATTCAGCGGGGTTCCCCAGTAGCGGTTGCGGCTGATGCCCCAGTCCTGTACATTTTCCAGCCAGTCTCCGAAGCGTCCCTTGCCGATGCTTTCCGGAATCCAGTTGATCGTATTGTTGTTGCGGATCAGGTCTTCCTTCACGGCTGTCATCTTGATGAACCAGGACTCTCTTGCATAATAGATCAGCGGAGTGTCACATCTCCAGCAGTGGGGATAACTGTGCTCAAATACAGGCGCATCAAACAGCAGGCCGCGTTTTTCCAGGTCAATCAGCACTTCTTTATCTGCTTTTTTGCAGAAAGTACCTGCCCACGGAGTCTCTGCGGTCATCTCACCTTTTTCATCTACTAACTGTAAGAACGGCAGGTCATAGGCTCTTCCCACCTTACTGTCATCTTCACCGAAGGCAGGTGCAATATGAACCACACCGGTACCGTCTGTCAGCGTTACATAAGTATCGCATGTAACATAGTATGCTTTCTTTTTCAGTTCTACGAATGGGAAGAGCGGCTCATACTCTTTGTACTCCAGTTCTTTTCCTGTATAGCGCTCCAGGATCTCATAATTTCCTTCTCCCAGAACCTTATCAAGCAGTGCTTCTGCCATATAGTAGGTGTATTCCCCGGATGTCACTTTTACATAGGTTTCATTTGGGTTCACACACAGTGCCACATTGGACGGAAGGGTCCAGGGTGTTGTGGTCCATGCCAGAATATATGCGTCCTCGCCTTTTACTTTAAAACGGGCGATAGCGGAGCGTTCTTTTACGTCCTTGTATCCCTGGGCTACCTCATGGCTGGAAAGCGGGGTTCCGCAGCGCGGGCAGTAGGGAACGATTTTATATCCTTTATACAAAAGGCCTTTGTCCCAGATTTGTTTTAAAGCCCACCATTCGGACTCGATGAAATCATCATGGTAGGTGACATAGGGATTATCCATATCTGCCCAGAAGCCTACAGTTCCCGAAAAATCCTCCCACATTCCCTTGTATTTCCACACAGATTCCTTGCAGTGGTTGATAAATGGTTCCAGACCGTACTCTTCAATCTGTTCCTTGCCGTCCAGACCCAGCATTTTCTCCACTTCCAGCTCTACCGGAAGGCCGTGGGTATCCCATCCTGCCTTTCTCGGTACCATGCAGCCTTTCATGGTGCGGTATCTCGGGATCATATCTTTGATAACACGTGTCAGAACATGGCCGATGTGTGGCTTGCCATTGGCTGTGGGCGGGCCGTCATAGAAAGTGTAGGTCTCACCTTCTTTTCTGTGTTCCATGCTCTTTTTGAAAATTTCATTGTCTTCCCAGAATTTCTCGATGTTTTTTTCTCTTTCCACAAAATTCATGTTTGTGGGGACTTTCTGATACATGTCTTATTCTCCTTTCTCTGTGCCTGGGGGATATAAAAAAGGCCTCCGCCCTGCAACAGGACGAAAGCCTCAGCTATCGTTTAACCACCTCTTACACATACTATCATACGCGTTCCTTTTAACGGGGGAAATCCGGCATCCCTTACTTATATTTCAGGCAGCGGCTCCGGAGTGATATTCTTCTGCTGATACTCATACCGGGCTTGCACCTTCCCCGGCTCGCTGTGGTTTTCTCCTGCAGAATACTGTCTCCATCATCGTCTTTGTCTTTATTAAATTTCATTATAAATAGATAGAGAAGAAAATGTCAAGGGATATGGGAGATTTTCTGTGATTTTGGCTATTTCGGCAGGTCTAATCCGGGAAGTTCTGCCGTATCCGGCACTACGATGTCCGCATTTCCCAGAATTTCACTGCTTCCAATCCCCACACTTTTCATTCCGCCTGCTGCCGCTGCAGCGATCCCTGCCGCCGAATCCTCTATCACCACACAGTCTTTACAAGGTACGCCCAGCATTTCAGCCGCCTTTGTAAACACCTGGGGGTCCGGTTTTGCACGTTCCACCAGGTTTCCGTCCACCACTGCGTCGAAGAATGGCATAAGACCCAGCTTTTTCAGAATCATGCCCCCGCTTTTGCTGGCGGAACCCAGAGCAATCTTATAGCCCTCCGCTCTCAGTCTTTCCAGAAACGCAGGTATGCCCGGCAGTATCTCAGATTCATCTATAGTGGACACCATATCCAGGTAGTACCCGTTCTTCCTGTCCGCCAGCGCTATTTTCTCCTCCATGGACAGATTCTGTATCTTTCCGGTCTCCAGCACGATCTCCAGGGATGTCATTCTGCTGACCCCCTTCAGACGCTCATTATTTGCCTCGTCAAATACAAAGCCCAGCTCTGCGGCCAGTTTTCTCCATGCCAGATAATGATACTTTGCGGTGTCCACTACAACACCGTCCAGATCAAAAATCACTGCTCTCATGCGCATATGTCCTCCTCTTTGTCTTTGCACTTCACTGACAGGGTATCTGTCAGAGTATATATTTCATCATTCACCAGCACAGACAGAGGCTGCACAAATTTCTCACGGCTTTCCAGCAGAACTTCCCGGCGGTTTATTTTCACATCTATTTCATGCCCATATACCTTCACAGAGAAACGCATCTCCTTCCAGTGTTTTGGCAGCCGCGGAGAAACATTCAGCCTTCCGTCAGAAAAACTGATGCCTGCAAATCCAAAGATCACACAACTCCAGATTCCCCCAAGGGAAGCAGCGTGGATACCATCGGTTGTATCATTTGGATTGTCATCCAGGTCAATGACCATACACTTTTTAAAGAACTCCCAGGACAGTTCCGTCTCACCGATGGCAGCGCAGGCCTGTGCGTGGGCACAGTAACTCAGAGAAGAGTCGTGTATAGTCCTCTCCTCGTAAAAGAGAACATTCTTTTTTACCACTTCTTTAGAGAACATGTATGGAAACAGGTTCAGGAGCATAACCACATCCGCCTGCTTCAGCACCTGCATATCAACCACCTCGTCCCTGGAGTAGTCCAGGAGGACTGCCTGTTTGATCTGAGACTTTTTATATTTTTCAATATCCGGGATGCGTTTTTTAGAGAGAAATGTGTCATCCTGGGGAATGACAAGCTCCTCATTGGGAACAGGAACGTACAGCCTGTCCGCAAACTCTTCCCAGCTCTTTCTGTTCCTATCCATCCCCAGACGGCGGTCCAGCTCACGGTACAGATCCGGACTCTCCGCACAGAGCTTTTCGGCCAGAACAGAGGCTAGTCTGCAGCAGTAGCGCGCCATATAATTGGTATATGCGTCATTATCCACGTGTTCCGTATATTCATCAGGCCCGATAATGTCACAGATCACATAAGCCTGTCTTTTTTCATCCCACTGCCCCCGGGATACCCAGAAAGAAGCCGTCTCAAAAATAATCTCATAACCGAACCGCTCCATAAATGCTCTGTCCCCGGTAACACTGTAATACTGCCATACCGCATAGGCAATATCCGCTGTCACATGATGCTCTTTGATTCCGGACCACACTTTGTTGGCCTTGCCTGTATGTATGTTAAGCGCTGCGTAGAGCGGTGTCTCTTCCCGCCCTGTTACGGCTGCCTCCCAGGGATACATGGCGCCCTTGTAACCATATGCCTCTGCCTTTTCCCTGGCTCCGTCCAGACCTTTATACCGGAATTCCAGCAGATTTCTGGCTGCCTGCGGAAATACATACTGGAAAAACGGTAATATAAAAATCTCCGCATCCCAGAACACATGTCCCTTGTACCCCTCACCTGTGAGTCCTTTTGCCGCAATACTGCAGTCTGTACTGTGCCAGGGCATCATTCCCAGCAGATGATACTGGGCAAAACTGACTGCTGCCTCTTCCTCCGGACTGGCCCCGTCAATCTCAATCCGGGCCTGTCTCCAGATATCCTGCATTATTTTCTTATGCTTTAAAAAGACATCTGCATACCCTGCCTCACTGCATTTTTCCAGCAGCTTCTTCTGCCTGTCCAGGCCAAGAGAGTCTTTTTCATTTTGGATATAGACATATTTGGTAAATTCCCAGGTTCCTCCATCCGGAATACTGAAGAAATATCTGCCGGTGATCCCTCTTCGTTTCAAGGTAAACACAGCCTCCTCCTCTTCTCCGGTATAACTTACCCCTTCCAGAATACTCAGTGTATCCTCCTCCAGATATCCCTCCACATGCAGATACTTTCTGTCGTACACCCGGCAGTTCACCTTCTTAAAGTGGGACACACCGCTGTTGGTCTGCTGTCCGTCGATTCCGGTACAGATTCCGCCGTTCTTTATGCATCCCTTCTGCATGGTGATTCCGATACTCTGTACAAACAGATGCTCATTTTCCATGGAGGCAAACCGGCGGTCTGTCAGGCAGAAGCTTGCGCCTGATTCCAGTTCATAGGTAGATGTGATCACCAGCTCTCCTGTGTGGATATTGAATTTCCGCTCAAACTCTGTAAGACAGCGGCTGTCCGGCAGCACCGGCACCCCGTCCAGCACCAGCTCATAGCCTGTCACATCAGGGCAGTTGACAAGTTCCGTAACTTCCTCCTCATAGGCCCTGTTGTAGAGACCGGCTATGAACATCCCCTTCTTCCCATCCAGAGAGGGGAGGCCAAGGGAAGCCCGGACACCCATATATCCATTACACTGTGCAAACACAGATTCTGTCTTCAAAGCAAAACGAGGTTCGTATTTCTTCTGTCTGAGCCAGATCTCTCCGCCCTGTTTTTCAATCGCATAGTGAATCATTCTGTCTCTTCCTCTCCCATCTGTCAGCCGTCCGTCAGCTATTCCTGCCATATATAAGGCATGCCGCTTTCGGCTGCTTTGTATAATGCCCCGATCACACGCTGAACATATGTCCCCTGCTCGGCTGTGACCAGCAGCGGCTCCCTGCCAAGACAGGCTTTTACAAAGTTCTCCTCACTGTCTCTGTGCCAGTCCCTCATCTCCATGAACGGAAAACTTTTGTCCGTAAGCTGTCCCTGTTCTTCCCCGTATATTTCAAGAGGAAATACGTTTGCGCCCAGCTTATCTCCGTATAACTGTATTTTCCTCAGATCACGTTCTTTCATATTAATGGCAAAGGATGTTTCCAGACTCATACTGGTTCCATCAGCAAAATGTATAAACCCAAAGAGTCCGTCCTCCACGGTAAAGCGTCCACCGTCCCATGTTCCCATAAGGCCCTGGCCGCCTCTTTTTCCGATTCTGTCACTGGAAGAAGCACACACGTAAGAAATCTGCGGATACCCCAGAAGATAGAGCGCACAGTCCAGCATATGTGCCCCGATATCAATCAGCGGGCCGCCTCCCTGCATAGCTTTATTGGTAAAATTACCCCAGCCGGGAATTCCTCTTCTTCTGTGCCACTGCACGTTCGTATTATAAATGGTACCAAAATCCCCCGCCAGAATCTTCTCTTTCAAAAATGCAGTCTGCTCACTGTGCCGGAAATGAAACCCGTAAGACAGAAGCAGCTTCTTTTCTTCCGCCTTTTTTTCCATGGCCTGTGCCTCCTGAACAGTTATGGCAGGTGGCTTTTCACATAATACATGACAGCCTGCCTCCAGCGCGTCCAGTGTGATCTGACAGTGGAATTTATTGGGCACGCAGATTGTCACCGCATCCGGCTGAATCTCAGACAGCATTTCCAGATGATTTCCGAAATACCGCGCAATCCCAAACTGCTCTGCCACTGCCTTCGCAGCGTCAGGGTTGGTATCACAAATTCCCACCAGCTCTACATTTTCCATGCTTTGATAATTTGGTATATGTGTCACCCTGGCGATCTGGCCGGAACCAATGATCGCCATTTTCAATTTATCCATCTTTATCCTCCTCTTGAGGGCAGAGAAAACACCGTCGGCATCCTGAGACGCCGGCGGTGTTTTTTACAGAAACTGCTTCATAAAATCAACGGATTTCTGATATACCTCCAGCGGATCATCCCCGCGGATTCTTCCTTCATTTACAACAGCGCCCTCATATCCTATATTCTTTAAAGTCTGCATATGCCTGTTCCAGTCAATGGACCCGGTACCAGGCTGGTATCTGTGGTTCTCCGCAATGTGGATATGTCCGATCACATCCCTGAACTCTGTAAGAGAGCGGGAAATATCATCCTCTTCGATCGCCATATGATAAAAGTCAGCCGTGATCTTGACCATCTCAAAGCCGCCCCTGCGGATAATATCCATGGCATCCTGCAGGGTGTTCAGCATATGGTCCTGATAACGGTTCAAAGGTTCCAGGTAAATGTAGATCCCATTCTCCTTTGCCACAGGCTCCAGCTCCGAAAGTGATTTCAAAATAGCTTTAACATCCCCTTCATGACTTCTGGGAGATACCATCGGCGGAAGACGGAAAGTGAACATACCCCAGGCAGCAGGTACCACAACACCGGTTCCCCCTACTTCCTTCAAGGCACGGATAATCTCTTTTAAATCCTCCACACCATTCTCCCTGCGCTCCTCTATAAAGTCCCCGATCCAGCCTCTGTAGCCGCCGCAGGCGCTGGACACGGGAAGACCTGACTCTTTAATGGCCTGTTTTACTGTTTCTACATTGTCTGTCAGCACTTTTCCGTCTATCTCAAAACATTCAAATCCCATATTTTTTACGAATTTGAATTTTTCAATCAGGTCTTCCGGAAAAAAATCCTTATCCTGTGTTCCTAACAGCATATTATTCCCTCCCTGTAAAGTCTACACCCAGTTTAATGCTCTCTTCCGGGTGCTGGTCAACGTAATAGCAGAATCCTTCCGCGCATTTGTCAAAGGGTACTACCGGATAAATAATGTCATCACAGTCAAGATAACCGTTCATAAGAAGCTCCCAGCACACATCTTCGATTCTGTGTCTGTCCCAGCGCGGATATTCCGGGTTCGGCTCACTGCAGGCACGAGAGAAAATGATCTTGCCGTAATTGAAGTGTGCCTCCTGCCCAAGCCACAGGCCTGCAGGGAATGGTTTTGCAAATGCCACATAAGCGATGGTTCCGTTATAAGCCAGACCTTTCAGCGCGGACTGCAGGGCATGTACATTACCGCTTGTCTCGATAATAACATCAGCACCCTTTTTATCTGTCAGCTTCTTGATCTCCATTCCGGCGTCGCAGCTCATGGAATCAATGGTGTAATGAGCACCGTGTTTTTCTGCGATTTCTCTTCTCTTCGCAATGGGGTCAATACCGATCACTGTGGTGGCACCGATCTTTGCCGCAAACTGCAGGGCAATCTGTCCGATGGCGCCGAGCCCGATCACCACAACACGGTCGCCCGGGCGAACATCCGCATCCCGGATTCCGCTCAGCGCAAACTGTGCAGGGTCATAGCAGACCGCATTCTTCGCGGATGCCTCTTTACTCATTTTTCTGAGCTTGTAATTGTCCACTGCATTTACGATCTGGGTCTCTTTAATGGGTCCGTAGGAGCATACGCGGTCACCCACTTCATACTCTGTAACATCTGCGCCCTTTTCTACGATCGTTCCAACGAACATATTTCCAAGTGCCAGGTCTCCAAATTCAATACCTCTGGGTTCATCTTCACCCCGCTCTGTGAAAACCCTCCACTCCTCATCGAATTTCCCGTCAATAAAAGGAGTGGTGCCGCGGAAATCCGCCAGCTCAGTGCCATGTTTGGGAGCTGCAAACTCCACCTTTATCTTTACTTCATTACTGTTTATCTCTCTGTCTGTATAGTCTTTCAGTTCAGCAACTCTGGGTGCTGTAGCCACTAATTTTTTCATGTCAGTTCTCCTCTTTTCCTTAACCTTTTACACCGCCGTCAGTTCTGCCGCCCTTGATCAGTCTCTGGCTGAATCCATACATGATCACTACAGGGAGCGAGGTAACCAAAGATGCCGCCATCATTCTTCCCCATACGTAATCCGGTGTATTGAACAGGGAGTTGAGTCCGATCGGAATCGTCATCATATCCGGGGAGTCAATGAATATGGATGCAAAAAGCACATCATTCCATGCGATCATAAATGCGTAAACGAATACAGATATCAGTCCTGAAATAGAAAGCGGAACAATGATGCGGAAAATAATGCCCATCTTGCTGAGGCCATCCACTCTTCCTGCCTCCTCCAGCTCTTTCGGTATAGTGTCAAAATAACTTCTTGTCATATAGATGGCTGTGGGAAGTGTCTGGATGATCATACACACAATTACAGCCTCTCTGCTGTTCTTTAACCCGATGGCAGAGAGCATACGGAACAGGGGAACGATAAGCAGAATCCCGGAAAACATATAAACCAGGAAAAACATTTCGCTGATTCCCTTTTTTCCTTTGAATTTCAGCTTTGAAAGCGCATACCCGCCCAGGATCCCCAGAAATACAGCCAGTACGGAGACCGTCAGGGCAATATACAGACTGTTTCCAAAGTATTTCAGATACGGGAAAATACCCGGATCAAAAATATCAATAAAGTGCTGGAAGGTCCATGTCTTCGGAATGACCGTCGGCGGATACGCAATGGTTTCCGCTGTGGATTTTATGGACACGCTGAGCATGATGAGGAATGGGAACAGCAGGATCACAACCAGCAATACTACTCTCACATAGAAAAATATCTCTTTTAATGTTTTTCTCTTAATCTTCTTCAACTCTCAGCACCTTCTTTCTGATCAGCATAACAAGGCTGAAGATCACCACGAACAATACAATGGAAATGGCTGCTGCCTTGCCGAAATCATGTGTGGCAAAAGCCATATCGTACAGGTATACACCCAGTACATTTACCTGTTTTGTCAGGAGATATACTTCCGTATAAATGTAGAATACCCAGATTGTCCTCAGGCTGACTACTGTTACCAGTGTTGGTTTGATGGCAGGATATGTAACTGCCAGGAACTTCTGCCATGAGGTAGCTCCATCCATGTCAGCAGCCTCATACAGGCTCTTGTCCACAGACTGCAGGATCGCCACAAAGGACATGTATGCATACGGATAGAATTTCCATATAGCAAATATAGTGACAAGGATAAACGCACTTGCCGGCTGGTCAAACCATAACGGAACCTCATCTGCCAGCTTGAGCACATCCACTATGATATAGTTAATGATACCATAAATATTGTTGAACATATAACGCCATGCGAAAATAAGACACACAGCCGGAACCACGTAAGACAGAATAATAATTGAATTTACAAGCTTTTTACCCACAAACTCCCGGTTCATGAATACTGCGATAGCCAGACCGAACGCGGTACTTACTGCAGTTACCAGAACGGTGAAGATCAGGGTGACAAATACGGACTGGTAGAAGCTTTTATCCTGAAATACAGCCTTAAAATTATCAAGCCCCACAAACTCTGACGCCATTCTGGGATTGATGGGCACATCCTGGAAACTGATCACAATATTGTAGATCATTGGATAGCCTATCAGCAATACCAGCAGGATCAGACTTGGTGCCAGCAGGGCATAAGCAAATCTGGTATCATTTCCGCCCAGTTTTTTCTTTTTGGACTTCATTCCTTTCCCCTTTCTGCTCTTATCAAAGGCTGCTGTACAGGCGGACAGTCCGCCGCCCGCACAGCATCTCTTTTCCTTTATTTGATCAGTTTTTCAACTGCTTCCTGTGCAGTTTCAAGTTCTTTGTCAATGTCAGCGTTCTGTACAACCACATTGTTGATCATTTTGCTGATAGCACCTGTGTTTGTCACATCGCCCATCTCTGTAAAATTCTTTCCGTCAACAGTACCAAAGA
Organism: Blautia sp. NSJ-175; assembly: GCF_022867815.1. Classification (NCBI taxonomy): domain Bacteria; kingdom Bacillati; phylum Bacillota; class Clostridia; order Lachnospirales; family Lachnospiraceae; genus Blautia; species Blautia sp. NSJ-175. Next base: position 250,655 of record NZ_JALIFQ010000002.1, read on the forward strand.
GCTGAAGGCTGTCAACTGCTGCTGCGATATCATCGTTTAATCCTGCGAATGCCTTACGCTCTTCCATATCGGTGTAGGCAGCATCATCACTCACTTCTTTTAATACCGGCTGGATTCCGCCCGGTGCCATGTTCAGCCAATTGATATTATTCTCTTTTTCCAGAAGGAAGGAGACAAATTTCTTGGCAGCATCTGTTTCTGCGTCCTCCATACCGTCAGCAATACCCAGAACTGTGATACAGCCGTAAGAAACAGGCTCTTTCTTGTTCGGCAGAACCAGTGCCAGGTCCTCAGCAAATCCGGCTTCCTTCACTGCGTTTAAAATATAGGTGGAGTACATTGCCATCGGTGTGTTCTTTCCGACAAAAGCATCTTTTACATCTGCAACTTCTGTGGAGCCCGGCATGGAGTAAGATGCCAGCTCTTTGTAGAATTCCACTGCTTCTTTCATTTCCGGTGTATTTACCGTAACATTTTTATCTTTGTCAAATACGTTTGCGTCATTGGACAGAGCGTACTGTGAAAATACCTGCTCTGTAAAGGCTGACTCTGATGTAGGAAGAGCAATGCCGTATTTTTTGTTGGCCTGGTCATTGAATGCTGCAGCCACTTCCAGGATATCATCCCAGTTTTCCGGCAGCTCCAGTCCTTTTTCCTGAAGCATCGCTGTGTTGACCCAGATTCCCTGTACCCAGCTGCAGATTGGAACACCTACATATCCGCTTCCGTCCTCTGTCTTTGTCACATCCAGCGCGCCTTCGTAGAAGGAATCCTCTCCCTTCTGGTCAATGACTTCTTTCACTGCGTCCAGGTTTGTGAACTGGTTTGACACACTTGTTTTTGCCTGGTCCTGGCTGTATTCAATGATGGCCGGAAGTTCGCCGCTTCCTCCGAGAGCTACAATCTTGGAATCATAGTCATCCTCATTTACCGGGATGGACTCCACTTCAATGTTTTCATTTTCCTTTTCAAAATCGTCGATGATCGCCTGCACCACATCCTGCCGTTCCTGTTCTACCTGCTGGTGCATGAACTGGATCTTTACCTTACCGCTTTTGCTGTCACCTTTCGCTTCTTCTTTGCCGCTTCCGCTGCTTCCGCAGCCTGCTGTAAAGGTGGAAACCATGGCTGCTGCCAGTAATACACACAATGCTTTTTTCTTCATAATTTTTTCTCCTTTTTTTGAATTCTCATTATTTATTTGTGTCAAAAAGACCGTCTTAAAACAATTCGGACGCCGCCTTTCTGCAACAATCACTGTTTCTTCAGCCAGACTGTACCGTATGGTACCATGCTGATTTTTTCCTGTATCTCTTTATCAAAGAGCAGGTCCTTTCCGCAGATGTGCGGAAGATTCAGTTCAACATTATGGGAGGATACATTTATCAGGGCGTAAATGATCTCCCCTGTTTCCCTGTTCTCACGTTTCAGTGCCAGAACTCTCGGATCCAGGTCCATGACCTCCTGTTCTGCCTCCGGTGAAAATGCGCTCTCCCCGTTTCTGATCCGGAGTCTTCTGCGCATTTCATGAAAGATCCTGCTTCTGTTTGTCTTTCCGTCTAACTGCTGCTTCAGATAATCATAATCTATCTTCTCCCGGTTGATCCTTCTGGGGATATCCGATGTGGTCATACCGGAATAATCGTTTCTGGAACCCAGCAGGCTGTGGATGTAAATACCGGGAACACCCTGCATGGAAAGTAAAATAGTCTCTGCTGCCAGGAATTTTCCAATCCGTTCCTCGTCTGACTCATCGGGTCCTGCCAGGGCATCCTGATAATTGATATTCAGCTCGTAAGGGCTTTTGGTCCCGTCTCCGTTATCTTTATAAGAAACCCTGCCTCCGTTTTTAAGAGCCGCCTCCACAAGAAACTGTCTGTCTTCGTCACTCAGGATTCCCTCAGTGGGTCTCACCCCGATTCCGTCATGGGAACTGAGAAAATTAAAATATGTTACCCTGCTGCCTGGAAGTTTGAGGCCTGCCATCCAGGAACTGAGAATGGATGCATCTCCCTTTAAGAGGGAATACATGGTGAGCGGCGGCAGCGGAAACTGGTAAACCAGATCAGCTTCATCCTCCCCATTGCCGAAATAACTGATATTATCCGCATGGGGAACATTTGTCTCTGTGATCAGTTTTGTGCCCGGTGCGTATTCCTGCAGCACATCCTTCATGAGTTTGATAAGCTCATGTGTTTCCGGCAGATGCATACAGGTTGTTCCAAGCTGTTTCCACATAAACCCAATGGCATCCAGCCGTATAAATTTTGCCCCTGCCTTTGCGTACATGACCAGAATATCGAGAACCTCCGCAAGCACATCGGGACATTCAAAATTCAGGTCGATCTGGTCTTCACTGAAGGTTGTCCATACATGCTTTTCCCCCTCCTTTGTGTGAAAGGCCGTCAGAAGAGGAAGTGCTCTTGGCCTGGTCACTGTGCTGTAATCCGCATTTGGATCACAGGTGATAAAATAATCTCTGTAAGGTGCCTCGCATTCCAGATAACGGCTGAACCATTCACTGCTTTTGGATATATGGTTGATCACCGCGTCAAACATCAGCCCGTAATTTTCAGATAGTGCGGATATATCCTCCCAGTCACCCAGTTCCGGATTGATGCTTCTGTAATCCACCACAGAAAATCCATCATCTGATGTATAGGGATACATTGGGAGCAGATGTACATTTGTCACCGCATCCCCCACAAAATCTTCCAAAAATTTATGAAGTACCTGAAGACCCGGTTCTCCCTTTTTGGTGATAGTATCTCCGTATGTGATCAAAATACTATCTCTCTGGGTTAACTTCTTTCCTTTTTCTTCCGCCGGCTGATACTTTTGCAGCTGACGGGAAATTTTGTCCCAGGCTTCGCTTATTTTTCCGTCGTCTTTATAGATGACGGCCAGCCTCTGTCTTGCCTTTGTTTCCAGGTTCATATTTTTCTCCTTTCTGACAACGTTGTCACTAAAAGACAACGTTGTCATTATGGAAGGAAGTATCTCCTTCCTTTTTTATGGTATTATGTAGATTTTCTTTCAATAATCTCTGTCGGAAATTTAAATATCTTTCTTGCATCCTCTTTTTTACCTTCTTCTATCTCTCCTACCACAAAATCAATACAGCATTTTGCAAGCTGTTTAAAATCCTGAGCGACAGTGGAAATAGGAGGATAATAAAATTCGCCTAATGTTATATTATCAATCCCAAGAACAGCCACATCTTCCGGTATCCTCATGCCTTTCTCATATATCCCTCTGTAGACACCAAGTGCTCTCTCATCACCGGATACGAAGAATGCCTGTATATCATACTCCTCCAGGACTTCCTTTGACTTGTGATAAGCCTTTTCCACGGTATCGATCCCTGTAAAGATATGATACTGGGCGCCTGTTCCATACATGGCTTTTTCAAAGCCTTCTATGCGGAGCTGAGTGGACAGGAATTTCTGTTCGCCTATCAGCAGTGCTATCTTGCTGTATCCCCTGCCTATCAGATATCTGCCTCCATTATAGCCCACATCAAAATTGTCAAGGCTGACGGAAGGAACATCCGGATTCTCAGGCTCACCGAATACCACATACGGTATGTTATGCTTTTCAAAGTAATCCACCCGCGGGTCATTGAGAATATTCTCCAGCAGTATGGCGCCGTCTGCTATACCGCTTGCCATCAGATAGAAACCGTCGGTCTCATCCTCCTCGAACTTTTCACTGTTGGACGGAGAAAGGACTATCTTCATGTTTCTGTCCTTCGCATAAGAGAACAGATGCTTCAGCATGATATTATGCCAGATGCTTAAATGTTCCTCATGATGACGGTCAGCAAAAACCACGATAATATTCGTACGGTTTCCCTTCAGTCCCTTTGCCAGGATATTCACCTGATATCCCTGTTCTTTCATGGCAGCAAAGACCTTTTTCTTGGTCGCATCACTGACATTAGGGCTGTTGTTGATCACCCTTGATACTGTTTTCATGGATACGCCGCAGGCATTGGCTACATCAATAATCGTCGCTTTTTTCATCTTGTTTTAATTCTCCATTTGTCTTACGTTGTCATTTTACGAAATTAACATATAAATGTCAATAGGATTTCTGTATTTATATTTTTTTCGTTATTATTCCTGTATTTAGATTGCTGTTTTTATATAATATTCACAATACAGCGTTACAGACAGGAGAAGGGATTCCTGTCCTGTCATTGCAGAATTTTCCTGATATGTATTATTATAACGCAAAAACAGACCCTGTAAAAGGAGATGTTTCCACAATCATCCTAATTACAGAGTCTGTAACTCCTACCACTGCACTGCCTGTTTCCTGAAAATCAGATACGCAGCCGCACACAAAACAACTCCGGCCCCCACCATCATACCGATCTGCGCCCAGGTCTGAAATCCTCCGAACCACTGTCCCCACGCAATCCCGATACGGTTCATGACGTTACTGTCCCTGCCCTCTGCAGCACCGGGCAGTGTCCAGCAGCCGAGCAGCCAGAAGGCCAGAATGACGACCCTTCCTCTTTTGAACTGTCGTACAATGGCCGCCCCCAGAGCAGCACAACCGTTTAAAGCTGCGGCCCCTCCAAAGATCCAGGGCACTGTAAACTTCGTCATGATTGGTATATTTTCTTTTATTTTCCCCGGAAGCAGCACGCCGTATATGGCTGTCTCCACACGCAGAAGCAGAAACAGACCTGCTAAGAGCACCAGTGTCATGAGAAAATATACGATAATAGCTGACGGGTAATACTGCTTTCTTGTTTTTCCCATGCTGACCGCCATATCAAATCCCATGCACAGGCTGAATATATTTCCGAATATGATCAGACACAGAACAGCGATTGCCGCTATCATGCTGCCCAGAGGGAAATAACTCTCCTCATTGCCGAACATATGCACACAGGTCATGATAACCATACCCAGGGCACACAGTCCTGCCTCCAGAGCCAGATAAACTCTCATGTCGCAGACCTCTATTTTTACCTGCTCCTTTATTGATTTCCACATGATATCCCTCCTCTACTGCGCCTCAAGGCCTTCCAGCAGGCGTCTTGAAATAATAATATCCAAAATCCATACGACTGCCGTAGCTGCGGCTGTATATATAAGCACATTCGTAAATTTAAAGTCAAAACGGATGTCCTTAATATTCATGGCTACAATTGCTCCCAGGGCGCCTCCGCCGATGGCGAAAAAGGAAACCATGATTATCATTCCTATCTTCCGGAACCGCAGATAGACGAGCCCCACAACTTCTCCCACGGATGTCACAAGGAGCAGAGCGCAGAATGCGACCGCCAGAATCTCCAGTGCCTCAGCCGTATTTCCCCTGACAAACTGCCAGTCTCCGACTGCCGCCAGCAATAAAGTGATGGCAGACATCAGTACCGCAACTACCAGCTTCATGATCTGCATTCCCATCAAAGCATCTTTCCGCCTGCAGTTCAGGCACATACCCGCAGGTATATAACTGGTATACACACCGGAGGACGTCACCGCCGATACAAATACCGTGACAAGCATCATCTTAACAGGCAGATCAGATACCATACGCCCGCCGGATGCCTTTGAAAATCCCAGCCATATCTGCCCCCCGGTCAGCACTGTCATACCCAGAACCACTACGACAGACATGCCTATAACCTGCAGTGCCCATTCCATGAACAGTCTCCACTTCTTCATCTCTATACCTCCCCGCCGCACATCGCCACGAATATTTTCTGAAGATTCATTGGCTGTACACTGACACTGTCTGCAGCTTCCACTCTCTGGCCCGGCTCCAGTTTTACGGTGACGCTTTTGCTCCTTCCAATGGTCTCCTCTCTGTATTTCGTAAGTCCTGCTGTCGCGGCATCCACATCCTCTTCCCTGCCGCTTACATGTACACAGCTTTCCAGAAGTTCCTGGGTATTCTCCTTCAGTACCATTTTGCCTTCATGCAGAATGATAACTTCCTCGAAAAGGTCTGCTGCTTCCTCAATAATATGTGTGGAGATGACAAAGGTACGCCCTGTCTCCGTATATTCCTCCAACAGTATCCTGTAGAACTGTTCCCTTGCCACTACATCAAGCCCTGCAACGGGTTCATCCAGCAATGTGAAATCTGCTTTGCTGGCAAGTGCCACGATTATGGTGACCATGGATGTCATACCTTTTGACAGCTTGGAGATCCTTTTTTTCCGGTCCAAATGGAAAATGTCAAGCAGATGCTCTGCCATCTCCTTATCCCAGTGAGGCATGTATGTCTCTGCCATTTTCAGATACTCTTTTATTTTCAATGCGCCGATTCCTCCGGCATTCATATTGGCATTGATCTCCCTTGAAAAACAGAGATGGGACAGGGACGTCTCATTTTCCCAGACCGGCTGTCCGTTCAATGTGACAGTTCCGTGCGTGGCCGGATTCTGGGCGGTCAAAACTGACAGAAGCGTGGTCTTGCCCGCGCCGTTTCGTCCGATCAGGCCGTATATTTTTCCCTTCTCCAATGTAAGGCTCACATTGTCCAGTGCCCTTTTGTCTTTATATTGTTTTACCAGATTCTCACATTTTAATGTCATTACGCTCATTTTGCATCCTCCCCTTTTCCTGCTGCTATCATATCGATCAATTCTTCTTTGGTGATTCCCAGGCTTGCCGCTTCTGTCAGAAGGCTTCTGATATAATCATCAAAAAATCTCTCTTTTCTCTTCCTCACGATTACCTGCTTTGCTCCTGATGCTACAAACATTCCAATCCCCCTTTTCTTATACAAAATACCTTCATCCACCAGAAGATTTATACCCTTTGCCGCTGTTGCCGGATTGATGGCGTAGAGCTTCGCCAGTTCATTTGTACTCGGCACCCGCTCTTCCTCCAGCAGAATATCCCGGATAATATCGTTTTCTATCATTTCCTTGATCTGTAAATATATGGACTTCTCCTGACTCAATAGTTCCTGCAAGCATCTCACTCCCTTTCTGGAAAATATCTATGACCGCCTTAGTTATACGGTTCATTACTTGTGTAATTAACCATAGCACTTATGAACCTATTTGTCAACACCTTTGTTGCAGGAAAGGGGTTGTAACCGCGAATAAAATCTCTTATAATAAATAAAGCCTTTAAGAAATGAGGATTTTATTGTGAAAAAAACCAAACTATGGATAAATGCCCTGGTCCTGGCCTCCTGCCTTCTTCTCGGCAGCGGACAGGCCTCAGTATACGGAGCTGCCCAGAACGCAGCGCAGGCACCTGCTGACCCAAACGCTGCCGCAGCCGATCCAAATGCCGCAGCAGCCGATCCAAATGCCGCCTCGGCCGACCCAAACGTACCTGCAGATGCCGCCGAGGCACCAAAGGATCCAAATGCGCCGCCGGACAGTTATAACTGGGAAGTCCAGTCCGATGCGCTTCCGGGGTGGCCCACAGGCCCGCAGGTAGCTGCGGAAACCGCCATTCTTATGGATGCAGAGACAGGGGAGATACTCTACGCCAAGGGTATCGACGAAAAGAGGTACCCGGCAAGCACCACTAAGATCATGACAGCCCTGATTGCCATTGAGAACAGCGCTCTGACAGACCAGGTCACCTTCTCGGCTGAGGCTGTAAACGGCATAGAACCCGGCAGCACTCATATCGGCATTAAGCCCCGCGAGATACTTACCATGGAACAGAGCCTGTACGCTATCCTGCTGGCATCCGCCAATGAGGTCTCATCCGGCGTAGCTGAGTTTGTGGGCGGCAGTATCCCTGACTTTGTAAATATGATGAACGCCAGAGCGGAGAAGCTCGGATGCAAAAACACCCACTTTGTCAATGCCAACGGCCTTCATGACCCGGAACATTACACCACAGCCCGGGATCTCGCGAATATTGCCAGAGAAGCCTTTAAAAACGAGACCTTCCGCAAGATCATCGGAACAGAATACTACATTGAGCCAAAGACCAACATCACAGACGAGGAACGCTGGCTGAACAACCATCACAAAATGCTGGTATCCGGTGACATGCATTACGATGGATGTCTGGGCGGAAAAACAGGATACACAAGCGATGCCGGAAACTCGCTTGTGACATATGCCCAGAGAAACGGCATGTACCTGATTTCTGTGGTCCTGGCCGACAATGCCGTCTATCAGTATCCGGATACCGCGGCACTTTTAGACTACGGATTTTCCAATTTCCACAAGGTAGTTCTTGCCCAGAAGGGGGAGGTTGAATGTCTGAAACCCCTGCCCATTGAGCATTATCTCTACAACCTGACCAAAGCTAAAACGATGACGCGTTTTACAGATACCGCAACAGCGGACCTGCCGACAGACCTGCCTGTTGAGAAACTAACCCGTAAGACTTCCCTGGAAAAAAAGATACAGACCACAGAGTATTATCTGGGCGAGCAGCTCCTCTCAACAAGCCATGCAGAGGTCTGTCCGACCCTCACCCTGCCGGAATTCCTGGATGCGGTCAAAGACTCTCCTGCCAATACAGCAAATACAGCCGGGGCAGCCGCACAGAATAACACCGCGGACAGCGCGTCTGCCGAAAGAACACCCAAGACCTCTTCCAGTTCCCTGGGTGAATTCTTCCAGGAACTTAAATATAACTTCCGGAACATGCCCACGTGGAAGTATCCGGCACTCATTTTCCTGCTGTCAGCCGTTATCTTCTATATTGTACTGCTTATCATTAAGATCAAAAGACACCGGAAAAAGAAGGCCAGGAACAAAAAAAAGAAGAAATAAGAAAGACCGGGACAGCCTCCCCTCTATGGTTTGGCTGCCCCGGTTTCCCGTTTCCTTCTGTTATCTTCTGCTTCTTTTCTTTTTCATTTCCAATACAATGATACCTGCCGCCGATACTGCAAAGAGACCTGCAAACATTCCTGTCCTTGCCTCGTCCTTTGTCTTGGGTGACTTCACACTACTGCCGCCGGAAGTACCTTTTGCGCCGCTTCCATTGTTGTTGGTGCCGGTATTCTTATTTCCCTGTCCGCTTCCGGACGGTTTTGCAGGCGGTTTCGGTTTGTCACTGCCGTTATCCCCCGGTGTCGTAGGTGTCGTTGGTGTGGTACCTGGTTTATGAGGATCTTCCGGGTCACTGGGTTTTTCCGGGTCTTTCGGATCATCCGGATCATCCGGTTTTTCTGCCGGTTTCTTCTCCAGTGCGGATATGGCATTTTTCAGCAGTTCTACCTGCTCATCAATCTGTTCCTGTGTGGCATTCTCATCCGCGTATACGCCCTCGGCTGCAATTATGGCATTCTGCAGATTTCCATAACTTTCATCTGTAAAATCACCCTGCTCGATAGCCTTTGCCTCAATGATCTTGGCATTCAGCTTCTCTCTGTCAACTTCCGCAGGCTCTTCCTTATCTGTGAGTTCAGACAGAGCCGCTGTAAGCTGTGCTGTCAGGCTGTTGATCTCCTCAGCTGTCAGTTCCGGATTCTCCAGGGCATCGCTGAGTGCTTTGCTCTGCAGCGCAATCTTCTCGAGACTTTCCTCTGAATAGAGGGTTGTATCAAGTGCTGCTGCCTGGGCCAGTCTCATCTTCGCCAGATCCCTTGCCGTGTCCTCCGCTGAAACCTCCTCTGTCGGTACCAGACCATTTACGGCCTCCTCCAGAAGAGCTGAAATATTATCTACCATCTCCTGGGTATACCAGGTCTCTTCCAGTGCTTCGGATGCCTGAGCCAGTACATCGGTAAGGTTCCGGAAGCTTTCCTCCGTATATAGTTCAGGATCAGCCTCCCTGCATCCCGCTGCCATTGCAGCAAGCCTGTCTTTCTTCACCTGTTCGATCACTTTGACTTCAAGGGCATCGATAAGAGCCTGCAGTTCATCACATTTCTGGTCCACCAGCTCCTGTGCTGCCTCATCGTCTTCAATCACTACTTCCGCCTCTGCGATCTTATCCAGAAGGACGCCGTAGCTCTCCTCCGTATATTTATCCGGGTTCAAGGCCTTTGCACCTTCCACTTTCGCCTTCAGAAGCTCTTTATCCACTTCCGGCTCTGCAGGTTCCTGCCCGAATACCTGGAATTCCGCAAATGCAGGCCAGTAGTCCGCACCGTCGTATTCCGGGAATCCTGTGAGAACCACTCTGACATAACGGTAACTCTCCGCAGATGTCAGTGTACCTGTTTCCGTACGGATACCGCTCTCGGACTCTGTCTTATCTTCCAGGACATCAAAATTCTCTCCGTCTTTTGAGCCTTCGATTCTGTACTGCCAGAATCCCTCTGCCTCGTCCTTTTCAAAATCAAGCTGGTAATTGCTGAGTACAAACTCACTGCCCAGATCCACCTGCCACCACTGAGGAAGCAGATTTTCCACAGCGTCACCGTTTACGATCCATAAAGTATCTGTGCTTCCGTCATTGCCGTTTGATGCAGGCGCATACTCTTCCGCAGATGATGTCACCGGCTTATTCAGTGCCAGATTGCCGTCTGTATGCTCATCCAGACTGTCCACTGCTGCCTGAAGTGCATAAATGGCTGCATCCACCTGCTCCGGTGTAACTGCCGCGTTAAAATCTGCTTTTGCCTGTTCCAGTGCATTCATCAGATTCTGCCAGGACTCATCTGTATAATTTCCCTGCTGCATGTATTTTACTTTCAGGATCAGATCTGTCAAAGCGGATTTGTCAAGCTCACTGTTGTCCCTCTCATAAACCTTAAATTCCGCAAATCCGGGCCAGTAGTCATCCCCCGGGAATTTTGTCAGTCTGATCAGGATAAACCGATAGGAAGTACCCGGTTCAAAGCTTCCGGTCTGCACTCTGGAACCATCTGTATTTTCTGACGCGTCATAAATAGGCTGTTCCTCAAAGTACTCCTCACCATCACGTGCTGCCTCTATGGTGTAACCCCAGGCATTCTCTTCATCCTGTTCAAACACCAGCTCAAAATCAGACAGGTCATAATCCTGTCCCAGATCCACGAACCAATAGCCGTCCAGGTCATCCCCTGCATGTACCCACATGGTTCCCTCATCCCCGTCGTTTCCGCAGGATGGTGAGTACTGGTCGTTCCCATCTGAATAAGCGGGTTGGTTCAGTGCCAGGTTGTATCTCGCATACTCCGCATCCTCCAAAACCAGGTTGTCAAACTTTACATCACTGCTTCCTTTTGGGGAGTTGACAGTGACGGTCATTTCCTTGATAGCAGATGGAATCTGGAGTTCATAGGTATTCTTCAGTGTTGTAATGTTGAATGTCTTCTCATATCCATTGCCCCCGATCTTCACCAGAGCGCTTCCTGAGCAGTGTGCCTGGAAGGATTTGAGGGTCTTATTGTCCGGAAGGCTGATCTTATATACCGTACTCTGTCCGTCCCCGTACAGCTCTTTGGAGCTTCCTGTCTGTGCGGTAAGCCATCCCTCCCGGAAATCACAGTCTGCGTAGGAGCCTGTAAGTGCTGTCTCCTCCTCAGGACGGTCCTCGAAGTCGATTCCCGCATTCTGCGCACCAATCTCAGCAAAACTATTGTCAGCGCCGACATTGGGGTATCCGTCAGAGGATACCGGATTGCCGAAATAGTCAAGTCCGCCGTTATCCGGTATCAGCGCTCCCGTGCCTATACAGCCGGAAGTCTCTTTCAGCTTAAACCCGTCCACTCCGGCGCCTGCTGTTCCCAGATCCTCAAAATCAGAAGCTTTAACTTCCAATGCATTTTCATCATCCGCTCTTCTGATATTCTGGTCCGTGCCGCCGTAAGCATTGTTGTCCACGCTGCCCTTAAACCATTCACTCCAGCCTTTGGACTGGGCGTCACTGTAAATGATATTGTTCTTAAACTGGAAGTCCGCATCGTTTAACTGCTGCTGGTCCCAGTTGTTGGTGATATAGCTGTCATGGCCTTCACTGAGGTAAAAGTCATTGTTATACACATACATCTTATTTCCGCTTCCGCTGGAATATCCGCCCAGGGTCACAATAGCCCCGCCGCCGTATACGTTGGTTCCCCATCCGTCATTCTCACTGATGTTGTAACGGATATATGTAGTGTATTTTGTCCCCAGGGCACACTCGAAAAATGCGCCTGACGGGTTGTCATGTGTATAGTTGTACTGAATATAATTCAGTTTCGCGTTCACATCCGCGTCAAATGCCTGGGAATCCTCCTTGCTGCTGGACGCGCCTGAACCGAAGACCTCATTGAACTGCACCACGGTACAGTCACCGTTCTCCCACCATACCGGCACGTTTCCGTTAGGTCCGCTGTTGCAGCCGTCACAGGTGTTGTGCTCTATAAGGGCATTGCTGTAGGCGGAGGGACAAATCGCCGCGTTTCCGATATCCTTGCAGTAGTTGTTGCGGATCACAAGATTGGTGCTGTTGACCCTCTGACCTGCATACTCGCTGTCCGGAATGCCGCTCTCGTGCTGAAACTGACTGCTTCCCCATGTGGACAGGAAGTTGATGCCGTAATGGTTGATATTCGGCCCGACATAGTTGTTCTCCACTACAATATCATCCCAATTGGTAGGTACCTGATTGCCCCTGATAATGTAAATGATACCGCCGCGCCCGATGCCGGCCTGCTGACCGATGGGGTGTGAGACTACATCATGCACATACAGATTCTGACAGTACATATGGCGCAGTGTCCCCGCGTCCTCTCCCATGATCAGGATCCCGTACTTCTTAATGTGGTCATCCGGGTTGTCCCCGGGTATTCTGTTGGTCACTTCCAGGGATGTGATCTCCCAGTATTCCTGGTTGTAGAAGTAGACAGCCGAGTTAAAGATCCTGTTTTCCAGGTCATCCCCGTCTTCCCCGCACCAGTTATTGCCGTCGATCCTGGGCCTTTCATCCCCTTCACCGTAAGCGCCGATGACAATGGGATTTCCCTCCTCACCGGACCCCTTGGGACTTAACTGCCCTGTCCACACATCTCCTTTTTGAAAGAGAATACGGTCGCCGGGCTGAAATGTAACACTGTTGATCTTGTCAAGGGAGGACCAGGCCTCCGCTTCACTGGTACCGGACGCATCATCGTTCCCCCCGTCCTGGTCCACGTAATAGGTAGTTCCCTCTGCGTCCGCCCACACCGGAATCTCCGGCATAGTGGTGCAGACCATACAGCAGGCAGCGATGCCCGCCAGAATTCTTTTTCCTAATCTCCTCATACTTTCATCCTCTTAACCTGTCTTAATTATAAATTACTCTGGGCTTCCAAAAAGCCGATAAACTGTTCCACACCTCCTCCCAGTACCTGCACATTTTCGGGGCGCTCTCCCCGTGCCTCTGACACGTCAAAGAAATCCCCTGCCATGGTCCGTTCTGTGATCATGAAGCTGTCACTGCCGAACAGTCCCTCTGAGAGCCCGATATACTCGTCCCCCCAGAAAGAACAGTCCTCAGCCTGAATGCCCCACGCAGTGCCAAGCCGCTCCAGGATAGCATTTACATTGTCGCTTTTGCTGGACAATCCCACCTCCAGGTATTTGGCATCCGTGGTTGCTGACAGGGATAATCCCTCCTCCCTGCCAATCTCCTCCGCCATGCGGATAAGCTGTCTCAGATCACCGATCCCGTGCTCTTTCAGGGTCTGATTCAGGCTGTCAAGCTCGTGCTCCTGGAAAAACAACTGCCCGTTCCTGTCATTTTCCACAAGAATATCTATCTTGCAGTAATTTGGCCGGGAAAATACGATGTCTGTCTTAAAATCGAACTCCTGGAGCAGCCGCTCATGGATCCTGTAACACGCCCTGTGTATCCTGAGCATCAGTTCTTTATCCGGGATAAGACTGCAGAAGACTTCGGGCCGTCCGTCATCCGTAAAATGGTAGTTATAAGCCCCCCTGCCCAGACCGTAGAACAGATTCTGCCTCTCCTTCAGGGTAAAATATTCATGGAGCTTTCCGCCTCCGATATTATTGATGGTGGTGCCGCTTATGACAGCCAGCTTCACGCCCTCTGCCAACAGCTTTTTCATGGGAACAACAACCTGATCCACAGGCGCTGTCCTGGAAAAGACCGCAGTCCCGTCCCAGTCAAAAAATACTGCTTTATATTTCTTCATGCCAGGTACCTCCTTCCTCTTTGATACTGCACGCTCTCCCGTTTACATAGAAGACTGCAGGCTTTCCTTCAAGCAGGGTAAAGTCAGCCCCGTTTCTTCCAATCTCCACCTTGAGGGTGCTGCCCTGATAACCGATACAGAACTGATATCCCTCCCATTTTTCCGGCAGATACGGCTTAAAGCGCAGTGTGCCGTCATTGGTCCTCAGCCCTGCAAACCCATTTACCACTGCCTGCCAGGTTCCCGCCATATTGGCAGCGTGGATACCCGCGTAGAAGTTGTTGTGGTAGTCATCCAGGTCCATTCTGGCAGACTGGGAGAAGTAGGTATACGCCTCATCGTAATAACCGATCTCACAGGCTACGATCCCGAAGATACAGGTGGAAAGGGAAGAGTGGTGCAGTGTTACCTCCTGATAGAAATCATAATTTCTCTTAAGCTCTTCCTCAGTGAACAGATTGCTGTACAGATACATGCCCAGAATGGCATCCGCCTGTTTTGACATCCTGTGGCGCATAATGAACAGCGGGTGATAGTTTTCATACAGCCATGCCCTTTTTTCCGGCGGGATCTTAGACTCATCCCACGGTTTGCGCATCATAAATCCGTCATCAAGGGGATAGACCTGACGCTTCTCATCGTATGGGAAATACATATTCTCAATGATCTTATCCCACAAATCTGTCTCCTCCCAGGCAAAATCCAGTTTCCCGGCAAGGCTTTCGTATCTCTCCGGTTCCTGTTCCCTGAGGTACCTGACAGCCTTCAGGGCAGCCCGCAGGCTCTCCCTTGCCAACAGGTTTGTATAGAAATTGTTATCTACCAGCACATTATATTCATCCGGGCCTGTCACATCACAGATGCAGTATTTTCCGCCTTTACATTCCGCAAAGCTTCCCACATCTGCCCATACCCGGGCCATCTCTATGAGCATTTCTGCTCCCTTTTCAAGGAAAAATTCTTTGTCCTTTGTCACATCCAGATAGAGGCATAGGGCATAGGAAATGTCACCGTTTATATGATACTGAGCCGTTCCCAGGGGATAGTAGGTGGACGCCTCCTCCCCGTTGATGGTCCTCCATGGGTACAGAGCGCCTTTATCATGCCCCAGTATCCTGGCTCTGGCCCTTGCCTTATCCAGTGTGCCGTAGCGGTAATCCAGCAGATGCGCAGCGATCTCAGGGTCTGTGTAGACAAATACAGGGAACACATACATTTCCGTATCCCAGAAATAATGCCCCTCGTATCCCTCACCGCTGAGTCCCTTGGCCCCCATTCCGGTTCTTCCGTCGCGCCCGGCTGACTGCATGATGTGGAACAGATTAAAACGGATTCCCTGCTGCAGGGCTTCATCCCCCTTCACTACCACATCGGCCTTTTCCCAGTATCGGTTCATGTAGCTGATCTGCTCTTTTTCCGCCTGCGCATATCCTGCAGCGGCGGCACACCGGAGCATTTTCCCGGTATACGTCTCCAGCTCCTCTCTATCCATATCCAGGTCGGAACTGTAGCATATATATTTTTCCAGACAGACCGTCTCTCCCCGCTCTGCCGCAGCGGTATAGGTAAGGGACACAGCCAGCTCTTCTTTGCAGGCGCTGACCTCATATGGTGCCCCCTCCAGATGGTGCATACATCCGCAGGCTGCGGTGAGACGGCTGTTCCTGGTGACTGCCTCATAGTAAATGCTGTCCCCGTCCGCCTTCACAGCCGTCGGCTCCAGTCTGCGCCCAAAAGGACCATAATCCACAATGGGGTTGGTCTTTCTGGTGTGGTTTTCCACATTTCCCTCAATTCCGGTAACAAAAGTGAGTTCCCCGGAGAAATTAAGAGGCGTCACACAGTACCGGATCTCCATTATATTTTTCCACCGGAAAGATACAAAACGGCTGATCTGTATGCGCATCTGCTTGCCGCCGGGCGTGGTATAGACCAGACTTCTCTCCAGAATTCCGTCACGCATGCGCAGCACACGGCTGTAATCACTGACCGTGCCTTTCTGTATATGGAACTCCTCCCCGCCTGCGTACAGCCTGATCTTCTTTGCGTTGGGCAGATTTAGAAGAGACTGGCTGTGGAGAGGGGAGCCGAAATTGGCCTCCCCGTAGCGGATCTCCTCGCTCTCATAAAACCCGTTGATAAAGTTTCCTTCCAGCCCTGTATCAATGTCAAAATCATAGGCTTCCTCAAAGGTTCCCCTTGTGCCGATATATCCGTTTGACAGGGCGAATGTAGTCTCATTTCTGTAGTTATTCTCAACCCTGAACTCAGTCTCCGTAATGTTCCAGGGCTCCACCGGGTAAATTGGTTTTTTGTTGGTATCCATACATTTATCCTTTCACTGCACCTGCTGTCAGGCTTTCCATAACCTGCCTCTGCAGGATAATAAACACTAAGATCGTCGGCATAACCGTCATGACCACTGCCGCAAACAGCGCAGAATAGTTGTTCGCAAAGGTTCCCATATAATAGTTCAGGGCAATGGGCACGGTCCTGGCGCTGTCACCGCTTGTGAGCATAAGAGCAAAATAAAACTCATTCCAGGTATTGATAAACTGCAGCAGCGCAATGGTCACAAGGCCCGGCTTCGCCAGCGGCAGAATAATATGCAGAAATGTCTGTAAAAATGTAGCTCCGTCTATGTAAGCAGACTCTTCCAGTGCAGTGGAGATCGTCTCATAATAACTCACCATGACAAAGAAGGACATGGGAATCCCCATTGCGGAATACACCAGAATCAGCCCCAGCTTTGTATCGAAGATTCCGAGCGCTTTGAAAATAGCAAAAAGCGGCTGGGAGATAGCCTGTGCCGGAAGCATCAGGGATGCGGAGATCATAAGCACAATCACTGTCTTCAGTTTGAAACGGAACCTGG
This sequence comes from Blautia sp. NSJ-175, assembly GCF_022867815.1. NCBI lineage: Bacteria > Bacillati > Bacillota > Clostridia > Lachnospirales > Lachnospiraceae > Blautia > Blautia sp. NSJ-175. The sequence continues at coordinate 267,534 of NZ_JALIFQ010000002.1, forward strand.
AAACCACATAGGCGCACATGGCAACCACACAGACCGTCACCAGAACACTGATACCCACGATCAGCACACTGTTCAGGAAATACTTTGCAATAGGCGCGTACTTGAAGGCGTCTTTATAGTTCTGCAGATTCAGGCTCTTCGGCAGCGCAATGGCGGAGGAATTGATCTCCGCATAAGTCTTGAAGGAGCTTAGGAAAGCCCAGATCATGGGGCCTACGGCGATCAGAACGAAGAACAGCATAAAGATATATTTCGGTATACCCAGAAGGCCTTTTTTCACTTTTGACTCATGATACATTTATTTCCCCTCCTGTTTCATTTTTTTCTCCCGGAACAATGCCTGGATGAAGACTACCAGAACCAGTCCCAGGGCAATCTGGATCACACCCACTGCGTTGGCCTTGCCGTAGTTATTTTCCAGAGTCGCTACTTTGTACAGATAAGTGGGCAGGTTCAAAGTTGAGTTGCCCGGTCCGCCCTTTGTGGTCACATAGATGATATCGAACTGAGATACCATGGCCACAGATGCCAGCACTACGCAGGTACCGAAGATATTCTTCATAAGGGGGATGGTGATATAGCGGTCCATCTGCCACGGCTTTGCCCCGTCCACTCTGGCTGCTTCATAGATGGCTGTGTCCACAGCGCCCATCTCTGCCAGGAATATAATGGTGTTGAAACCTGAGTACAGAATCCAGGTGCAGGTCACTGTCCAGAAGGCGAACTTGGAATTGCCGAACAGGTTGGGGATCTGAGCGGCATCCAGGCCGAAAATGCCGTATACGGATTTCAGCACGCCGAAGGTTGGGTTCAGAAGCAGTGTGAACATAACACCAGTGGCTGCTGTGGGAATGATATTCGGTATCATATAGGCTGTTCTGACAAACTTCCAGCCTTTGGGTTTTCTGCGCAGTACAAGCGCCATGATAAATCCCAGAGACACATGGAAGGTACTCTGCAGAACCACCCATACCAGGGTATTCTTGATGGATTCCAGGAAATCCTTGTCCTGGAAAATGGTTTTAAAGTTTTCCAGTCCTTTCAGTACCGGGCTTGTGGAAACCGTATACTCACATAAGGACGTGTACAGAACCGTAACGATGGGTGCTGCATAGATCAATACGAATAAAATCATGCACGGCACAATAAACAGTGCAATCCATACTTTTTTATTCTTTGTGCTCATAGTTATCCCCTTTCTGAAAATGGGGCTGCTGTACCTTGTAAGATTTTGTACAACAACCCCATTTTAAGCTATTTATTTCCTGTTAATTTTTCTGTGCTGCTTCGGAAAGTTTTGTACAGAATTCTTCAGGGGTGATATTTGCATAGGCAAGCTCCGGAAGTTCTGTGGAGAATGTGTCAATAACATTCTGGTACCAGTACGCCTGGTTCTGTCCATATGTCCATTTTGCCTTTGGCTGGATCTCAAGGACTTCCGCCATAAGAGGATCGGAATCCTTCAGGGAATCCGGGATTTCAACCTGGCTGGATACGGGCTGAAGGCCGGCCATTTCCAGTCCCTTTAACTGGTTTTCAATGGATGTCTCAAATTTCAGGAATGCAACTGCCGCTTCAATTTTCTCTGGGTCTTTTGCGCCCACCATATCGCCCGGTGTGGGAACCATTTCCATACCGTATTCCGGAAGGAGCATAATGCCCACCTTGTCGTAGAAGCCTGCCGGTGCTTTCTCTTCACTTCTGATATCCGGGATCATCCACGGTCCGTTGGGGAACATTGCAACTTCACTGTTGAAGAAATGAGTTGCCATGGTATCGTATTTGCCGCCCACTGCGTCTGCTGTGGTGTATTCAGCCAGCATTTTCTGTAAATCTGTGGTGGCTTTTTCAACCTCAGGAGTATTATAATCTGTAGGATACATGGCATTCATGAACTCATTGCCGGTATCCCCTGCAGTTCCGATCAGTCCGCTGTACCACAGGTTTGTCAGCCATCCCAGGTCCGCGGTATCCATTCCGAGAGGAGTGATTCCTTTTTCTTTCAGGGTATCGCATGCCTTGAAGAAGTCATCCCAGGTCTCATACGCCACATCAGGAGCTTCCAGACCTGCCTGCTCAAATAAATCCTTGTTATAGTAGATATAGGATATCTCCTTTGACACAGGAACACCGTAGATCTTGCCGTCCACAGAATTAAATTCCAGTGAACTCTCATCAAACTGGGCTTTCCACTCCGGGTCTTCCTCAAAGTACGATGTCAGATCCTGAACCTTTCCTGACTCCACGGCCAGATTGATGATATTGTTTCCACCGTTGAATACAATGTCCGGAAGGTCACCGCTGGAGATCAGCAGTTTGATCTTCTGGTTGTATGCATCTGTTGTGGGAATCTCCTCGAATTTGAATTCTACATTCTTGCCCTCTTCTGTCTTCTGGAATTCCGTGAAGAGGTAATCATAATATTCAGCCGCATAGTCTGTACCTACGTGGTAATTGATCACGTTGAGCACCACTTTACCATCGGATGACTTTGTCTCTTCCTGTTTGCTGTTTCCGCCCTCATTACTGCCGCATCCGGCTGCCATAGATGCGATCATACCTGCACACAGCAGCACGCTTACCAGTTTCTTTCTCATAAACAGTTCCTCCTTTTTTCGCTGAACTCGTTTTTTACTCAGCTTCCTGATGTAAAAATTATATAAAATTTTCTGATTTTTCTGAATAGACTACAATTACCCGTTCCATCATTATTTTTTACTCTTTCTTGTCATCATATCTGCTATCATTACAGAAAATCTACTACTTTCTGCTAATCTATAATATTTTTTACCTATTCTTGTAAATTTTTGCTCATTTTACAGGAGCACGAAAATACCGGGGTGGTTTATGATATAATATTAAATAATAATCTTACAGAAAGAAGATGTTTTATGGCAATTCCCCTGTTTATCAATAAGAAAAAAGGCACGTTGAGAATGTACATCACCCTGGTGATAACCGTCATACTGGCTGTTTCCCTGATCTTGAGCGGAATCTTCTTTTATAAAAAAACTGCCAATATACTGATTGAAAACCAGAAACAACAGGTAATGAAGGAGCTCTCCCAGGTCAACCAGAACATCACAGACCAGGTGAACAATCTGGACTATGTGAACGCGCTCTTTGTCTCCAACACCATTATAAGAGAAGCCATAGAGCCTTCCGTGGATGATTCCCGCAATAAGCTGGATATCGAAAAGCAGATGAGTTTCCTTCTGATCAATACTTATATGTGGGAACAGAACTATATTAACGGCGTCTGCATTTTTCAAAGCCCCTCCGAATATTACCTTGCCACATCCGGGCCGGGAACCGTAAATATCAAGGCAAATCAGGATATCCTGCAGTCCATCTCCACCTCAGACCCCAATCTGAACATAAAGATGGAGGACTCCACACCGTCCGTACTCTATTTTGTCAGAAATATTTTCAGTTCCTATACCGGTGAGTATGTGGCTACCATTATTATCAATGTAAATAAAAACACCCTGATCGATTTCTACAACGCAGGCATTGACCGGGAGTGGTTCATCTATCTGTACAATGATGAGATCAATCTGATCACCGACAGCCAGAGTCTGCCCTGCGCGGATGAGATCTCCGGGAAACTGGATTTTCTGAATAATGAAACGTATCTGGAAGAAATAGATGCCGGCGGACAGTCCTATCTGACTGCAGCGGAGAAGCTGCCCAATCTGGACATGACCTCCGTGGTCGCCGCGCCCAGGAATCAGGTGCTGGAAAAGCTCAATGACACACTCAGGACTTACATGCTGGTTCTGGCTGTCATTGTCACACTGGTGCTGTGTATTTCCATCATCATCAGCCGCGCAGTCACAAGACCCATTGACAATATGATCTATCAGATCAATAAGATCGCCGAGGGCAAAAAGGACCGCCTCCCGCCTCTGGAGATGTATTCGGAGTTCAACAACCTGGCGGATGCCTTCAACCATATGCTGGATAAACTGGACACTTACTATAAAGATAATCTGGAGAAGCAGCTCCTGCTGAAAAACGCGGAGATCAAAGCACTGCAGTCACAGATGGACCCGCACTTTATGTTCAACACCCTGAACACTATAGCCTGGAAAGCCCAGATGACCAACAATCCTGAGATATACCAGATGGTCATCTCCCTGGGAGAACTGCTGAAGGCCAATGTGGTGTCCAAGGATTTCACCTATGTGAAACTGGAAGATGAACTGCGCTATGTGAAATTCTATACCTACCTGCAGAAAATGCGTTTTGAGGAAAAAATATCCGTGGAAATACAGGCCGACTCTTCCCTGCTGCACTACAAAGTCCCCTGCTTCTGTATCCAGCCCCTTGTTGAGAACTCCATTGTCCACGGCCTGGAGCCGAAAAAAGGCAAGGGAAAGCTGGTGGTCAATGTGATCAAACATAAGGACTGCATGGAAATCCTTGTGGCGGACAACGGAATCGGTTTTGAGACCATCCCCGACATCTGCGATATCCGTCCGTCTTCAGACGAATCACACACCCACATTGGGCTGCGCAACCTGGACAGGCGCCTGTATCTCCTTTTTGGGGAAATGGCTCATCTGAAGATAACAAGCACGTTGAACGTATGCACCACAATTTCTTTTAAACTTCCATTAATAGTTGATTAGCTGTACGGAGGAAACACATTATGATATTTCACCTGATGATCGTGGATGACGAAACCACCATAAGAAAAGGACTTACCCAGGTGGTGAACTGGGAAGCCATTGACTGCATTATCCAGGACACCGCCAGTGACGGGCTGGAAGCCATTGAAAAACTGAAAGAGAATCCGGTAGATATTATTATAACGGATATCCGCATGCCGGAATCCGACGGCCTTGACCTGGCCAAATATGTGATGGAGCATTATCCGGAAATCAAGGTCATAATCCTGACCGGATATGCTGACTTCGAGTACGCCAAAACTGCCATCAAATACAACGTAAGCGATTTTCTGCTCAAGCCGATCTCCATAGAACAGGTCGTGGCCTCTGTACAGAGCGCGCAGAAGAAGATCATAGCCTCCAGGCAGAAAAACACGGCAAAGAAGTCTGATGTAGCCTTCATGATAGACCAGCTTCTCCAGGAGCTCACAGATGCCTCCTACTCCGACACACTGGCAGCCAGGCTGAAAGAATATAATATATCCCTGGAAAGCTATTATGTAGCTGCCTTTCAGTTTATACCTTATGCCGGAAATATATCCGCCCTGAAGGAGATCATAATCAAGCTTAAATCAAACAGTTACTGCTACCGATATAACAACCTGATCATTGCCATCTATTTTTACCCTGCCTGCACCGGCAGATGCCCTGCCGTTCCCCGGGAGCTGCTGCAGAACTGCCGTGACATCACAGCCATGGCGGATTCCTTCTATGAACAGAAACTGACCATCGGCATCAGCAGCCACCACACAAGCCCGGGGGAATATTCTGTGGCGGTCTTTGAATCCATCCGGGCGCTGACGCTGAACTTCTACTCCCAGGACAACATTGCCTTTTACCAGGAGCAGGGAACCGCTGAGGATTATACCCTCTCCGCCGGGGAGACACTGTCTGTCTATGAGCTGGAAAATGCCATCATCAGCCTGGATTTCGACGTGGCGGAACAGATTTTAAACAGTATTTTTATCAAACTGCAGAGTAATTTTGCCAAATCCAGTGATGTGAAGAACCTCTGTATCCACATTTATTACACCGGCACCCACATTCTGCTGGAAAAGGGCCTGGAAATGCCGGATAACAACCTGCTGCATTCCATTGAGAATTCGTCCAATATTTTCGAGCTGGAAAGTATTGTGAAAAGCCTGCTCCAGATTCTGAGGGAAACACTCCTGGCCTCTGAAATAAGCTACAGCAAAACCGTAAAAGACTCCATTGCCTACATAACAGAAAATCTAAAGGAGCCTATCACCCTGGAGCAGCTTGCCGGACATGTGCATGTGAATCCCTCCTATCTGAGCCGGACTTTCAAGAAGGAGACCGGACATACCATAACGGATTTCATCAACCTGAAACGGATCGAGCGGGCAAAGGAACTTCTCTCGGACAGATCCATACTGACTTACGAGATTGCGGAACAGGTGGGATTCAATGATCCGGCTTACTTCTCCGCCATATTTAAAAAGTATGTGGGGATGACCCCTAAAGAATTCCGGGGATGAGGCTGGCCCCATCATACATAAAACCCCATCGGAAGGCTGTCGGTTACCGGCAGCTTTCCGATGGGGTTTTTCTCTCTAATAATAATCCTGGTGTCTCTTTGCACGCCTTTTCTTTCTCAGCGCGTCCCTCTTCATCCTTACTTCCTCAGCTTCTTCCTCACTGATCTGCTTCACTGTCTTGACCACATAATACTTTCCCTCATCTGTCCTTTTCAGTCTTGCCTTACCCCGGAAATATCCATGTTCCGGACAGTAGGCCAGGCACATGTGGGTCTTTGGATTAAGAGAAAACCAGCGTATTTTCTTTTTCGCGGTCTTTCCGCAGAAGAAGCAGCGGGTACTGACCACCTCCCGGTCCTTCATGGCATCCTCTTTTGTGGGAAATTCCCTGGAAATGTATTTGGAATAATCATCAAATACCGTATGGATCTCCTCACTCTTTGACTTGGGGTTCTGATAGCAGTCAATGGAGAAAAACTTTCTCACTGTGTCCATAGGCAGACGGGCGAAGATTTCAGCGGTGTAGACAGCGTCATTGAGCGCCCGGTGAAAATTTTCCCCTTTATCCAGTTTCATGTGATCAATGGCATATTCCAGGGAGCGGCTGGTCTTATCACCCTCACAGGAGATTCCGAACAGCTTCTGCACATCGTAGTAGCGGAGCGGGCCTTCCAGCAGATAGGTCAGCCTGTAGTATTTCATATTGCGCTGCAGCTCCACCAGATCGGAGGGGCCCCAGGTGCAGAACATCACATCTTCCCCGCACCATTTCAGGAATCTGCGGATCGCCTTGGAGAACGGAACACCGTTTTCCAGTGTCTGCTTATCAATATGCAATATTTCTTTTGTGCGGTAGTGCAGCCTGTGGTACACAGAAGGCTTGACGATCTCATGGAACTGGTCTGTCATTTTCCTGTTCTCATCCAGCTTCACGGCTCCTATTTCAATAATCTCAAAGGGCAGCCTTTTATTCTCCCTGTCCTTACCATAGGGGCACTGATTCCATTCCAAATCAAATACAATATAGTTCATAATTAAGTCCTGCAGCTCTCTTTATATTCGTTCCCGGCAGCCCGTGGTTTTTCATCTTTTTTGATTTTACCATTATTCTCTGTAAGGTGCAACATGGCATTCTCATTCATGTTATACAAAAAATTTTAGATTATCTAAAAATTTTTGTAATTTTCATTGACTATATCCTGCTGATTTGCTAATATTATAGTAATCTAACATACCGTGTTTCATAAAATGTTTCCGGGGACAGCAGTTTGACCATGGGGCCAAGATGTTTCGGAAAATCAAATGGGGGTAATTACATAATGAAAGGAATGGAAATCGGTAAAGGAAGTATCTTTGAACTGGAAGGCATTCCCGCGTTTCGTCAGGTACTGCCGCTGGCGCTGCAGCATGTGGTCGCCATGATCGTCGGCTGTGTCACACCAGCCATCATTGTTTCAGGAGCCGTCAGCGGCGGAGGCATGTCTCAGGGAGACAAGGTGATCCTCATCCAGGCTGCTCTTTTTGTGTCCGCAATCTCCACCCTGCTCCAGCTTTTCCCGCTGGGCAGCAAGAGCGGATTCCACATCGGCTCCTCCCTGCCGGTCATCATGGGCGTCAGCTTTGCCTATGTACCCAGTATGCAGGCCATTGCAGAGGGCTACGGCGTCGCCACCATACTGGGATCCCAGATCGTGGGCGGCTGTGTGGCCATCATAGTCGGACTGCTTGTAAGGAAGATCAGGGTGTTTTTCCCGCCTCTGATCACCGGGACCGTTGTGTTCACCATCGGCCTCTCCCTGTACCCTACAGCCATCAACTATATGGCGGGGGGCACCAGCAGCGAGACTTATGGTTCCTGGCAGAACTGGGCTGTGGCGATCTTTACGCTCGTCATTGTAACTGTACTGAACCATTTTGGTAAAGGGATCGTAAAACTGGCTTCCATCCTGATCGGAATGGTTGCGGGATACGTGGTCTCAGCCTTTTTCGGCATGGTAAGCTTCAGCAGCGTGGCCTCTGCCAGCGTATTCCAGCTTCCGCAGGTTATGCATTTCGGAATCAATTTCGAGGTATCTTCCTGTGTGGCGATCGGCCTTCTTTTTGCCATCAACTCCGTTCAGGCGATCGGTGACTTCACGGCAACCACAGTGGGCGGTCTCGGAAGAGAACCCAGTGACAAGGAGCTGCAGGGCGGTATTGTGGGCTATGGTGTCATGAATATCATCGGTGCCGTATTCGGCGGCCTTCCCACAGCTACTTACAGCCAGAACGTAGGTATCGTGGCAACCACAAAGGTTGTAAACCGGTGCGTACTGGGACTGGCAGCCATTATCCTGGGCGTAGCCGGACTGATACCCAAATTCTCCGCGCTGCTCACCACGATTCCCCAGTGCGTCCTCGGCGGCGCTACGGTATCTGTCTTCGCGTCCATTGCAATGACAGGTATGAAGCTGATCACCTCTGAGGATATGAACTACAGAAACACCTCCATCGTCGGCCTGGCGGCTGCCCTTGGAATGGGAATCTCACAGGCATCCGCAGCACTGGCTACGTTTCCGAGCTGGGTGACTATGATCTTCGGCAAAAGCCCGGTGGTACTGGCAACGCTGATCGCTATACTGCTGAATATCATACTGCCGAAAGAAGAATAAACGTAACTGCCCTTATGCACGGTCAGCGCAGTAAATGCGCAGACCTGGCCCAACAGTTACGAATCGACAATAAAAACCGGCCCTTGCCGTTATATCCACGGAAGCAGATATGCTGCTCCGGGTATAAACGGCGAAGGCCGGTTTCCTGCGTTTAGAATTTTTCTCTGACAAACTTTTCTATACAGTCAATCAGTTCCTCTGCAGTAAGAATCTGCTCTTCCGCTTCTTCTCTTGTTGCAATATAAAAATCGTCATAATCACTGGCGTGACGTATTTCTTCAGCTTCTGCTATTTTTCTGCCCAGGGTCTTTGGAAAAACTTCTGTTTTAATATAATTTTTGTTAAAATTTGCAAGCGCATCTTTATGCCTCTTGTAAACATTTCCATCTAGAGCATGAATAGCTGAGATCCCATGATAGATTCCATAATACGCTCTATTATTAGCGCCTCGAAATTCGCCCGCTTCAAGCAGAATCTTCGCAGAATTGATATCACTTTTTGCAGTTTCAATGCGATACAAGACCAAATCTTCTCTGGTCCCATTTCCGTTATGCTGCATCAAACAGCTTCACTCCTTCTCTTTCCACATTGGCATAAAAAGGATACACATTTAACCACTTTTTAAAATGATCCTCGTTCTTTGCCATAGGTTTAATATCCAAATCATAATCCATATTAAAGTCATACGTCATATCGGATAAATCATGTCTATAACTTTTAATCTCCATATCTGTCAAATCCAGCAGAATCATGATATCAATATCTGAATCCTCCGTATAATCTCCTCTCGCATAAGATCCATATAGAATAACAGACTTCAGGTGCTTGCCATATATCTTTGCAATCTCTTCTGTATATTGCTTCAGCCGTCTTTCCATTGCATCTAACATTTTACACCTCCTTGACAAAACATCTATTCCGCTGTTTCTATTGCCTGCGGTTCCTGATTCTCCTGAATCTGAGGCAGCGGGGTACTTAAGATTTTCATGAACTCTTCCCCTGTTATAGTCTCATTTTCAAAGAGGTATTTTGCCAGCTCATGGAGCTTGCCGATATTGTCTTTCAGGATCTTATATGCCTTTTCATGCTGTGTTCTGACCAGCTCTACCACCTTTTTATCAATCATGGTCTGGGTCTCGAAGGAGCAGGACAGGGAGGAATCACCGCCCAGGTACTGATTCGTCACATTTTCCATGGCAACCATATCGAACTCATCGCTCATACCGAACCTGGTGATCATGCCACGGGCCAGCTTTGTTGCCTGTTCTATATCATTGGATGCGCCGGTTGTGACAGAGTGGAAAATCAGTTCCTCTGCCGCGCGTCCTCCTGTGAAGGTAGCAATTTTATTCTCCAGTTCTTCCTTGGACATAAGGAAATGTTCCCCATCCTCCACCTGCATGGTGTAGCCCAGTGCGCCGGATGTCCTCGGTATAATGGTGATCTTATGGACAGGTGCGGAATCCGTCTGCATGGCTGCAACCAGCGCATGTCCGATCTCGTGGTAGGATACAATAAGTTTCTCTTTCTCGGAGAGCACACGGTTCTTCTTCTGGTAACCAGCAATGACTACCTCAATGCTCTCCTCCATATCTGCCTGCGTGGCAAATTTTCTTCTGTCGCGGACAGCCCGCAGTGCCGCTTCATTCACAATGTTCGCCAGCTCGGCTCCGGATGCCCCGGATGCAGCCTTGGCGATCTCGCGAAAATCCACATTGTCGGATATCTTGATCTTCTTTGCGTGTACTTTCAGTATCTCCTCACGTCCCTGTAAGTCAGGAAGTTCTACCGGAATACGCCTGTCAAAACGTCCCGGACGAAGCAGCGCCGGGTCCAGGGAATCCGGACGGTTGGTTGCCGCCAGGATCACAACACCCTTTGATCCGTCGAAACCGTCCATCTCCGTCAGAAGCTGGTTCAGAGTCTGTTCCCGCTCGTCATTGCCGCTGATGTTTCCGTCACGCTTCTTACCAATAGTATCAATCTCATCAATAAATACGATACACGGTGCTTTTTCATTTGCCTGCTTAAACAAGTCACGTACTTTCGCCGCGCCCATACCGACGAACATCTCCACGAACTCTGAACCGGAAATGGAGAAAAACGGTACGTTGGCCTCGCCGGCCACAGCCTTTGCCAGAAGTGTCTTACCGGTTCCCGGAGGGCCTACCAAAAGGGCTCCCTTTGGCATGGATGCACCGATTTCCCGGTACTGGTCGGGATTGTGCAGATAATCCACAATCTCTGTAAGCAGATCCTTTGCCTCATCCTCACCTGCCACATCGGTAAACCGGATGCCTGTGGAAGATTTCACATAGATCTTGGCATTACTCTTGCCAAAGCTCATGGCTCCGGCTCCGCCGCCCATACCACTCATCATTTTCTTGCTCAGCCAGTTGCCGATGAATAAGAAAATGGCGATCGGGATGATCCAGGAGAGAAGGAATGTCAGGATGGGAGATTGTTTTTTAGGAATCTCTTTGCCGAACTTCACTTTCGCATTGTCCAGACGCTCCACTTCCTGCTGGTCATTAATCCTTCCGGTCTTGTAAACCTGGGTTTTCTCACCGTTCTTTATCGTATAATAAATCGTATCATCATCAAGGCTTACCTCATCTATCCTGCTGCCTTTTAAGTCGCTCAGGAACTGGTCATACCTGACTTCCTTAATGCTTCTCTCCGCAATAGAAGGAACCAGCAGCGTGTTCAGAAGAATCAGAACAACTATGACAATAGCATAGTAAAACATGATTGGTTTTTTTGGTTTTTTGTCTTTTACTTCCATATATTTTTCCTCCGTGACTCCCTGCTCTTGTCAGGAAATCTCTGTTTTAAGTATGCCACTTTTCAGACAATTATTCAATGAAGAAGGTCTGTTTATTCTATTAAAAATATATGAATTGCCAAACCCGCTCCATATATCAGAAGTAAAACTCCGTCCATTTTCCTCTGTAGCTTCTGCAGGGCAGACTGGGATGGTCTTTTCCCTCCAAAGTTCCTTTTCTCAGTTCCATGGCATCTTCCAGACAGTAAGAGATATATTCCCGGGAAACAGGGCAGCCGTGATGGGATGGAAGGATCACTTCCGCCCAGTCTGCATACCCCAGTAGTTTTTTAAGGCTTTCTATATACAGATCCAGGTTTCTGTTTTCACCAAACATGAAAATAGGACCTGATTTCTGAACTGTATCACCGGGAAGGAGAAGCCTTTTGTCCCGGTCCAGCAAAGCGATACTTCCGTAAGTGTGTCCCGGTATGTGAATGATCTCAAAATCATAATTGCCGGCAATGATATGCTCACCTTCCTGCAGTTCATGAACAGATATATTCTGTGGAATCATATGCGCATCCCCGGCATGTACCCAGCATTCATGAAAATCTGACAGGCCTCCGGCGTGGTCCATATCTCCGTGGGTGAGAACTGCTTTCAGCGGCAGGTTTGTCAGCTTTGCCGCTTCTTCCGCGGTCCGGGAGTCAGCAAAGCCCGTATCTATGAGCAGGGCTTCCTCCTCACCTGTAATTAGGAATTCCCGCACTCTGCCGTCATCCAGAATGTAAAAACCTTCTTCATACTTTGTGATATCCATATGGGCACCTCCGTGCTATTTATCCTCACCGGTCAGGCGCAGTACGGCCTGGATTTCCTCCACGTCCATGTCCAGGAACGCGGCCAGTTCGTCTACACTGTATTTGACATCATCGTCCTCCAGAAGCTCTTTTATTTTTGTCTCCAGGTCACGGACCTTTTCCACGAGAATGTCATCCCTCTGCTTCTGGTCTGTCTGCTCTTCCACCATAAGAAGCATTGCATTTCTGATCTCGCCGCACATAAAGGTGTGATAATCTCCTGCTTCATGCAGCATTTCAATAGCTGTCAGAAGACCGATGTTCCCTTCGGCAATCATATCTCCAATGAAAATCTCCTCTTGCTTCAGCTCTCTGGCTGTTTTCACCACTTCTGTCATGTATAATTCGGCCAGGCGCTTTTTTGCTGACTCTTCCTGTTTCAGAGCCTTTTCAAAAAGGATTTCCCTTTCTCCCGGCTTTTCGGGAGGAATATCCTTCAGCGTGTTCTCGTATTCTTCCAGATACTCTGTTTCCTCCTGGGTGAGAGGTACTGCTTCGCTGTCTGCCGGGATACCGGCGGCTGTTGTGACGGGTGCTTCGCTGCCGGTTTGGCCGTCTGCCGCTGCGCTTCCCGGTCCTCTTCCGTCTACCTGGATTCCCTGTATAGCCAGATATTCATACACTTTCTGCATCTGGCCCTCTGTCAGGCCGTTGCCTGCGAAAATCCCTTCCACTGTATCTGCATGTATTTTCTTTCCATTTTCCACTGCCAATCCCAGTGCTTCACTGAGCTTCGCCTGAAATTCCTTAATCTCCATATCTGCCTCCTTATTTTATCACCATCCAAAGACTCGAATCATTCTCTGAATAGATGCATCAACCAAACTGTTCCATTACAAATCCCCGGCAGACGAGCTCACTGCCGGGGATTGTCTTAAAAACAGTATAATTGATTAGAAAAAACTTGTAAAGTCTTATAGCGAAGGGCCGCGCTGCAGTTTTTCCATCAGCAGCCGGTTCACCGTCTGCGGTTCTGCTTTTCCTTTCATCTCCTTCATAACCTGGCCCACCAGAAAGCCGAGAACTTTTGTTTTTCCACTTTGGTACTCCTCCACGGTTTTCGGGTTTGACGCAAGGATCTTTTCCACGATACTCTCCAGTACTCCTGTATCCACAACGGTTTTCAGCCCATTTTCCTCAATATAAGAAACAGGCTCCACATCCTCATCAAAAATCCGCCCAAACACCTTTTTTGCGGTCTGATTATTCACTTCCCCTCTCTCGCAGACCACGATCAAATCTGCCAGATGTCCGGGTGTAAAATGCAGGTCTTCCGTCTCCATTCCCCTGTCTTTTAACAGTCTCAGAGTTTCACCGATAAACCAGTTGGCTGCCTTTTTCGGAGCACCGGCAACCTCCTTCTGCTGAAGCAGGCTGACTGTCTGTTCATACAAATCTGCCAAATGCCTTGACTGTGTCAAAAGAGAGGCGTCATAGGCTGAGAGGCCAAACTCTTTCTCATAGCGTTCTGCCTTTTCTTCCTGAAGCTCCGGCTGACGCTCTTTTATCCGTGCCAGCCACTCCCCGCTGATCACTACCGGGGGCAGGTCAGGGTCCGGAAAATATCTGTAATCCTTTGCATCCTCTTTGGAACGCATGGCATAGGAAATTTCTTTATTGTCATCCCACCGCCTTGTCTCCTGCTGCACACATTTTCCCTCTTCCAAAAGTTCAATCTGCCGTTCCCGTTCCCCTTCAATCGCCCTGGCGATAGCTTTGAAGGAATTTAAATTCTTCATCTCCGTCCTGGTTCCCAGTTTTCCGCTTCCTGCCTCCATGACAGACAGATTCACATCCGCACGCATGGAGCCTTCCTGCAGCTTGCAGTCTGAAACGCCCAGGTACTGACAGATCAAACGCAGCTTTTCCAGATAGGCAATAACCTCCTCCGCATTTCTCATGTCCGGTTCGGATACGATCTCAACCAGAGGAACACCGCTTCTGTTGTAGTCCACAAGGGAACAGTCTTCCCACTCATCATGAATCAGCTTACCGGCATCTTCCTCCATATGCATCTCATGAATCCTGATTTTCTTTTTCCCTGATGCAGTCCTGATTTCCAGAAATCCGTCATGGCAGATGGGAAGATAGAGCTGGGAAATCTGGTAGTTCTGGGGATTGTCAGGATAGAAATAATTCTTTCTGTCAAATTTACAGGTTTGGTTTATCCGGCAGTTGGCAGCCATTCCAAGGGCCAGTGCATAATCAACCACCTGTCTGTTCAGAACCGGGAGAGAGCCGGGCATTCCAGTACATACGGGGCAGGTATGGGTGTTGGGTGCTCCTCCGAATTTTGCGGAACAGCCGCAGAATATTTTTGTGGCTGTGGCAAGCTCCACGTGAACCTCCAGGCCAATGACTGTTTCATATCGCTTAGCCATTATTTTACCCCCTTTCCGTATGCTTTGGGGAACTCTCCCCTGATTTTCTCATAAGCATATGCTGCCTGTATGATCTTCTTTTCCTGAAAACAATCCCCGATAAACTGCAGTCCCACAGGCATACCGCTGCTGTCCAGGCCGCAGGGAACACTTATGGCAGGGAGGCCTGCAAGATTGACACCTGCAGTATAGACATCACTCAGGTACATTTTCAGCGGATCAGCAAGGCTGCTTCCCACAGCGGGTGCCGTGGATGGAGCTGCGGGAGCGATCAGCATATCGTATTTTAAAAATGCATCGTCAAATGCTTTCTTTATCATGGCTTTTACCTTCAGCGCCTTCAGATAATACGCATCGTAATATCCTGAGCTCAGTACAAAAGAGCCAAGCAGTATCCGGCGCCTGACTTCCTCCCCGAATCCTTCCGCCCTTGTTTTTTTGTACATATCGTGAAGCCCTTCAAACTCCTCTGCCCTGTAACCGTATTTCACGCCGTCAAAACGGGCCAGGTTAGAACTGGCCTCCGCAGAGGCAATAATATAATAGGCCGGAATCACATAATCTACCAGTCCCAGGGTGAAGAATTCCACTACAGCGCCATTTTTTGTCATTAACTGCACTGCGTCCGCCAGTGATCTTTTCACGTCCTCGTCAAGTCCCTCTGACAGATACTCTTTGGGGATACCGATTTTCACACCATGCAGGTCCTGCCTCAAATACCGGGTAAACTGCAGGTCCTTGCGCAGCACAGACGTGCTGTCCTTAGCGTCATATCCCGCAGACGCTTCCAGCAGTGCCGCGCAGTCAGAGACATCTTTTCCCACAGGACCTATCTGGTCCAGGGACGAGGCATAAGCTATAAGTCCGTATCTGGATACGGTACCGTATGTGGGCTTCATGCCGACCACACCGCAGTAGGAGGCAGGCTGCCGGATGGAGCCTCCCGTATCACTTCCCAATGCTGCAAACACTTCATCTGCCGCCACTGCCGCACAGGAACCTCCTGAGGAGCCCCCCGGTACTTTTTCGGTATCCCAGGGGTTTCTGGTAATACCGTATGCAGATGTCTCAGAGGTACTTCCCATGGCAAATTCGTCCATATTGGTTTTACCCATAACAATCATTCCTGCACTTTCTATTCTGCGGACAGCCTCCGCATCGTACGAAGGAATAAAATTTCCCAGAATTCTGGAAGCACAGGTAGTTTTTCTGTTTCTGGTGCAGATGTTATCTTTCACCGCAATGGGAACACCAGCCAGAGGGCCTGTGTATTTCCCTGCTTTTATGCCGTTTTCCACCTCTTTTACCCTGTCATATATTTTCTTCTCATCTGTCTCCAGAAAAGCGTGGAGCGTACTGTCCTTTTTTTCAATCTCATCCAGGCAGGCTTTTACCGCTTCCCGGACCCCTACCTGACGGCTTTTTATGGCACAGCCAAGGGTAAGAGCTGTCATTTCTCTGATTTCCATTTGTCTATCCTCCTTACTGCACAGTTTTGGGGACCTGATACTGGCCGTCTTTGCTCTTCGGCGCGTTGGCGAGCATAGCGTCCCGGCTGTTACCGTTTGTCACAACGTCTTCCCGGAACACATTTTCCACAGGAAACGTATGGGCAAGAGGTTCCGTTTCTTCCGTATTCAGCTCGTTTAATTTATCTATATAATCCAGCATTTCCTGCATTTTTTCTCTGGCCTTTTCCCGTTCTTCGCAGGTTAGGGCCAGCTTTGCCAGAATCTCTATATTTTCCATGACTGTGTCATCTATAATCTGTTTTGCCATAATCTTTTCTCCTTCTCTCTACGGTTCCAGGCGGTTCATATCTCTCGGAAACAGGCAGGCCTCTCTTACATTATCTTCGCTTAAAAGCTGCATAGTGAGCCTTTCCAGACCGATGCCCAGGCCTCCGTGGGGCGGCATGCCGTACTTGAATGTATCCAGATACTGCTCCATTCCCTCCCGGCTCATCCCCCTTTTCTCCATTTTTTCTGTGAGCATATGGAAATCATGAATCCTCTGTCCGCCTGTTGTCACTTCCAGTCCTCTGAACAGAAGGTCAAAGCTAAGGGTAAAACGTTCATCCTCCGGGTCATCCATGGCATAAAACGGTCTTTTTTTCGATGGGTAATGCGTAACAAATACAAAATCCGCACCGTATTCCTCCTGAAAATACTGTCCGATCAGCGCTTCCTCCTCTGGCTCCAGGTCAAAAGGATTCTTAATCTTCCTTCCGTATTTTTCTGCTGCCAGCTCCTTTGCCCGGGAAAAACGAACGAAAGGAATCTTCCTTGTCTCCGGCAGATTCACCCCCAGAATCTTCAATTCTTTCGCATACTCCCTTTTCAGCAATTCCATTGTGTACTGCAGAAATCCGGTCTCCATGGCACAGATATCCATAAAATCATCAATATACCCCATCTCAAAATCCAGGCTGGTATATTCGTTCAAATGCCGCCTTGTATTGTGTTTCTCCGCGCGGAACACCGGGCCGGTTTCAAATACCCGATCAAAAACCCCCACCA
The DNA here is from genome assembly GCF_022867815.1 of Blautia sp. NSJ-175. NCBI lineage: Bacteria > Bacillati > Bacillota > Clostridia > Lachnospirales > Lachnospiraceae > Blautia > Blautia sp. NSJ-175. Next base: position 284,884 of record NZ_JALIFQ010000002.1, read on the forward strand.
TCATCTGTTTATAAAACTGCGGACTCTGTTCCAGAACTGCAGGTTTATGGAAATAACTGAGTTTAAACAGGTTGGAGCCGCCCTCTGCCCCCTTGGCTCCGATTTTCGGTGTGTGTACTTCTGTAAATCCCCGAGTATATAAAAATTCACGGAATCCCCTGCACACGCCCTCCTGGATTTTAAAACGGGCACGCTCTTTTATATTCCGCAGTGATATGGGACGCAGGTTCAGTTTTGTCTCCAGGGAGGTATTCAGCTTCCACTTATCTATGGCAAGGGGAAGGGGCGCTGCAGGTGATGAAAGTATTCGGACTGCACACAGGCGGAGTTCCTTCTGATGAGGCGCACGCGCTTCTCTGCGTATTGTGCCTGTGGCCCGGATACAGTCTCCTTCTTTTAAATCCGAAATTGATATATTTGTCTTTCCCTCCTCCCAGACGGTCTGCAGCAGGCCTTCTCTTTTTCTCAGTATTACAAACGCGATCTCACCCATTTTCCGAATGCTGTGCACGGTTCCCTCCACCAGGATTTCACCGTCTGTCTCCTGCTTTTTCAGCAGTTCCGTAAGCTCCAGGGTATCCTTTTCTCTGATGCCTTCCACAAATTCCATATCACATCTCTCCTTTTTCCAGAAATAAAAAAGTCCCGGGGATATCCAGAAAAATCCAGATACCTCGGGACAGGATATTCTTGATCACATCTTTGTGATCCGTTCAATCGCTTTCACTGTATTTTCATAGGTTCCGAAGGCTGATAATCTGAAGTAGCCTTCTCCATGTGCACCAAAACCACTGCCGGGTGTTCCAACCACGTTTGCTTTTCGGAGAAGTTCATCAAAGAACTCCCAGGAGCTTAACCTGCCCGGTGTCTTCAGCCACACATACGGGGCATTGATGCCGCCGGATACAGAGTATCCTGCATTTTTCAGGCCCTCGTAGATCACCTTCGCGTTTTTCATATAATAATCCACCTGGGACCTGAGCTGCTCTTTTCCCTCCGGTGAATAGACGGCCTCCCCTGCACGCTGCACAATATAGGGAGCGCCGTTATATTTTGTTCCGTGTCTTCTGGACCAGAGGTCATGCAGGGACACACTGCCGCATTTTAAGTCTTTGGGCACTACTGTGTATCCGAGACGGACACCGGTAAACCCGGCATTTTTTGAAAAACTGTGAAGTTCAATGGCACAATGCCTCGCACCTTTACATTCGTACACACTGTGCGGTACGTCTTGTTCTGTTATATATGCTTCATATGCCGCATCATAAATGATCACTGCGCCGACGCGGTTTGCATAATCTACCCATTCCTGAAGTTCCGCTCTTGTAATACCTGCGCCTGTGGGATTATTGGGAAAACACAGATAAATAATATCTGGTGTCTCTTTCGGAAGCTCCGGAACGAAGTTATTCTCTTCCACACAGGGCATATAAATCATGCCGTCATAATTCTGCGCGTTTGGATTATAATTTCCTGTTCTGCCTGCCATCACATTGGTGTCCACGTATACCGGATACACAGGGTCGCACACAGCAATCTTATTGTCCAGCCCGAAAATCTCCTGGATATTTCCGGAGTCACACTTTGCGCCGTCGGATACAAATATCTCATCCGCTTCGATATCGCAGCCCCGGTTTCGGTAGTCATTGTCAGCTATGGCATTTCTCAGGAAATCATATCCTTTGTCCGGCGCATAGCCATGGAAGGTCTCCGCATTTGCCATATCATCCACTGCGCTGTGAAGAGCCCGGATAATTGCCGGCGCCAGGGGCTGTGTCACATCACCGATTCCCAGTCGGATAATGTCCACATTTGGATTTTTCTGCTGATAGTCAGCTACCTTTTTCGCTATGTTGGAAAACAGATAGCTTCCCTGAAGCTTCAAATAATTATCATTGATCGTAAACATATCACATTTCTCCTTTATATTTAACTGCTCAGACTGCTGAACAGTTACTATACTTCGTCGTAGATAAGTGTCAGTATCATCTGTGCTGTCTCCACCATGCTGGTGGCGCTGTCCATGCTGCATTTCTGTATATAACGGTACGCTTCCTCCTCTGTGAGATGGTTTCTGTCCATCAGAAGGAGTTTTGCGTTGGTAATATAGTTCTGGTCCCGCTGGCTGCGGGCTTTGGGCTTCTTCTTTTCCCTTTTCAGCCTTCGCTCAAGCTGGTAAAGCAGCATTTCTACAGTATTTACCAGCTCGTAAATGCGAATCGGCATGGTGACTGCCATGATTCCTGACTCAGCGGAACTTACCACATTTGCAGAGCCTATGAGCAGCATTTCAAAAAATCTGGGCAGGGAGCCAGCCAGTTCCCGATAATACATATCCGGCAGTTTATAACCACTGATGACCAGCCCTGCCGGGTACTTATTGATTTCCATCAAAGCCTGAGCGGCAGTTGTACATGCTACGGTATTTTCAAATCCATGCTCCATGAGGATTTTCCGTATTTTCTTTGCATCTTCCGGTTTTGGCAAAACAATAATGATGATGCTCATGCACTGCCTCCTGTTCCTCTATACACGGTACAGATACTGTTCGATCTCCCATTCAGAAACCTGTTCCATGTAGCTCTTCCACTCCTTCTTCTTCGCCTTCACATAACACTTTGTAAAAGCCTCACCAAGTACGGCTCTCATGAGCGGGTCCTTGTTAAATTCCTCCAGCGCCTCACTCAGGTTTTCCGGCAGAGTATCAATGCCTGCGTTTTCCTTCTCCTCCCTGGAGAGTTTACGGATATTTTCTTTCAGTTCTTTTGGCGCCTGCAGATTCTTTTCCATTCCCTCCAGCCCCGCTGCCAGACACAGCGCGAATACCAGGTAAGGGTTGGAGGCAGAATCGGGGCTTCTCAATTCCAGCCTTGCCCCCTCTTCCCGCTGGGTCTGAACCCTCACCAGCGCAGTACGCTGCCTGGACGACCAGGTAATGTCTGAAGGCGCCTCAAATCCCGGTGCCAGTCTTTTATAGGAATTCACAAGAGGGTTGCAGAGGGCTGTCATACCTTTGATATGTGCAAAGATTCCTGCCAGGAAAGAATACCCCTCCCTGCTCAGTCCAAGCTCATCTTCCGGGTCTGAGAAAATATTTCTTCCGTCTTTCATAAGATACATGTTTACATGCATGCCGGAGCCATTGGCGCCTGCTTTCGGTTTCGGCATGAAAGTGGCATGGAGGCCGTGGCGTTTGGCTATGGTTCTCACAGCCACCTTAAAGGTCATTACTTTATCAGCTGTCTCCGATGCGTCGGAGAACTGGAAGTCAATCTCATGCTGTCCGGGGGATATTTCGTGATGGGAGGATTCGATTTCATATCCCATCTCCTCAAGGGTCAGCACCATATCACGTCTGGCATTCTCACCCAGATCCACGGGACTTAAATCCATGTATCCGGCCTTTTCATGTGTTGTGGTTGTGGGCATGCCGTTGTCATCTGTGTGAAAAAGGAAAAACTCACATTCCGGGTTTACCATCAGAGAATAGCCCATATCTGCAGCTTTGGCCGCAACGCGGCTGAGAATGAAACGCGGGCTTTCTTTATAGGGTGTACCGTCTTCCTGATAAATATCACATATGAAACGGGCAACTTTTCCCTGCTGCGGCCGCCACGGCAGGATTGTAAACGTGGATAGATCGGGATGCAGATACATGTCTGCCTCCTCATTCCGGATAAAGCCGCCGATGGAAGACGCGTCAATGACGCAGCGGTTATCCATGGCCTTTTCCAGCTTGCTGGATGGGATTGCAATGTTTTTCAATGTTCCGAACATGTCGGTGAACTGCAGGCGAATGAACTCCACGTCCTCTTCCTCCGCCATGCGCAGGATTGCTTCCCTGGTGTAATTTTGCATTGTGGTATCTCCTCTCTTGATAGGATGATAAGGTGAAACCCGGGGGCCGGCGCCTGGTAGAAGGCGGGGGCGGGTGGTTGTGTAATTTTGGGTACGAAAAAAGGGCGTGTTTATCCAGAGTACCCTCCGAATAAGAACGCCCTTGTTCTTTTATTTATGGTTGGTATTATAGCAAGGGTTGTTGGGGTTGTCAATATGGGAAACTATTATTTATTACCTATTTTCACAAAATCAGTGATATCCGCCCAAGCCCCCACATTTGTAACCGGATCTTTTGTCGGACCCTGATTGTAGCATAGATAATACCGGTTATTATAAAAATAAATGTCTCCCAAACCCGGTGTTACTCTATTATCCCAATTATCAGTAGTATAGATCTCAGCATTCTTCTTCACATACAAACATTTATCTTTTCCATACCGCGTTATAAATTTCTCTAAACTATCGGGCATATCATCAGCATATATTTCTACAGGTTTAGGGATGATATAGTATTCGCCTCCGGTTTTAAATACACCTGCCGGCAGCGTAAATCCCTTTTTACCATTATCTAAAAATTCTTGATAGTAATCTTTGTACTTCTTTTTCCCTGCTTTTATATTTAGAACATCTTTACCGTTTTTTTTCAGATGAATAGATCCGTTTCCATCCTCGTAATCCTCGTCATCGTCTTTTCCATCATCTTTTCCGTCATCACCACCACCAGACGGCGGTTCTTCCGACTCACTTCCGCTGTCCAGATTATAGCACTCTACATATCTGACAGTAGAATAATCCCCGTATTTCCCGGAAATCGTCAGCTCTACTTTCATAATATTTTCAGGGTATTCACTCCTGTCTGCCCATGAAAAAGATAAATCTTTTATACTGTATCCCATATACATTTTCTGGTCAAATTCCCAGTCAACTTCCTCATATGCACGTACCGGGTAATAGTAAATAACAAGTTTTTTTTCATCCGGAGACTCATCCTTAAACGCCTTTGTTTTAATGGTCACATGGCTGTTTCCCTGGTTATAGAAATCAACCATGGTCCCCTTTTCACCCTCTGCTACAGATAAGTATGAGGAGTCTTCATTCTTACTCTCTTTTTCTGTATATTCACCATTTGAAATAATAACATTTGTTTCTTTTTTATTTACTGTAGCCTGTGCACCTGAAATCTGGCCTGTTATTTTATCCATCAGGGTGTCCGATACCTGACGGCCCATATTAATCCCCTGAATATGATAATATACATTCATAGCAGATGAGATAGCTTGGCTGGTAAGAATGACAAACAGACTAATAAGTGCGAACGTAACTATAAGTTCAATTAACGTGACACCCTGTCTGCTGTTAAGTATTTTTCTGTACTCTTTTTTGTCCTTATTACATTTCATATTACCAGAACCCCTCTTGTTATCTGCGCGGAACCGTTACTCAGCTACCTTAAACGAATACATGTATCTTTTCCCATCTGTATAATATTGCATACCCGAATCTTTACCAAGAGATATTTCTTCTCCTGTTTTTTTCCCGTCCTCATCTGCTTCAAAAAGGACAACATCACTTTTCACCGGGGTACGCCGGGTTCCCTTGCCGGAACTGTCCAGTTTATAATATTCCGCGTTAAATGCTTCATTCTCCTTCATAATCTGCCGCGTGCGGTTCAGTACCTGCGAAGATACAGATACTACCTTGGAAAACATGAGAATCACCAGTACAACAACCAGAAAGGCAACCAGTGTTTCAATCATCGTGGAGCCGTCTTTATTCTCCTGAATCTTCCTGCAGTTCATCTCCCTCATCCCACTGCCACCCTTCTTTTTCATCTATCTTTGGATTCTTTGGTACAAATTCCCCATCGGAGAGCGCTTTGCCTTCTATCTCTTCAACGCTTAATACATAGGTCTTTGTCATGGAACTCTCAGATTTGCCGGCCGAACAGGAAACTGTCACCACCAAAGTAGTCCCCTCTCCTTTGTCCGCCAGCTTATCTTCCCTTGTCCAGTATGCTTCCACATATGTATTTTTCAGTAATTCAGCCGCATTCTCTACCACTTCACCGGTCTCAGAACTATTCTGCCCAAGCTGCAGACGGCGTAATGCACGGTCATTCAGGTATTCTGCTTCGCCATAAGGAGGCCATTTTTCCTCCCGCCACACATTATCACGGATGTAGAACCAGAAAGGGTACTTCTCGGCTGCTCCCTTCTCATAGGCATCCTCTCTTGTGATTGTTATCTGCCGTTCCAATTCCCGGCTCAGTGTCTGGACTATCTCCTTACACTGAGCCGCATCATGCTCTCGGTTTGCCGTTGCATGAAGAGAAAAGGAAACCAGAAGCAAAGCCAGCCCGAGCATGACCAATACAGCCATAATAGCTATTGCAATGAGCATTGCGGATCCCTCTTTGTTTTTTAAAGATTTTTTTCTCATATCTGATTTCCTCTTCGTTCTGCATTAATTTGTTTCGTAATTATCGTTTACCGGAATTGGGTCTAAAATCATATTACAGTCGAATGTAAAACTAAGTCGGTTGTTCTCTTCCTTCACACTTATCTCTTGTACAGGTACTGTCACAGTAAACTGCCAGCCATTTTCTGTCTGTGTCAGATTCAGTATCACTTCGGCTGACAATGTATACGTTTCCGCACCTTCCTGTACCGTACTCTCTGTCTGAAGTAAAGTAAGAGTATCCGTCACAGCAATCTGTTCGCCAGCGGGACTGGTGTAATACCAGATATTGTCTTCGTCTCTTTTAATCTCTGCATAGAAAGAATCCTCTCCCTGCCCGATCTGTATCTGATATCCCTCTATTTTGTCATGAATCCCTCTCTCGCATAACCAGCTATACTGTCTGGCATCAAACTGCTTCGGCACATCATCTCCCTGTGTTCGATGCAGGATATATTCTGCCTGCGCCGTAGTTTCTGTCACCTCAGGACTTTCGACTATCAGCTTCGGCAGCACTATGGGCACTGTCCAGTCACTCCATCTGCTGATATTTCCACCATTGGCCTCTGTAACCCTGGCCTCCCTGAATGAGATCCATTTTCCTGCATATTGTGCATAAACTGCATCCTTCAGAGCCAGAATATTTGTCTCACTGCTTATATCATAATAAGCGCTGAGGTTACGAAGATCCAGCACCCTCTCCTGATCACTGTCCAGAATTTTAACCTGATATATACTGTATCCGTCTGCTGTCTTTTCAGTCAGCTTATAGGCGGTGTCTTTCCATACAGAAGCCTCTATAGATACACCACTCTGCACCTCAACAGCGTCAGAATAATCATAAAGCGTTGTGACTGCGGTTGCCTGCTCAATCTGAGTCGGCTTATACCTGTACCAACTGGAAATTTCAGAACTCTCATAACCTGCCAGCCGCTCCTGTTCCGGGTCATCTCCCAATATGACTGCCTGGACAGATGCCTGTGAAGTAAACAGATTGGCTTCATCTGCATAGTCCATGATCGTCTCCGCATCCGGAAGAATCAAACGGAAGTAAGCTTCCTTTTCCTCCTCCTTCGGCATCCAGGAGAGAATCATCTGTGTGGATACCGGATTATCCAGTATGTTCTGTACTGTCTCTTCTTTTACAGGCAGTACTGCTGTGTCTCCTGCCTGAATATTCTGCACAAACACTGCAGTCTCATCTTCCCTGCATACAGGTTCTTCCCCGTCAGACTGTATATCCAGCGGTGTATCTGCAGATGTACTGCAGAAAATATTATAACCGCCGTTATTGTCGTCCTCCAGATAGATCCAGTCCGCATCATATCGGTAAGCATTCAGTTCATCCGTGTTCGATTCCTTGGCCTTGCGGATACGCTGAATCCTGTAACCATCTGAATAACTTTGCAGTTTGAAATCCAGCTCTGTCTGCACGGCAGGAACATACTCCGGCACTGACTCCAGTGTACAATTCCCACTGGTAAGATCATAATAGACAGATGCTGCACCTTCCGTTATTTTAGGTTCTTCCACTCTGATACGCGGTATGCGGATCCATTGATAGTTCACCGTATTCTCCGTTGTATCATCCTCGTCTGACCACCAGGAACTGATATTGCTGTCTGAAACACTTCTAAGCGCGATCTTCAGCCATTTTCCGGCATATGCGGGGTCGATATTTTCCAGTGTATAAGTACTGTCTGCAAAATCTCCTGTCATAGCAGTCTCTGCTGCCTTGCCCTTCAGTGTTGCCACTGCACCGGAATTCCAGTATCCTCCCGCATCCTCTTCTGAAGGCGCATCACCGGCAGGCATTACGCTCACATCGTCTGCCTCTCTCTCGTCAAATACTGCTGCTGCTATCTGGTATTTTCCTCTGTAATAATTCTCTCCTGTATCTGACATAGACAAGGTGACTCCGTCTCTGATAAACTCCTGAAGAGTGACAAACGTATCTCTTACTCCATCCTCATGAGGCATATACTCCGGTGATGCAGTTAAATTTGCTGTATCCGGCACTGTCAGACGATTCGGAAGTGTAATTTCTCTGGCTACACCGTCTATTCCGTCACGGTATTCTGTTGTTGTCTCGTCCGCACATGCCCGTACGGAAACAGTTATCATTTCACCTCTTTCATAGTCATTCAAATCAAGTATTCTGCTCCATGTATCGCTGTCTCTCATTTCGTCATCTGAAGCAAATGTCCATATTTCCGTAAGATTTTTTGTTAATGTATAGGTGCCCTCTGTAGTCCAGATAAGAGCCATGGTTTTTTCAACTTTATTACCGTCAACATTCTCCGCCCAGCTATAGACTTTTTCCTGTTCCCCTTCTGTAACATCTACTTCCGGTTTCTTTCCATAAAGTTTCCCGGCTGTTTCAAGTGCGGCATCTAATCCTGCTTTTTCCGTATAGCTGCTTACCGCACCTTCATCACCTTCTGCCCGCTGTACGCAGACTTCATACGCGGCTGTATGAGGACGCTCTTCTTTCGGAACCGCATTCCAGACTGTGTCATACAATAAAGAATTCTTCTCCGTTCCCTCCTCCTTTGTGTGGAGCTGGAGGACTGGTTTTGAGATCTGGGAAAGCCTTAACGGAACTGCAAATTCCATTTCAGAACCAGAAGGGAACTTTATCGTTGACCCACTGACTGCATTGGCTGTGCCTGCACGAACAATACTTATACTCACTCTCGGATAATTCCAGGTCCTCTCTTTGTCTTCAAATGAGACACTCCAGCTTTTCTCCGATTCCTGATAACTGCCGGGAGTATTCTTATCTACTGTGGATGTACCAAGCAGAACTCCTGTTTTGTCTTCCTTAGAGGTATAACCCTTTAATGTAATGTCGTATACCGCATCCTGCTCTCCAATACCGACATCCCAGGTAAATGTATAATTTACCCCGTCTTCCTGAAGCGGCATGATGTTCTCTATAACGGGCTTTGGCTGTATATCATGAGAATAGGATTCAGCGGTTACTTTACATGCATTCTGGTCTACGGTGTACTTCTTCTGATCTACCTGTTTCAGGTAATGCTGCTCATCGCCGTATGCCAGGATACTGCTGTAAATAATTTCGTATTTTCCGTCTGTATCCCGCCGCAGTATATATCCATTTGCAAGGCCATCCTCGCCGAAAACAGATTCATTATTTCTGGAAGTGTCTCTGAGCCAGAGACTCTCATCCTCTGAATTTCTGTCTTTTATATACCGGAGCAGCTCCTCTTCTGTTATATTTTCTGCAACTTGATGTCCATACCAGCATACATCGGACTGGCTGCGCCATGGGTAAGTACGAACCGTAATACTGTCATAGTCCAATAAATTATCCGGAAGATGATTCAGCTTACTGGTCATCTCTACTCCATTACTTGCAACATGGGAATTGCCGGAAGCCAGGGTCAAATTGCAATGGAATATTTCTCCATTCTCTAAATCAAATGGAGCATTTACAAGAAGCTCGGAATTCATGTACAATTCTGTAACATCTCCTATTTTCTCCATCATCACCTGATTATAAAGGTTTCCCGGACGATCACCATAAAAGTCATGAAAGGTTGTTTTCACATAGTCATTATCTTTTAATGCCTCCCAACCGTAAATTGCCGACTGTACAGATACAGATGTAGATTTTTCATACTTACCTGGTACTGCTTCAGCGTATGAGGTCATTACCTTATTGCCATTGCTCGAAATGACAAAGCCTTCTGAAATGCCTTTTTCAGTATCAATCGTTATATTTTTATTCAATATAGTTAACTTTATCTTTGTTGCTTTGTCATCCTTGTAATCATCCTTATTCTCCAGAACTGCAACAAATTTATCCCAGCCTGCCTTTCCATTCACATCATAGGCTCCCAATTCCAGATGTATCTTCGGTGCAGCCTGCGGCATGAGCAGTTCTCTGCTGCTGCCTGCCCATGCAGAAGCTCCTTTTTGGATAACCCCAATAACTTCCGGTCCATATTTTTCCTCCGTATATTCTGTCTCAACATAGGAACGGCCTATTGACCTGATATAGACTTCTATTTTGCATCCAACCCATTCTTCAGGAACTCTGATGGTTTTCTTTTCTATGCCATAAGAAATTTCCTCCGGTTTATTAAATGTATCAGATACAATCGCATTGTTTTTATCTGTCACCCTAAATACAAACTGATCGGCATAGTATTTCCTGCCGGTATGGCCCCATGTAATCTTCAGTTCACCCCCTGTATTATCTATGCTGATGCCCTTTATATCATCGGGATTTTCCGGCGTTTTATTAAGATAATACTCCACTATTTTAGGGTCTACTTCTTCGTACACTTTATATCTGTTTTGAGATTTATCCGAAGATTTATCATTCCATCCACTGGCAGGGTTAAGTTTCAAACCAGTAATATTAAACGGCGATTCGGAAACAGCTTCACTTCCTTTTATTTCATATGTTCCATCCTCATTCTGGATAACGATTGACTTATATCCTAAAAGAGAATCCTCTTTTCCAGAATCTTCCGTCTCTGATTTTTTACTGCACAGACCGGCATTCTTTATACTTCCTGTAAATATTGGACTTTTCTCAAGATCTTCGGATGCTTTATTGAAATCATCCTGTGCTTTCTGTCTGGCTGCTGCCTTCTCCTCATATTGGGTTTTTGCCTCTTGATACTTCTCCTCAGTAAAGTTCCCTTCTCCCACAAAATCGGTGTTTCCGAGTGCCACATACCAAAGACATGCAAATCCTTTTTTGACATTATTATTCCCGGTCACTTTTGAAATCATAATTTCTATTGAAGAAACTTCTTTTTCTTTAGTCAGCAAATCGGAAAGGTCCACTTCTTTGTTGGGATCGTAGAAATCTCCAAGGCTTATTCTGTCACTATCTGAATCTCCGGAGAAGGTCCCGTCTTTGTAATTAATTTTTACCTTGTAAGAATACTGGCGTACTTCTGCTTTGGCGCTATTATAGTCGTCCTCTAAACTACTGCTTCCTGCCCACAGGATTTTCAGACTGTCTATTTTTTCCGCACCAGATTCAGGCGGTGACAGTTTTATCAAAAATCCATTTCCTCCGGATCTATTATCTAAGATATATCTTTTTCTGTCCTGCCCGCTGACGTCCTTACTTAAATTATTAAATATATACGTCCCATTTTCCTCCAGTACCTTTTTCCCGTCCAGCGTTGTGGATTGAACCGTCCAGTCCTTCAGATACTCCTGCATTCTACCCCATTCATCTTTTGCAGTCTGTTCTTCCTTCTGACACTCTTCCAGTTTTGTTTTAGCAGAGATATATCCTTTCAGACTCTCAAGATAGCTATCCACTGTTGAAGTAAAGCCATTTTCGCTTGTATCTCCTTGGGATGCACTTACTGCGTAAACACAGATATAATTTTTCTCAGTGCCCTCAGCATTAAAAACCCCCTCTTTAATTGTACCGTCCATAATCCTTGTAAATTCAAATCTAATATTTTTTATGATGGTATTTCCATCTAAGTTTGTGCTCCAGTAGGATGCATTTGGTTTATTCTGTCCATAAGCGATGAACTCGCAGCCGTTATTCTCTCCTGCGATCCATTTACCATCCCGACCCAAATAGTAAGCCCCATTATTACAGGATATTTTAAATTTATATTGTCTGACTATATTGGGGTTTGCATTCGTATCATCATTAGCCCAATATACTCCAAAATTAGTCAAAGGATATCCCTTGTAGAAATTAAATGTTAACTTATTATTATTCACTTTACTAAATTTAAATCTTCTTTGACCAGCAGCCTCTCCGTCCATCTCTTTCCAAAGATTATCTGACGGATAGTTATTGATTGCAGAATTTGACGATACCTCGCTGATGTACACTGTCTTATCATCTACTGGCGGTGGTTCCAGTTCACCTGTTCCGAGATAGTAAGAGTCCGTAATATTTCCTGATGAACTATTTGCCACATTCTTGGAATCACCTATACTGATGCAGTCAAACATAGAAGTATACTTCTTATTTACAATTCCCGCCATTTTTGTGTTGGTGTTTCCATTGTTTCCATAATTTCTGCATCGGTAAAAACTGGCATCCTGCTTATCTCCGTTCCCGAGTATTCCTCCTGCCGTACCACCTGTTATACACCCTTCATTCACGCAGTCTGTATAGATTCCTTTGATATTTCCTGCTGTATCATGGGCATACCCCACTATTCCACCGGCATTACTTCCGGCACTGATATTTCCATAATTTTTACAGGAATCAAACACTACGGCTGCACCTTGGTCCGTCTGATAAAATGTTGCAATGATACCCGCCGCTGCAGAGCCATTAGACTGGATATTACCATAGTTGGTACAGTTGGACATAGTGATTCCCTTATACTTTAACCGGCCGATTCCCCCTGCACTCAGCTTACCACTTATATTTCCATAGTTGGAAAAATAGCTGACAGTCATAGAACTGCTGTCCTTATTTTCCAAACGCCCTATCAGCCCCCCTGCTGTAACATTCTCTGAATTTCCTCCTGCCACTACTGCCGCATAATTGGTCACATGTTGCATACTGACACCGGAGGCACTGTACCCGATAATACCGCCGACTCCGAAATCATTGGAGTACGCTGTTGTTTTCACACTCCAGTTTTCTCCTGTAGACAGTATATCCTTCTCACTGCTTCCCGTAGCTGCCGCGCCGCTGGTCTGGTATCCCACAATGCCGCCGGTGTGGCCGCTTCGGTTATTTATCTGCACATTCTTCGTTGAATTGGAGTAATTATCACAGTCTGCCACATACCCGTCATTCCAACCTGCAATCCCTCCTGCATAGCCGACGCCACTTTTTTTTGCGTCTTTATCCGTCTCAATCAGGGTATTATCACGGAATCCAACATAGGAATTGCTGATACTTCCGCCTGCGTTATTTCTTCCGGCAATACCTCCCAGATTTACAATATTATCTGCTGAGCCATTGGTAAGAAGATTTCCGCTGTAGGCACATTTTGATATACTGCTGTTATTTACACCTGCTATACCTCCATATCCAGTGTCAGTTGTTCCCAGGTCTCCTGTTATATCTGCAGAAATATTACAACGATTTATACTGCCATCATTTACTCCTGCAGCACCGCCAATATTGGCATAGTTTGCATTTGTTCCTGCAAAACCAATCTTTGTATCACGGACCACTGCCGAATTACTTTCAATATCTTTGATGCCTGAATTTGCAATTGTTCCTAAATTACTTCCGGCAATACCGCCTATGCTGCTTCCTGAGGTGTAGGTTTTCACTTCACATAAGACCACGGCGTCTTCTGTCAGCAATATATTACCATAGTTAATTCCGGTCACCGCACCCACATCACTGACTTTGCTGTTTACCGTATTGGATATTATAACGGGCATTCCCTGATTTCCGGTAATCTTGCATGCGGATATGGTACCCTTATTAATACCTGAAATTCCTCCGGCACATTTCATACCTTCAAAAATAAGCGTTTCATTCCCTGCCCGTACAAAAGAATCCTCTATAATACCGCTGTTTTCTCCTGTGATTCCTCCGCACATGCCATTTGCTGCAGAAACAGTTCCTGTATTTGAACAGTTCTTAATATCTGAATAATTTACAGACACAATTCCACCTGCATCACCTTCACTTGCTGCAGAAATATTCCCGGCGTTCCAGCAATTGTCAATCCCGCCTGAAGTTATCCCAACTATTCCCCCGGCATTTCCGTTCCCGGCAACTACAGTAGCAGCATTTTTCACATTCTGTATAACCTGATTTTCACTTACACTCTCCCCCACAAATCCGCCTGCCATTTTATCGCCTATTATACTGCCTGTAAATGTGAAGAATTCAAAATCTTCACTATCATTAACATTCCTTTTATTTTGAATTTGACCGGCGTTATAACCAGCAATACCACCGACGTAAGTTCCGCCAGCTTTGATTTCCGCATTTGCAGTTGCCATACTCGTATCAGATACGGAATCATCGTCTTGTATGAGTATTATGCTCCCTTCTGCACTGTTTGCCCCTGCAATTCCCCCTACATAAGAACCGGATGCATTAATGATTCCGCCGAATAACCAGGTGCCGCTTATGGTTCCGTAATTCTGGGCAGCTATTCCCCCTACATAATCATTTCCGGTTATGGTTTTGTTTGTAAAAGAACAGTTTTTTATTTCTCCCTTATTAAATCCTGTAATTCCACCCACATAGCTGCGCCCTGCAGTTCCGATACTGGATACACTGCAGTTCTTGATCAGGCCTTCGTTGACTTCACAAATGCCGCCCAGATAAGTGCCCTGGGTCACAACATCTCCCACATCCATGTTTCGGCAATTATCAATCTCTACTAACTTTCCAGCTCTTCCAATCACACCACCTGCATAGGAATATAGGAAGTCATCCTGCTCTCCATTCTTGGATTCTTTATTGTTTACAATGGCATCTTCTGCTGTTATAGGAGTTTTATTTATTACATTCTTTATGGTCAATGGTGTATGAATGGAATTATAGCCTATAACTCCGCCTACATAGATTTGCCCGGTCAAACTTCCGAAACGCATAGATTGTTCCGTCTCATGTTCCTGGACTCCTTCTATTGTCAACATGCCATCGCTTGTATTTCCTTCGGCGTCTCTATCACTCTCATCAATATATTCGACATTTTGGCTGAGACTCTTTTCTCCTGAAACAGCTTGTGCTATTAGGGCAGCTAAATCTCTAATATAACTTATCGCATCCTCATCATAATCAGGCAGAATTCTGTTATACCCAATAAAACCGCCGGTAAACGCTGTTGCATAAACCTTGCCCAGGAAATTATCTGTTGTAAACTCTGTGCTGATCCGGTCATCTGTAGAAATAATATTCCCTCCAATGGTACCGCTGACACAATATCCGCCAGTCACCTCATTGGGATTGGATTTCAACGTATTATCTCTGAGCAGTTCAACAGAGGAATTAAATCCGGCATATCCTCCGACAAAGACACCTGTACCCTTGATAAATCCGCCTTCCAGTTCATAATTTTCCACAGATGCGTCCACGTCATTGTAACCCACGATTCCGCCCACGTAATTCCTGCCTGTTATGTAGCATACCATACGAATGGTTGTATTCAGATAATCGGAAACGGTACCTGATGTTATCTTACCGTTATTATATCCCGCAATGCCGCCTACATAATCTCCCTTCAGACTGGCCGCATCTGTAATATTCCTTGCGGTATCATCAGCAGCTACCTCACTGCTGCAGTTCTCCACAATACCTGTGTTCAGTCCCGTAATACCTCCCACATAGTTCCCATACCCTGCAACAATACCTTCATTTATCCAGTTCGCTACAATCTTTTCCTCGTTTCGAGTATAATCCGGATTTGCTACATGAAACTCGTTATCTTCCCCGCTTCGTGCCGCGTTGATTCCGCAGATTCCTCCCACATAATCACAGCCGATCACATTCGCTTCGTTTGTGTTCTTTTCCCCCCGGTTACTTTCATCCTTACCATCCAGGTTTGCCTCTGCAAGGCTCTCATTGAACCCTACAATTCCCCCCACATATTGATAACCAAATATATAACCTTCTTTGTTTTTTTCCTGTTCCGTGTTACAATTGATGATCTTACTGTTTTCATTATATCCTGCAATGCCGCCCACATAGACGCCATTGAGCTTTTCCAGAAGCTTTTCATCTGCTGCAAAAAGCTCTTCCATGTCTTCTTGTAAATATTGAGGAGAACTGACACAGTTGCTCACCTGCAGATTATCGGCCTTATTCGTTTTGTTGCTGCATAATCCCACGATTCCTCCGATATATTTCGCCTGAGAAAGCATTTCCTGCATTTTCTTTTTATCCTGGTTTTTCTCAAGGTTAACAGGCGCAGCTTCCACTGCACCATAATTTTTGCACCATTCTATAAGAGCAGTCTTATCGTCCTTCTCCACTTTCAACTGCCCGATTATACCGCCTACATAAGTTACACCTCTGACAGATGCGCGATTTACCAGATTTTTATACCGCATCTGCAAAGACCCTGTATCTTTTCCTGCGATGCCTCCTACATCTGTTTTGCCCACTACAGTGCTTGGCATATTTTTTGCATCCGAATTGGCAACCGTTAAATCCACAAGAGTGCCTTTGTTTTCTCCGCAGAAAGCACCGACAGAAGCACTTCCCTCCACTGAGATTTGGTCCAGTACCATATTGGTGATCTTACCTTCGTTCTTTACAAACAAACCAGCCGGACCATTTTTTATATACTGTATTGTACTCTTGCCGTCTTTGCCATTATTAATCTCAGTACCATAAACAGCTGTGCTGCTGTTCGCATCTTCCTTTATGATCAGTCCGCTGATCGTATTTGTCTTCTCATCTGCACCTTCTAAAACAGATGTGCTTTTCAAGGTCCCAACTGACGGAAAAGGCGTGGCTGTATCCTTGACAGGCGTCACTTGTGCCGTAAGAGAATTCCAATCCTTCTTTTTGTAAATATTATCTGTATCATACAGATATCCGTCCTTAATAAATTTCTGCCAGTTTATGTTCTCTGCAAGCTGATAGGTGCACTCCCTGTCCGCTGCACCACTCACAGCTTTTTTAGGAGTAAAATCCTCCACATAGCGTACGTTATAAAGATGTCGTGCATTTTTAAGTGTATATGTGACCTTTTCAGTCCCACTGCTGCTTTTTTTTGTATATTCCCCAAAATATGTATGGGATACATTGCTTTTTCTCACAGCCGTAGGCTTATAATCTTTTCCTACTCCCTTCACTTTACAGAGTATGTTTTCTGTATCCACACAGAATCTGTGAAAACTATATGTATTTTTCAGATTATCTAAAATCGGGGTCGTCTTCGGGTTATCCTGGTAGCTGCCATAAAGCTCATTATAATAATAGGTGGCAGCACTTAAATCTGCGGCGTCCAGGATCAGACGTACCGTGTTTTCATTCTCCAGCCAGGCAAGCATGGGGTAATCACTGGTAGTCCACTCTTTCCCGTCAGTATCATACCGGGTCACACTGCATGTTATAGGTTCCGACGTATTCTCTTTTTTGGTAAGTTTTCTGCCATCCAGTACAATTTTAAGCCGCTGTGTTTCCTTATCATTGTCTGTATCTTTGTCAAGCACCAGGATTGTGTAATCCATATTCGTGACAGCATTTCCATCTTTATTTGTTACCATAAAGGAAAGGTTAAGGGTCCCCTCATTGTTAAGCTTTACCTTTTTGATTGACGGCTGTTCCGCCTTAGGCGTAGTTGCAACGGCCAGGGAATCCACACCGTAATACCCTACCATCCGCTCTTTTCTCACACTCGTCTCACGGTTGGTGATATCTACAGTTCCCCTTTTTGCATGATTACTGCTGTTATATTCAAAATCATCGTTTTGATTACTATATAAAACAGAAAAAACCTGACCTTCTTCCGGAGTAAACTCTACGCAGACTGCCGCATTTAAAATAGACGAGTCATATACATAGGGCAGAAGCAGGTCGTAAAGGGCAAGAATCTCCTCATCCGGTTTTTCTCCCTTTCCGGCCTTATACTCCTGATATTGCTTATAGGTTTCCCCGTTGCCCTTCAGATAACAGATTTCACCTCTGTATTTTTCCTTGTCTGTCTTGCCGGCACTTGCCGGCCAGAGAAGATCCAGTCTCTTCTCATAGGCTTCACTGCCTTCCTCTTCACTGTAAAACAAATCTTTTACATTAACCTTGTTTTTATAGCCGCCGTCTGAGGCCAGCACTCTCCGGAATTTATCAAGACGTCCATTCTCACTGTACTCTGTCAACTGATTCTGCGCCGCACTGAAAAGCGTCTTCGCATACTCATTCTGCTCCTTGAACTGCGACCACCGTATCCACGTCATCACACCAAACACTGCCCCTCCAGCCAGTATCAGCACAATGCAAATGACCACAATAAGTTCAACCAGCGTATATCCACCCTGGTTTTTATTCCCGCCTTTTCTGTTTTTATCAATATTCCCGTGCAATACCCCTTTTTCCATATAATCCACTCATTCCTTATTCCAACCCGCCCCCGCTGTCTTCACCGGGAACCACATGTGCAGAAATACGTCTGAAATACGTCTGAAACACGCTCTAGAAATACTGTTCCAAATCCCTCTTATCATTCGTATACTGAAGCGCTGATTCTTTCTTTATATATCCTTCACGCACCAGTCTCATCAAATCCATATTCAGCGTATGCATTCCTGTAGCACCGCCGGACTGCATCATACTTCCCATCTGGTGGCTCTTATTCTCACGGATCAGGTTCGTGATGGCATCTGTGCCCAGCAGGATCTCGGTTCCCGCAATCCTTCCTGTCCCGTCATCCACAGGCATAAGACACTGTGTGATAACCCCTTTCAAAACACCGGCAAGCTGCGTTCTTACCTGGTTCTGGCTGCCTGCCGGACAGGCGTCAATGACACGCTCAATGGTCTGCGCCGCACCTGTTGTATGGAGCGTAGACAGAACCAGATGTCCTGTCTCAGCGGCAGTAAGCGCTGCCATAATGGTCTCATAATCACGCATCTCACCCACAAGGATAATATCCGGGTCCTCACGCAGCGCACTGCGCAGTGCAGAGGCAAAATCCACAACATCTCTTCCCGTCTCCCTCTGATGGATCAGGGCCATTTTGCTCTGATACGTGTACTCGATAGGGTCCTCAATCGTGATCACATGTTCTGCCCTGGTCTGATTGATATGTTCGATCATAGCGGCCAGTGTGGTAGACTTACCGCTGCCTGTAGGTCCTGTGACCAGAATCAGGCCCCTGGGCTCCTCAGCCAGTTTGTACAGAATCTTCGGCATATGCAGTTCTTCCAATGTGGGAATGTGACTGTTCAGCAGACGGATCGTGGCGGCAATCTTTCCCTGCTGCCTGAAAACATTGACCCTCTGCCTGTTGTGGTCCGGTGTCTCCAGGGCAAAATCAATATCATACCCTTCTGCCAGACGTGTCTTCTGGTTTTCATCCAGAAGCCCGTACAGCATAACCTCTGTCTCCTGTTCATCCGGCTGGACCAATGTCTGCTCCAGTTTACCGTGGACACGCATCATAAGCGGCATTCCCGCAGAAATATGAAGGTCAGAAGCCTTCTCTTCCCTTCCCATCATGATCAGCTGATTCAGGTCGTACATTCTTTTATCCTCCATTTTCATTTCTGCTATTTATAGTAAGCCACTTTTCTCAACTCTTCCACACTGCTGACTCCGTCCTCCACCATCTTAAGGCCGGCATCCTTCAGTGTCTTCATATTCTGGTTCTCCACAGCGTAATCCTGGATTGCCTCCGCGGAGGCACCGTCCATGATCATCTGCCGCACCTGTCTGTCTATCATGAGAACCTCATGTATTGCAACCCTGCCTTTGTAACCTGTATAATTACACTGGGGACAGCCCTTTGGGTGCATGATTTTTTTAATATCCGTTCCCAGTATTCTCCTCTCCTCCGCTGTGGGAATGCTCTCCTCCCCGCAGTCGGGGCATACTTTTCGCATAAGCCTCTGGGCTATAATACCAACCAGGGAGTTTGCCACCATATAGGGCTGCAGTCCCATGTCCTCCAGACGGATGACAGAGGATGACGCGTCATTTGTATGTAAAGTGGAAAATACCAGATGTCCTGTGATGGCCGAACGCACGGAAATAGATGCCGTCTCCACATCCCTGGTCTCACCGACCATGATAATATCCGGGTCCTGACGAAGCAGCGCCCGAAGCCCTGCCTCAAATGTCAGTCCTGCCTGATTATTTACCTGCATCTGATTGATCTTCGGAAGATTCTTCTCCACCGGGTCCTCTATGGTTGAAATATTCACCGCCCGTTTTGACAGCTCCGAAAGTATCATATAAAGGGTCGTTGTCTTGCCTGACCCTGTCGGGCCTGTAAAATAAATGATCCCGTTTGGTGACCCCAGCATGGATTTCAGCTTCTTATAATCCTCCTCATGCATACCGAAGGTCTCCGGATAATCAATGTTGGAATTGTTCGCCAGAAGACGAAGCACTGCCTTCTCCCCAAATACGGTAGGGATCACGGAAACACGGATATTCACATATTCCCCTGCAACCTTCATACGGAAATGCCCGTCCTGCGGAATCCTTCTCTCTGCAATATCCATATTTCCCAGAATCTTGATCCTGGCGATCAGAGAAGCATGAAGGTTTTTCTGCAGAGTCACAAACTCAACAATGACACCATCGATACGCATACGAACCGTGGTCTTATCCTCAAACGGCTCAATATGAATATCCGATGCATTGGTATTATACGCCCTGTCGATCAGCCGGCTGAGCAGGTTGATGATCGGTGTATCGTCATCCCCCTCCTCCTCAATATTAAATTCATCCGTGAGTGCCAGATCCTCAAATTGTTCGTTCGCCACACTGGCTGCTTTTCTGGCTTCCACCTCACTGTAATAGTATCCTATGGCATTTCTGAGGCTGGAAAGTCCGCTTAAACAGATTTCAAGCTGCATGCCTGTGAGCTGCCGGATATCCTCAATAGCGTAGAAGTTCAGCGGGTCATTTAATACAATGGTCAGCACGCCCTCGGCCTGTTTTACAGCCAGCATATCGTATTTTTCCGCAAGCTGCCTCGGAATCTTCTGTACTGCCTCCACATCCACCTCTATGGTGGAAATATCAATAATACGCGCCTGCAGAAGTGTGGAAAGCGCCTCCAAAAGCTGCTCCTCTGAAATAAATCCCATATCTGTCAGGGCAGCTCCCAGCCTCACTCCCTTGTGTTCCTTCTGATAGGCCAGTGCCGCATCTATCTGTTCTTCTGTGACATATCCATATTCTTTTAAAACATCTCCGATACGAACATTTCTGATATTATTGTCCATGCTAACTCCTACTATTCCTCAGTCTCACTGCTCTCTTCTGCCTCCGCATCTCCAAGAACAGCGCCTAAAAGCTGTTTCTGCACATACGTCTCAACGTCCTCGTACATATATATTTCAACTGACATACTTAATGTATATTCGCTGCTGCCCTCTTTTTGATTCTTCTGCCATGAAAAATCCGTTACTCTCTGTCTGGGGTTCTGGCTGACCGTCACATCCAGCATGGCCTGCAGGTTCTCTCTGGAACCGGTCATATTCATGGTCAGGCTGGCTGTATACATGCCGTCAAATGCGGTATTTTCACTGTTTTCCTGCTCTGTTCCGTATACAAGATCCGAGTAATTGGGAAGCGTGGTGTAAACAGTAAAATCCGGCATTTTAATGTCCATATTGGTGACCTGAATGCCGCAGTTCACTGCAGTATTGGTCATCATACGGTCAATCTCCACACTCTTCATCACCGGGTAGTATTTGTCCTGCATAGCTGCAAGGTCTTTCTGGGACTGCTCCTCCCTGGTTCTGATCCCCGGCAGCGAGACCACCTTCATCTCTTTTTCCTGTTTCTCTATCTCTGCCTCTGTGATCTTCTCACTGAGTTCCTGGGTATCCTCCGCAAGCGGCATAAGAATGCCGACTGTCAGGCCAAGGATAACGAGAACGATTCCCAGCACGATCAGAATTTTTTTATCTCTCTCCGTCACTTTCAGTGTCATTCTTCCGCCTCCCCCTGTACCGGAGCCATGGTGCAGTTTACATTTACACTCCAGTCTCCGTCCTGGTTCTGTGAATATCCCGTGTAATCCACAGACGCAAATATCTCCTCCTCCATGAGAAGTTCAATGAACCGGTTGATCTGCTCTACATTCCCGGCACTGGTATTAAAGCTTAGAATTCCTGTGGTGGAATCATAAGAACTGATCTCCGCGGAGACAAGCCCTTCCGCGCAGGATGTGATCACAGCTTCTACAGAGCTGTCCACAAGGGGATACTCACCAATCTCATCTCCCAGAGATTCCATGCCTGTATGAATGGCAGAAATGGCGGACATTCTCTCCTGAGCCGCATCATATTCCTCACAGGCCTCAAGTACGGATTCCCTTTGATTGTATTCCTCCAGCGCCTTCAGTTCACTGCCCAGCATGATCTTTCTCACCAGAAAAATCAGGGACGCCAGTACCAGCACACCCACAACGGCTCCCACAGGTATGGTGATCTTTCTTCTCGCTTTTCTCTTTTCTATCTGTTCCGGCGTATATTTTAGCTGGGTGACAATATTGCCCCTGGGGTCTGTTTTCAGCATACCGCCTATGGCCAGCGCAAAATTTGCGAAGCTGATATACGGGTCATCCGTCTTTGAGTAGACAAAACTTCCGCCCGTCTCCAACTGTTCCACGCCCAGTTCCGGGTTGATCTGGGCAATCCCGTCCTCATAGACCGCATAATCCTCATCTGTCAGTCCGGCAATGTACACGTCCGTAATTTTCTGGGGGATATTCTGAGCTTTTGCGAACTGCATCAGGTTGTTGGCTGCCCTGGCAGTCTCCACTGCGTATCCCGGAGTTCCCGGTTCTGAGAAGAGACGTTTTTTGTTAAAGGTCTCATATTTTCCATCTACCAGCAGCGCATTGGTCAGGTTCATCTCATCCACAAACTGGACAATACAGGTCTTCCCCTTTAACTGCACCATTTTTTCCAGAAGCCTTATCATGGCTCCGTTGGCACATTCAATGCCTGAAAGCTTTACCCCCAGCTTTGCGAAAAGCTGAGAGAACTGCAGGGCATAGTCCCTGGGCACTGTCATGGCAAATATCTGTCTGATCTTCGCTTTTTTATCCGTCCCATTCAACGGGAAATAGCCGTAAACAGGATTGGAGATTCTCCCCACATCCGTAAATTCACGGCTCAGATATTCCATCATTTTCTTTTCATTCATCACCGGAACCTGAACAACTTTGGAGTTGAACTGGCTGCTGTCCAGCACCAGATACACATCCTTTTTCGGCAGATTCTGCATTTCCCACTGTTCCTTCAGGATATCCAGCAGGGCTTCTTCATCCACAATGGAGCCGTTTACCAGGCATCCTGTGGTATCTATTGTATAGTACATCCCCCGGATATTAACCTTTCCGGAGGAGGATTCGCCTGTGACGATCCTGATATATTTGTTTGATAAATAGACTGTCAGCATTTTGTTTCCCCTTTCTAAGACATGCCTGCAATGGAGTCATAAGAACCGTAAAGGGCACTGAATACGGAAACCATAACAAATGCCACAACTACACCCATGATCAGGAGCATGATGGGCTCCACATAAGAGACCATTTTGCTTATAGCCATATCTGCATCGTATTCCATGGAATCCGCAGTAAAGGAAAGCATGGAATCCAGGCTTCCTGTCTCCTCACCCACTCTTATGGAATCCGATAATTTTCTTACAAATCCATCAATCAGGTCCAGGCCGTCACTCAGATTATTTCCTGCCCGCACAAAGGGGATCACCTGGTCGAACTGGGCATCTATGTAATCATTTCCGATTGTCTTTCTGGCAATCTGCAGTGCCGATACAATAGGGATACCTGCGGAATACAGGGAACTTAAAGTTCTGGCAAATCTGGACGTACAGATTGTCTTCTGCAGCTTTCCGAACAGAGGCACCCAGAGCTTGAATCTATGCCATTTCATACGCACTTTCGGAATGAGCATCAGCGCTCTGACTCCGACCACCAGGAGGATCACAGCTATCAATACCAGAATCCAGTGTTCCTGCAGAAGGTCACTGAATCCCATCAGTATCCTGGTGGATAAGGGAAGTTCATCCATCTGGGCGAACAGCTCTGCAAATTGGGGCAGAACGAATTTGGTCAAGATCAGAACAACTGCCACCACCATAACCCCCAGTATTTTGGGGTATGTCATGGAGCTGGAAATCTTGGCGTTGAGCTTGTGGCTTTTCTCGTAGTGCTCCGCCATCTGCATGGAGACTTTATCCAGATTACCGCTGGTCTCTGCGGAACGATACATATATATCATCAGAGGCGGAAATGCCCCGTTTTGTGCCTCCATAGCATCGGAAAGGGCAATACCCTGGCGAATCTGTCTGAGGATATCCTCATAGACGCCTCTCTCCTTCGGCTTTACGGATTCGCCGTTCGCCATAATATTCAAAGCCCTGACCAGAGTAACACCGGACGCAATCAGAGTCCCCATCTGTCTGGAGAAATCTGCCAGAACCTTTGGCTTAAACTGCCGCATCCCCTTTGAACTCTTAACAGCTTTGGCGGACAGCAGAAAGGCATCCTGCTCATGCAGTTTCTGCTGAAGCTCCGTGTCATCCGCCACGGTCATGATACCTTTTATTACCTTGCCCTCTAAAGTTCTTGCCTTATATTTGTATTGTGCCATAACGCGGCCTCCCATTTACAGAATTAAAAATCCAAGATACCAGGAAATAATCTGTTCCCCATACAAAACTCCCACAGCCATTCCCATACACAGAAACGGGCCGAATGCAAAATGGTCCTTCCTGTCCTTTTTCTTACCTATCAGCAGCCAGATTCCCCATATTCCACCAGCCAATACAGCCAGCACTGTGGATATCAGTGTGATCTTCCACCCCAGAAACGCGCCGCAGGCACCCATCAGCTTCATATCTCCGCCGCCGAAAGCTCCCGGTATGGCTAAAGTCAGAAGAAGCATGGGGACGCTTACACAGACAATTCCTATAAGCCTTGAGATAAGAGATGTTTCCGGCATTGTAAAACAGGCTGCCGCTGCCAGTATGTATACGGCAATCCAGCACCCGTCCTCTATTTCCATGGTGTCCATATCCATAAATGTCACTACAGTCAGAATACAGAAAAACAGGAACACGGTCAATCCGGCAGCCGGTTTTTCCTTATAATACCAGCCGCAGAACAGGGCCGCCGCGCCGCCGAACAGTTCAATGAGCGTATCCCTGGCACCTATTTTCTTCTTACAGTAACGGCACTTTCCGCCCAGGAAAATATAACTGAACAGAGGAATCAGATCCAAAGCCCCCAACTGGTGGCGGCAGGAAGGACAGAAGGAATGTCCTTTGACAAAATCCATTTTTCTGGGAACACGGTAGATGATCACGTTCAGAAAAGAAAATATGCAGGTTCCCATAAAGAATATCACTACAGCAATCATTGCCGGATAACTATTATATACATCCATATCAGCCTCTTTGTTCCAAATTATTTTTTTAGAAGGATGAAGTTATTTTTATTGTACATCAATATTCATCCTCCTAAAAAGACAATTCCGAACAAAATCGCGCCTGTGTGCCTGTAAATGACAAAAAGGGATTTCACCTGGTTTATACCAAACGAAATCCCCTCCTGTTATTGATTTTCATATTGTCGGGTCTTCCGGTAAATTGTCCATGTTCCGGAATCCTTGTCATCTGCTTCGTAGATAACTAAATACTTTCCCTCCTGATATGTCATGCTCAGCACACGGCATTTGGCCTTATCCCAGGAGATGAGATGAATCTCACCTTCCACTCCGGAATAACTCTTCACTTCCTCTTCCGCTTCCTTTGACATACCGCTTTCACGGGAACTGTCTAAAAGCGGCTCCTCCAAACCACTATATTGGATGGAGAGCAATTCTGTGTTCAGGAGCACATTTTTGGCGCTTCTAAATGCAGACCGCATTTGAATCGATTGTTCCCAATACCATAGCGCTGGTGCAAGAACAGCTATGCTGATTAGGAGCGTTAGTAGGGAAATTTTTAGTAGTCTGCGGAATTTTATTTTTTGGGTGAGTGTTTCATAATCTATATTCATTTAAATTATGAAACCTCCTTCTTACGACATATTTTCAAATCATGCACTCTTAATCCGTACTTGTCGTATTTTCCCAACTACCTACCCAACCAGCACCTGGTGTCCATGTTATATAATATTTGCCGTTTTGGTATTGAAAACTCGTAATATCACCATCTTTTTCTTCAGCGTGATATGACTTTGAATTAGCAGTTACACTTGCTATCGCTGTACTTGACACTTTAATGTCACCAACATCTACAAACTTAAAAGCTACAGTCGCCTTTTTTTCATCACTATAATGTTCTGCTACATCTGCCTGAAGCTGTACCAAAAGTGACGCTGCATCAGACTTACAATTAGCCTGATTTGCCTTAGCAACATATTTCGTTACACTCGGCACCATAACCGCCGCCAAAACCAAAATAATAACAATAACAACAATCAATTCCACCAGAGTAAAACCCTTTTTACTCTTTCGATTTTCTCTCAACCTTTTCAACATCCGTGAATCCCTCCATCTTTTTTTATTTGCCACCCACATACCTTGCACCTTACTATGGGTGAAATCCGCGGATAAAACAGCAAAACTGCATTAACTGGCTGTACTATATATATTGTGTTAAATGCTGCTTATATGCCGCAATTACCTGAACTTCTGCATTAATTTATTATATAATTTTTGACTACTTTTGTCAACAAAACCATTAACAATCAAATTAATTATTTCTTAATTTTTGCAAATTTGTAATATTCACTTTATTTCTTATACTTTCATGTCATTTGTTTGCGAAAGAGGTTAAACAAACTTAATTAAATTCCCTAACCACTCACAAAAGACGTATTTTTACCCCTTACTTTAACCCATTCTTTATCATCTCCAGCAATGTTTTCTGTGCCTCTGCAGAATAATACAGCACATCATATTCATTTCCTTTTTCACTTACACGTCTCTCGGCAGTGATTCCCATTTCTTTTCCTTTCTCAGAAGCACGCTGCATGGGAATCCCCCGGAATCCAAATGTTTCCAGATATCCTTCATCCAGCAGTTTCTGCTGCACCGCCTTATTTGTCAGACGCTTCATGGTGCTTTCATCACGCAGTTCATTCAACTTAGCAACCAGCTCGCTGAGTGTCATCTTATCGGCAAACGGAAACGCCTGCTCCATATCTTTTGTCAGAGAAAATTCCTGTTTTCCTTTTGCCTTTCCCTTCTTTTTCTCAGTACCTTTCCCCTCATCATCCATACTATTTTCTATAAAGATTCCCGCTTCCTCTCCAACAATTCCTGCCCCTGTCACATCTTCATTTTCGCCGTCATCCGGCACATGCTCCCTGATACATGCCACAAAACGCTCCCCGTACTTTTCATATTTAAATTCTCCGACGCCGGTAACCGTCAACATTGCACTCCTGGTTCTTGGTTTTACAATGCACATATGCGTCAATGTCTTGTCAGAGAAGACAATATAAGGCGGCACCTTCTCCTCCCTTGCTATCTCCATCCTAAGACTGCGCAGCACCTCGAAGAGCTGTTCATCTGCCTCGGTAAAATCAGCTCCGGCAAGCCCGGCTGCAATTCCTTTTCTGCTCTTTTTCTCCTTCTTCTCCTTTGCCTGATGCTCCTGTTCCTTTGCCATTTTCATAGTGATCTGCGCCTCATCACCCAGAACCTCTTCCGATTTTGCCGTCAGCTTCACAATCGCATACTCATCATTGGTAACCGTGAGGAACTCATTCAGCAGCAGATAATTTATAACCTGTCTCAATTTATATGACGGAACTTTTGCCAGTTCCCCGTAATTGGGATTTTCATTCATCCTGTAATTCCTGATTTTTGCCGTATTCGCACCGTGTACAGTGTCAATAATAACGTTTACCCCATATCTCTGCCTGCTGCTTTTCACACATCCAACAAGCGCTCTGGCAATCTCCGTCACATCCACGGACTCAAACTGGCTCAGACAATTGGAGCAGTTCCCACAGTAATTTTCCCCATACTCTCCAAAATACCGCAGTATGTAATCCCGCAGACACTCATTGGTAAAACAGTAGTATGTCATCTTACGAAGCCTCTCCCTGTCCCGCTCTGCCACCAGCTCCCGGGCCACCGGGTCCAGCTCCTGGTTCTCCTGGCTGTTGTCAATAAAGAGCTGGTTTGTCACAACATCCTGTCCCCCATAGAGTAAAATGCATTCCGCCGGCTCCCCGTCACGCCCGGCACGTCCTGCCTCCTGGTAATAGCTCTCCATGTTCTTCGGCATATTGTAATGCACTACAAATCTCACGTTTGACTTGTCAATTCCCATACCAAACGCGTTTGTCGCCACAATGATCTGATACCTGTCATATATAAAATCGTCCTGGTTCTTCTTTCTCTCCGCGTCCCCAAGGCCTGCATGGTACCGTGTAACGGAAAATCCATCTTCCTTAAGTTTCCCGCACACCTCCTCCACCCCTTTTCTGGTGAGACAGTACACAATGCCGCATTCTCCCGGATGCATCTCCAGATAATTTTTCAGCACTCCATACTTATCCTTCGGAGACTGCACTCCAAAATACAGGTTGGGTCTGTCAAATCCTGTGGTCAGGACCTTTGGATTTTCCAGCAACAGAATATCCATAATATCATCCCGCACCTCCCTGGTGGCCGTAGCAGTAAAGGCACTCACCACCGGCCTTTTGGGCAGTTTCTTAATAAACTCTACGATTTTCAGATAACTTGGTCGAAAATCCTGCCCCCACTGGGAAACGCAGTGCGCTTCATCGACAGCCACCATAGCAATCTTTGCATGAAGGGCAAAATCCAGAAATTCCTCTGTCACCAGCCTCTCCGGTGCCACATAAATAATCGGATATCTCCCCTGCCTGGCAAGCTCAAGTGCCTTATAATACTGGCCAGTTGTCAGTGAACTGTTCAGAAAAGCCGCATGAATCCCCGCCTGATTCAGAGACCCCACCTGGTCCTTCATTAAAGAGATCAGAGGCGAGATCACCAACGTAATGCCATCCATAAGCATAGCCGGAATCTGATATATGAGTGATTTTCCGGCACCTGTCGGCAATATCCCAAGTACGTCCCTTCCGGACAAAATACTGTCGATCAGCGGCTCCTGCCCCTCCCGAAATGTATCGTAACCAAAATATTTTTTCAGTATCTGATATTTATCCATACTGTATCCTCCTGTTATCTGTACATGCCCGCAAACCATATCATTCAGCCGGTAAAAATGCAAGCAAAAACGCCTGTTTCCATTTACTTTTCCATACAATTTATTATAATAAAGTTATAAACTTTGCACGGAACCTGTTTATACACATTCTACTGCCAAATGGACATGGTTTTCCACAAAAAGCAGATAAAATGTGGGAAAGGAGTCTCTATGACTAATGAAACACCCTCATCATCACAAAACCCTCAGGACTTGTTCCGGGAACGTATCAAAAGGGTAGACGATGCCATTGCACTGCAGGAAGGTGACAGGGTTCCATTCGCCCCCTTCAACAGCGCACTTCCCTATTTCCTCTATGGCGGTACCTTCCGTGACAGCATGTATGACTACGAAAAAGCATCTCAGTGTATCCTCCGCTTCTATCAGGATTTCCAGCCCGATGCAGACATCCACCTGGCATTCACCAGCGGCAGGTCCAACGAACTTGCCGGTTCCACCATGATTGACTGGCCCGGAAGGCCCGGAACAAGAGTGCCTGACTTTTCCACCCATCAGGTGATCGAACACGAATATATGTCTCAGGATGAATATCCGGAGTTTATCAATGATTTTATGGGATTTACCCTGCGCAAATACATCCCGCGCGCGTTTCCCAATCTGAAGGGCCTTTCCGGCATTCACTTTGTTCCTTCCATTGTACTGAGCACCACACCCCTGGCTTCCTTCTATTCCCCGGATGTACAGGAGGCGTTTTCCATTCTGGCGAAGATTGGGGAAGAGGATGCAAAAGCTGCTGCGGCCAGCAATGCCCTCTCAGCCCGGATTGCAGCCATGGGAATCCCTCCTATGATGACAGGAGTCGGGGAAGCTCCCTTTGATATTATCGGGGATTATTACAGGGGAACCCTGGGAGCGCTTACGGACCAGATTGAATGCCCGGACATGATAGAAAAGGCCTGTGATATGCTGGCAGACATACAGATAGCCTCCTACGGGTATTTTAAAACTGCTCCCCTCCCTGTGAAACGTGTCTTCTTCCCGCTCCACAAAGGCATGGACGGATTCATGAGCCCCAAACAATATGAAAAACTTTACTGGAATCCGCTGAAAAAGATCATGCTCGCTCTCATAGATATGGGTGTCACGCCTTTTATCTACACAGAAGGAAAATACAACAGCCGCCTGGAACAGCTTGCGGACGTTCCGGCCGGCAAGGTTATTTATCACTTTGAGAGTGTGGATATGGCACAGGCGAAAAAGGTCCTGGGCAATACGGCATGCATCTCCGGCAACATGTCCATTTATCTGCTGGAACACGGAACCAGACAGCAGGTCATTGACGCCTGCAAATCACTCATAGACACCTGTGCCCCAGGCGGCGGGTATATTTTTGATACAAATGGAAGTATTGACAATGCGAAACGCGAAAATATAGAAGCGATGTATGACACCGTACTTACCTACGGCAAGAAGTAAAACGTCCTTTCAGATGCATTTATCATAACACAGCAGGCCCACTGATACAATAAAAAAATGAGAAAATCAGCAGTCTGCAGAAATATAATGCCGCACCGGGTATACTGCCGTTCCCGGTGCGGCGTTTCACAGAATCATTTACATACTATCTACAGATTAGAATACCCCATCAGCGAGGCATCCACTGCCTCTGCCGCCTTCCGTCCTTCCCGGATAGCCCAGACGACCAGGGACTGCCCCCTGTGCATATCCCCCGCAGTGAATATACCGGGTATACTGGTCTCATACTCGCCCGGCTTTGTGGCCACATTGCTCCTCTCGTTCACAGACACGCGAAAGGCTTCCGTCACATACTTCTGGCTCCCCAGAAATCCCGCTGCGATCAGGACAAGCTGTGCCTCGATTACCTCCTCTGTCCCCTTAACAGGAACCATATTCATGCGGCCTGTCTTCTCATCTCTCTTACTCTCCAGCTTAACGGTCACAGCCTTCTGCACATCCCCTTTTTCATCCTTAAGGAACTCCGTCACTGTTGTCTGATATATCCTGGGGTCATGCCCGAACACAGCGATCGCCTCCTGCTGTCCGTAATCCGTCTTACAGACGCGGGGCCACTGGGGCCAGGGATTGCTGTCAGCCCTTGTATCAGGCGCCTTCGGCATCATTTCAAGCTGTGTCACAGATTTCGCACCCAGACGGATGGCTGTTCCCACGCAGTCATTTCCCGTGTCGCCGCCGCCGATCACCAGCACATGTTTTCCCTTTGCAGATATAAACTTATTATCCCTTAAATCAGAATCCAGCAGACTCTTTGTCACGGAAGTAAGAAAATCCACTGCAAAATAAATATTACCCGCATCTCTTCCCGGAACTTTTATATCCCTGGGGTTGGAAGCCCCGCAGCAGAGCACAACCCTGTCATACTCTTTTTGCAGCTCGGACGCCTTAATATCCTTCCCTGCATCCACGCCCGTTTTGAAGACAACGCCCTCTTCCTCCATCAGCCTCACTCTTCTGTCAATTACAGACTTATCCAGCTTCATGTTCGGAATGCCGTAGCGCAGCAGCCCTCCGATTCTGTCGTTCCTTTCAAACACAGTCACCTGATGTCCTCTCCGGTTGAGCTGCTGTGCAGCCGCCAGACCCGAGGGCCCGCTTCCGATGACAGCCACCTTTTTTCCTGTCCTCACTTTTGGAATTTGTGGCTTTACCCATCCCATTTCATATGCCGTCTCAATGATGGCGTGTTCATTTTCCTTAGTCCCCACAGGCTCCCCGTTGAGGTTACAGGTACATGCAGCCTCACACAGCGCAGGGCATACTCTGGACGTAAATTCCGGAAAACTATGTGTTTTTGAAAGGCGCAGATATGCCTGTTCCCAGTTTCCTGTATATACCAGATCATTTGTCTCAGGCACCATATTGTGCAGCGGACACCCGGAAGCCATACCTCCCAATATAGCACCTGACTGACAGAAGGGAATGCCGCACTCCATGCAGCGCGCCCCCTGTTTCTGCTGTTCTTCTCTGGACAGATATTTTTTAAATTCTCTGAAATGCTTAATCCTCTCTTTTGGCTCCTCCATCCGGGCATTTTCTCTGTTATATTCTAAAAATCCTGTAGGCTTTCCCATGACTTACTCTGCCCCTTTCTGACTAAAATTCTCGTTAAACGCTTCCAGTTTTGCCTGTTCCGGCGACATACCCTGCTCTTCCATTCTCGCAGCCAGAGTGGTCATCTTTTTATAGTCATCCGGAATGATCTTTTTGAATTTAGGCAGATACTCCTGAAAATGCGCCAGCACTTCCTGTCCCTTCCCGGAGCCGGTAGCCTCCACATGAGCTTTGATCATATGGTGCAGCTCCTGAATATCCGGCTTTGTCTCCACCTTTTCAATGGAAATCATTTCTTTATTCAAATTTTTGTACAGATCATTTTTCTCGTCCAGCACATAGGCAATACCACCGCTCATTCCTGCAGCAAAGTTCTTGCCCGTTTTTCCCAGCACGACCACACGTCCACCGGTCATATATTCACAGCCGTGCTCTCCCACGCCCTCTACTACAGCACAGGCGCCTGAGTTTCGGACCGCAAAACGTTCCCCTGCCACACCGCCGATATAAGCAGTTCCGCTGGTCGCCCCATAGAGTGCAACATTACCGGTAATAATATTTTCATCTGCCTTATAGTTTCTTTTTTTCGGCGGATACAGTACAATTTTTCCACCGGACAGACCCTTGCCCATGTAGTCATTACAGTCCCCGCACAGCGTCAGGGTAAGTCCTTTTGGAATAAATGCTCCAAAGCTCTGCCCTCCGGCTCCATTACAGGAAACAGTTATGGTATCCTCGGGAAGTCCGTCCTTATGCTGCCTTGTGATCTCCGCACCCAGAATAGTTCCAAATGCCCTGTCCGTGTTGGTCACCTGGATCTCCACACCGGCTTTCTCACCTTTCTCAACCGCTTTTCCCAGCTTTTTCAGCAGCACCTTTTCATCCTTTGTCTCTTCCAGCTTAAAGTCATACACCTGTGCCGGATCAAATGTGACCTTTGCGCCTTTTTTCATATACGGATTATTCAAAATTGCACTTAAATCAATTTGAGAAGCCTTTGGATTCTCGGCATTCTCCTTCACTTTCAGCAGGTCCGTGCGTCCTACCATTTCATCCAGTGTACGGACACCCAGTTTTGCCATGTACTCCCGCAGTTCCTCTGCTATAAAACGCATAAAGTTTACCACGTATTCCGGTCTGCCCTTAAAACGTTTCCTCAGCTCCGGGTTCTGTGTAGCCACACCGACAGGGCATGTATCCAGATTGCAGACACGCATCATGACACATCCCATGGTCACCAGGGGGGCAGTTGCAAATCCAAACTCCTCCGCGCCCAGCAGTGCTGCCACTGCCACATCACGACCGCTCATCAGCTTGCCGTCCGTCTCGATCACAACCCGGTTGCGAAGCCCGTTTTTAAGAAGTGTCTGATGAGTCTCAGCAAGACCAAGCTCCCAGGGAAGCCCTGCATTATGGATAGAACTCTGCGGCGCTGCTCCGGTACCGCCGTCGTATCCGGAGATCAGGATCACCTGCGCACCGGCTTTTGCCACACCTGCTGCCACGGTTCCCACACCTGCCTCAGACACCAGTTTCACGGATATCCTGGCATATTTATTGGCATTTTTCAAGTCATAGATAAGCTCTGCCAGATCCTCAATGGAATAGATATCATGATGCGGCGGGGGAGAGATAAGGCTTACGCCGGGCGTGGAATGCCTGGTCTTTGCAATCCAGGGATAGACTTTCCTTGCAGGCAGGTGTCCTCCCTCGCCGGGCTTTGCTCCCTGCGCCATTTTAATCTGAATCTCCTTTGCACTTACCAGATAACGGCTGGTAACGCCAAAACGCCCGGATGCCACCTGTTTGATCGCGGAACAGCGGTCCACAGCACTTCCCGCACTGTCCAGACGCTCATCACTCTCTCCGCCCTCACCGGTATTGGATTTGCCATGCAGCATATTCATGGCAACAGCAAGAGTCTCATGTGCCTCCTCGGAAATAGATCCATAGGACATTGCACCTGTCTTAAAGCGTTTTACGATATCGTCAACACTTTCCACTTCCTCAAGGGGAATTCCCTTTTCCGGATACCGAAAGTCCATCAGACTCCGCAGATATCCGCTCTGTTCCCTGTCTACCAGTTCCGTATACTGTCTGAACATTTCGTAATCACCGCGTTTTGTGGATTCCTGCAGCATATGGATGGTCTGGGGATCATAGCGGTGCTTCTCCCCCTCACTCCTCATCTTATGGATTCCCATGCTCTCCAGCTCCAGATTCGTTGGCAGTCCCAGCGGGTCAAACGCTTTGGAATGGCGCACCTCCACATCATCTGCAATATCCTTTAGCGTGATTCCGCCCACGCGGCTCACAGTCCCTGCAAAATACTTCCCGATCACTTCCTCTGATATACCAATCGCCTCAAATATCTTAGATCCCTGATAAGACTGAATGGTGGAAATACCCATCTTGGAAGCGATCTTGACAATCCCATGCAGAATGGCATTGTTATAGTCATCCACAGCCGCATAATAATCTTTATCCAGAAGCTTATTATTGATCAGCTCCTTTATGGTATCCTGTGCCAGATAGGGGTTGACCGCACATGCTCCATACCCCAGAAGTGCTGCGAAATGATGCACCTCTCTCGGCTCACCGGATTCCAGAATAATGGCAAGGGATGTTCTCTTCTTTGTCTTTACCAGATACTGATGCACTGCGGAGACTGCCAGAAGTGACGGAATCGGCATATGATTCTCATCAATTCCTCTGTCGGAGAGAACCAGTATATTGGCACCATCCTTGTACGCCTTATCCACCTCCACAAACAGCCTGTCAATGGCTCTGTCCAGACGGGTGCTTTTATAATACGTGATCGGCACCACTGCTACCTTGAAGCCGTCCACCTTCATGTTTTTGATCTTCAGCATATCTGTATTGGTCAGAATCGGATTGTTAACCTTCAATACCTGGCAGTTTTCCGGCTGCTCCTTCAGCAGGTTTCCGTCTTTTCCCACATATACGGTGGTGCTGGTGACAATTTCTTCACGAATAGCGTCAATCGGCGGATTTGTCACCTGTGCAAACAGTTGTTTGAAATAGTTAAACAGAGGCTGATGCTTCTGCGAGAGCACAGCAAGTGGTGTATCTGTTCCCATTGCCGCGATCCCCTCAGAACCATTCAGGGCCATGCTGTAAATAGATTTTCTGTAGTCCTCATAAGTATATCCAAATGCCTTCTGCATTCTGGTGAGCTCTTCCCCTTCATACTCCTCCACCCGGATGTTGGGAATCTTCAGGTCGTGCAGTTCCACCAGGTTACTGTCCAGCCACTCACCGTAAGGTTGTTTTTTTGCGTAAATCTCCTTTATTTCATCATCGCTGAAAATCTGTCCTTTTCTCGTATCGACCAGCAGAATTTTGCCGGGATGCAGACGTTCCTTCAGTACGATCTCCTCCTCCGGCACAGGCATGACCCCCACCTCTGAGGAGAGAATAACATCCCCGTTTTTTGTAATATAATATCTGGACGGGCGAAGCCCGTTTCTGTCAAGAACGGCGCCCATCACATCGCCATCGGAAAAGAGGATAGAAGCCGGACCGTCCCACGGCTCCATCATGGTGGCATAATACTGGTAAAAATCCCTTCTCTCCTGGGAAAGCGTATTATTGTTAGCCCAGGGTTCAGGAATAGCCACCATGACTGCCAGCGGCAGATCCATGCCGTTCATCACAAGAAATTCCAGTGTATTATCCAGCATGGCAGAGTCAGATCCTCTGGTGTCCACCACCGGAAGCACCTTGTGGAGCTGATTCTTCAGATAATCTGACGCCATGGTCTCCTCTCTTGCCAGCATTTTATCAGCATTTCCGCGGATTGTGTTGATCTCCCCGTTATGCACAATAAACCGGTTCGGATGTGCCCGCTCCCAGCTCGGGTTAGTATTGGTACTGAAACGTGAATGCACCATGGCAATGGCTGATTCGTAATCCGTATCCTGCAGATCCGAGAAAAATGTGCGAAGCTGATTTACCAGAAACATGCCCTTATACACAATGGTCCTGCTGGACATGGACACCACGTATGTATTGTCATTGCTCTGCTCAAACACACGGCGGGCAATATATAGTTTTCTGTCAAAAGGAAGCCCTTTCTCCACATGATCCGGTTTTTTAATAAATGCCTGCACTATATTCGGCATGCACTCCAGTGCCTTGTGACCCAGGACCCGGGAACATACAGGCACTTTGCGGTATCCCAGAAACTCCAGCCCCTCCTTCTCCACAATGATCTCAAACATTTTCTTTGCCTGGTTGCATTTCAGTTCATCCTGGGGGAAGAACAGCATGGCAATTCCGTATTCCCGTTCTCCTCCAATCGCAATCCCCTCTTTTTTGCAGGCTTTTTCAAAGAATTTGTGAGAAATCTGAAGCAGAATACCGACGCCGTCACCGGTCTTTCCCTCTGCGTCCTTTCCTGCCCTGTGCTCCAGGTTTTCCACAATCTTCAATGCATTTTCCACGGTTTTGTGGCTCTTAACGCCTTTGCTGTTCACTACGGCTCCGATACCGCAGTTGTCGTGTTCAAATTGCTGCCGATACAGTCCTTCATCTTTTCTCATAGTCAAATCCCTCTGCTTTCTTATATTCAACAGCCGCACACACAAGTCCCGCAAAAAGGGGATGCGCATGATTCGGTCTGGATTTTAATTCGGGGTGTCCCTGTGTTCCGATAAAAAATGGATGGTCCGTGATCTCAATCATCTCCACGATCCTTCCGTCAGGTGAAAGGCCTGCCAATGTCATTCCCTTCTCCTCCAGCCTCTCCCTGTAGTCATTGTTTACCTCATAGCGGTGTCTGTGGCGCTCTGTGATTTTCTCCTTCCCATACAGGGAATAGGATTTCGTTCCTTTTTTCAGCCTGCAGGGGTAAGACCCAAGTCTCAGGGTCCCGCCCAAGTCCTCCACTCCGTTTTGTTCCGGCATGAGCGCAATGACCGGATGCAGGGTATCAGGATTCAGCTCCATGCTGTTGGCATCATGATAACCGAGCACATTTCTGGCAAATTCAATGATCGCGGTCTGCATTCCCAGACAGATTCCCAAAAAGGGAATCTTGTTCTCTCTGGCATATTTCACTGTCAGTATTTTTCCTTCTGTCCCCCTGGTTCCAAAACCGCCCGGAACCAGGATTCCATCCACACCGCCCAGCAGTTCTTCACAACTGTTCTCCGTGATATCTTCAGAATCCACCCAACGGATCTTCACGCTGGCATGCCCTGCGATACCACCGTGCTTTAACGCCTCCGCAACACTTAAATAGGCGTCATGAAGCTGTATATATTTACCTGCAATGGCTATCTCAACCTCTGTATTCGGATGCCGCAGGTCTTCAACCATGGCTTTCCAGTCATCCAGATCAGGTTCAGGGCAGGGCAGGCGCAGACATTCACAAACCACCTGAGCCAGATTTTCTTTTTCCATTGCCAGAGGTGCTTCATAGAGATATTCCACATCCAGGTTCTGCAGTACATGACTTCCCGGTACATTACAGAACAGCGCAATTTTATCTTTGATTTCCCGGGAAATAGGATATTCTGACCGGCACACCAGAATATCCGGCTGCAGTCCCATACCCTGAAGCTCCTTCACGCTTGCCTGGGTAGGTTTTGTCTTCAGCTCCCCGGAAGCCTTCAAATAGGGAATCAGGGTAACATGGATCAAAACCGCGTTCTCATGTCCCACATCATGCTGGAACTGCCGGATTGCCTCCAAAAAAGGCTGGCTCTCAATATCACCTGCCGTTCCTCCCACCTCAATGATAGCGATTCTCTCTTCATCCGGTGTCTTAGCTCGGTAGAAGCATCCCTTTATCTCATTGGTGATATGAGGAATCACCTGCACTGTCCCGCCGCCGTAATCTCCGTGGCGTTCCTTATGCAGAACCGACCAGTATATCTTACCCGTGGTCACATTGGAGTTCTTATCCAGACTTTCATCTATAAACCGTTCATAATGTCCCAGGTCCAGATCCGTTTCTGTCCCATCATCTGTTACGAAAACCTCCCCATGCTGGATCGGATTCATAGTACCGGGGTCCACATTGATGTAGGGGTCAAATTTCTGCATGGTCACCTGATATCCTCTGGCCTTTAAAAGCCGCCCAAGTGACGCCGCTGTAATCCCCTTTCCCAATCCCGACACCACGCCGCCTGTAACAAATACATACTTTACTGCCATCACATTTTCCTCCTGCGTTGCCTGACTTATGGAATAATTACAACATTTTCCACACATCAAAAAGGCGCCGGTAACCTTGATATATAAGGTTTACCGACGCCATTGTCGTTATTTTTCCAATATGCTTTTTACTTCTTCCATTCCTTTTTGCCTGCTTCAAATGAAACACTGCAAAAATTATGGAATTACTATATCTCATTTCTCCGCGTTTGTAAATCCCCAAATTATTTTTTTTCATCAGAGGGTCTCCGGAGGACTTTTCTGCAGCCTCCTCTCATTTTGCAGATGCCTTTTGACATACAGCCCGTGTGGGTCCGGATATAAATCCTCCTATATACCATATTTATCAAACAGCTTCTTCTGATAATCCCGATCCGTAACAGCCCTCTTGATTTGCTTATAAGCCTCATCCCGTTCTGACTGCCGCAGCAATACTTCAATCAACTGATTCACTCGTATTTCTCCCTGCTCAATACCCCTCTCAATTCCCCTCTCAATTCCCTGCGTTTCTCTTTCCTCCAGCATCTCCTCAATTGCAGTACACATATTAACCTCTCCCTTCTCATTTTCTTTTAAATCCTTCAAAGCAGGAACATTCAGAAACTTTGACACCAGCCAGCCTTTTTTTGCATCCAGATGCATGAACTCCCTTTTTCTGGTCTCCAGGAATTTTTTCATCCCTTCTTTATCCTTCAGAAGCGGAAGCAGTTCAAAGACCTCCCGAAGTCCGGTCCTGAAATGACTGCTCTCCACCGTACCGCTGCATACCAGGTTAACCCGGTAATCCTGGATACACGCTGCCCACGGTTCCAGCTCCGGCGGAATATCCAGCATATCATGAAGACACAGCGGCCCATCCCAGCTCTGTTCCTCCCCATAATAAAATACAATCGTGATCACCGGCAGCAGCCTGTCTTCCCTCTTCATTCCGGATAGATACTCTGCTCCCTTTTCCAGCTTTCCCTCCTCTCTTCTCTTTTTTACCATACGCTCTACCTGCCTTGTATAATCCATTGCATCATAGAGCATACAGCGGACCGGCATGGCATAATGTACATTCCTCTGCCCTTCTGCGGCCAATACAACTGCCAGGCAGCTCTCCCGAAGTCCGGACAGTTTCTGCACATCCCGAATTCGTCTGAGTATTACCCGCCTTCCGCCTTCCTTTCCTACACGCATAACTTTCTTTTCGTTTTCCTGCTCCAGCATATCCGGCCTGATAATCTGATTTCCCCCAAACAAGGCACCATTAAATAAATCTGCAAAGATTTCGTTATCCGACAGTACCTCATAGATCTCGTCATCCATGGCTGTCAGTACAATTCCTTTCATAGACCTCCTCCCCGGACAAAAAGTAAAAGGCAGACCACCAGACCACAGGATATCTGTATCCTATACCAATAATATAAACTAAAACACAGTTTATATCAACTTTTACTTTGCATCACACTGCAGTTTCTGCCGTTTTTCTCTTTCGTCCGACAATATACAATTTTATACTTTCTGGATTTTTCGGCAGACCTGCCGCAGATTAAATGAAATGCTCTCCAGATAAACCGATTATACCTTCCTCCCCCCACTCTGTCAATCCCATAAAAATCCACAAAAATTTTCCTTCCGCCTTCCAACGCTCAGTTACCCGGGCATGGGCATCTCCCACGCCCGGGTGACGTCCGTTCTGCATATTTTTTTCAAATACCCCTTGACATTTCCCATTTTCCATGCAATACTACTCACCATAAAGCAAAGGCGCTTTGGATTCCCCATCCAAGGCGCCCTTTTTGTTTGCTCATTTATACCCCAAAATAAATCTCGAAAGGAGTGCTGTGAATATGCCAAAAGATATTCCCACACTATATGGAAGCCTGGTTTTCAGCGACAAAGTGATGCGCAACAAACTCCCGAAGGACGTATACAAAGCCCTTCACAAAACCATTCAAAATGGAACCCACCTGGAACTGGACGTAGCCAATTCCGTAGCTGTAGCCATGAAAGAATGGGCCGTAGAAAACGGCGCCACACACTTTACCCACTGGTTCCAGCCCATGACCGGCTATACCGCTGAAAAACACGACAGCTTCATATCACCCAATGGAAGCGGTGAAGTCATCATGGAATTTTCCGGCAAAGAACTGGTAAAAGGAGAACCCGATGCGTCCAGTTTCCCCTCAGGCGGCCTGCGTGCCACATTTGAAGCAAGAGGTTACACAAACTGGGACCCTACATCGCCAGCTTTTATCAAAGATAACACACTTTACATACCAACAGCATTTTGTTCCTTCAGCGGAGAAGCACTGGATAAAAAAACGCCCCTGCTCCGCTCCATGGAAGCGTTGAATAAAGAAGCCGTTAAAATGCTCCATCTCCTTGGCAACAAGGAAATAACCAGTGTCTCCACCACGGTAGGACCGGAACAGGAATACTTCCTTGTCCCTAAAGAGCTTTACGAAAAAAGACGGGATCTCATCTTTACAGGCAGAACACTGTTCGGTGCCCCTGCCCCCAAAGGCCAGGAAATGGAGGACCACTACTTTGGTGCTCTGAAACCGAGAATTGCCGCCTACATGCATGAACTGGATGAGGAACTATGGAAACTGGGCATTCCGGCCAAGACAAAACACAACGAAGTGGCTCCTGCCCAGCACGAACTGGCCCCTGTTTTCGATACTGCCAACGTGGCGGTTGACCACAACCAGCTCACCATGGAAATCATGAAAAAAACAGCGGAGAAGCACGGCCTTGTCTGCCTTCTCCATGAAAAACCCTTCGACGGCATCAACGGAAGCGGCAAGCACAACAACTGGTCCATGTCAACCAACACAGGTATCAACCTGCTGGACCCGGGCAAAACTCCTGCCGAAAACATTCAATTCCTGGTATTTCTTATGGCTGTGATCAAAGCAGTGGATGACTACGCAGACCTTATGCGTGTATCTGCTGCCAGCGCCGGCAATGACCATCGTCTCGGCGGCAACGAAGCACCTCCTGCCATCGTCTCCATCTTCATCGGCGATGAGCTGGAAAGTGTACTGAAATCTATTGAGGAGGACGCTTACTTCGGAAAGGCCCATCCCGTACAGTTGGAAACCGGTGCACATGTACTGCCTCACTTTACCAAGGACACTACAGACAGAAACCGCACCTCGCCTTTTGCCTTCACGGGCAACAAATTTGAATTTCGTATGCTGGGCTCCGCCGCGTCTGTGGCAAATCCCAATATGGTTCTGAACACCGCTGTGGCAGAGGCTCTGTCCCAGTTCTACAATGAACTGAAAGACACTGCGCCGGAGGAAATGGAGCATGCCGTCCATGAACTGATCAAACGCGCAGTCAAAAAGCATAAAAAAGTTATTTTCAACGGTAACGGCTACACAGAAGATTGGGTAAAAGAGGCAGAATCCAGAGGACTTTACAACCTGGTTTCTACACCTGAAGCCCTTCCCCGCTTTATTGCCGATAAAAATCTGGATTTGTTTATCAAACACGGTGTATTTACCAGGGAGGAGATTTTCTCCCGCTATGAGATTCTTCTGGAGACCTATTCCAAAACCGTTGCCATCGAATCCAAAACCATGCAGGAAATGCTCATAAAAGATTTTCTCCCGGCAGTCAACCGCTACGCCGCTGCTGCTGCCAAACAGGTATCCGATAAAAAAGCTCTGCTTGCGGAACTCTCCACTACATCTGAGGAAGCCCTGGTGTCAAACCTGACTGAAATCTCCAACCGTATTGCAGCCGGTGTAACCACCTTAAAAGAGGCAACCGCCAAAGCTGAATCTACAGTGGATATGCAGAAGCAGGCTGACCTGTTCCTCACTGAAGTTCTTCCTGTAATGGAAGAGCTGAAGAACGCTGCAAATGAAGCAGAAATAAAAATTCCTGATGAAATACTTCCATATCCGACCTATGACCATCTGTTATTTTACGTCTAAGGAGACAGCCCCATGGAATTACAGTCAGATATGGAAATAAAAGAAGCCTGCGGTGTATTTGGCATCTTTAATCCAAACGGTGAGGATGCTGCGTCATCCATTTACTACGGCCTCTGCTCTCTGCAGCACCGGGGCCAGGAATCCTGCGGCATCGCTGTTTGTGATACCAAAGGTCCCAAAGGCAACATGAATACTCACAAAGGAATGGGGCTGGTAAGTGAAGTCTTTAAGGATGATATCCTCGAGAAGCTTCACGGTAATCTGGGTATCGGCCACGTCCGTTATTCCACCACAGGGGCTGCCACTCTTTCAAACGCGCAGCCTCTGGTATTGAATTACATTAAGGGAACACTTGCTCTGGCCCATAACGGGAATCTGGTGAACACTCAGGACCTCAGATGTGAACTGGAACAAACCGGAGCAATATTCCATACAACCACGGATTCGGAAGTCATCGCTTACTGCATCGCCAGGGAAAGAGTCCGCACTCACAATGTAGAAGAGGCAATTCTGCATACGGCAAAAAAAATACGCGGAGCCTATGGACTGGTCATTGCCAGCCCCAGAAAGCTGATAGGCGTCCGTGACCCTCTTGGCCTGAAGCCGCTCTGCCTTGGCAAACGTGATTCATCTTATATCATTGCTTCCGAGAGCTGCGCCCTCTCTGCAATCGGCGCAGAATTTATCCGTGATATCCGTCCGGGTGAGATTCTCACCATCACGGCGGATGGCATTACCTCCAACTGCCAGCTATGCCAGGAGACTCATGCACACTGCATTTTTGAGTACATCTATTTTGCGCGGCTGGACAGTACCCTGGACGGCGTCAATATCTATGATGCCCGCATCCGTGCAGGCGCAGCCCTTGCGGCGGCATATCCTGCAGATGCAGACCTTGTGACCGGCGTCCCGGATTCCGGGATTCCGGCAGCTAAAGGCTATTCGGAAGCGTCAGGGATTCCATTTGCATTAGCCTTTTATAAAAACAGCTATGTGGGAAGAACCTTCATCAAACCGACACAAAAAGAGCGTGAATCAAGCGTCCGGCTGAAATTAAATGTTTTAGAACCTGTTGTGCGGGATAAACGTATTATCCTTGTTGACGACTCCATCGTCCGCGGCACAACCATAGCGAACCTCATCCGTATGCTGAAAAAAGCCGGAGCAAAAAGCGTTCATGTTCGTGTCAGCTCTCCACCGTTTCTGTATCCTTGTTACTTTGGAACAGATATTCCATCCAACAAACAGTTAATTGCTTCTTCCCACACAGCTAATGAGATCTGCGCCATGATCGGTGCCGATTCCCTGGGTTATATGAACCCACGGGACCTGCAGTCCATGGTGGGAAAACTGCCTCTGTGCAAAGCCTGCTTTGACAGCCATTATCCCATGGATATCACAGGCCATACAGCAGACAACAAACAATAGATAATCTATACCTGTTTCCTGCTGTTATCAACAGTAATTGCGGAGATGCGCGGTCATTTCCCGTGGCCGTCATTTTCCGATTACATATATCACATTTTTCTTTATGCAAAGGTGCGTATTTTCAGAGTCTCCCATAACTCTTAAATACGCACCTTTTTTGTTTTTATTCTGGGAAGGAAAATGTAAAAACTTGAAAAAGGAAGGAGATATTTTTATGAGTGATTTTTCATCTGTAAACACGATCTGGGTACTTTTAGGCGCCGCACTGGTCTTCTTTATGCAGGCAGGCTTTGCCATGGTGGAGACCGGTTTTACACGGGCCAAAAACGCCGGCAATATTATTATGAAAAACCTGATGGATTTCTGTATCGGTACCCCTGCCTTCTGGCTGGTGGGCTTTGGTATTATGTTCGGCTCCCGCAGCGGCTTTTTCGGTTCCGTGGCAGGCATTGCCTCTGAATCCAATTACGGCACAGCCATGCTTCCGGACGGTGTTCCGTTCTGGGCATTCCTGATCTTTCAGACTGTTTTCTGTGCAACCTCCGCAACCATTGTCTCAGGTGCCATGGCTGAGAGGACCAAATTTTCATCTTACTGCATTTACAGCCTTCTCATCAGCTTGGTGGTATACCCCATCTCCGGTCATTGGATCTGGGGCGGCGGCTGGCTGGCACAGATGGGATTCCATGACTTTGCAGGTTCCTGCGCGGTTCATATGGTAGGCGGAATTGCTGCCCTTGTAGGTGCCAAAATTCTTGGCCCCCGTATTGGCAAATACTCAAAAAGCGGCAAATCAAAAGCTATCCCGGGCCACAATCTGACTGTAGGCGCCTTAGGTGTCTTTATTCTCTGGTTCTGCTGGTTTGGATTCAACGGTGCCTCCACGGTATCTATGGAGGGCGATGCCATTGTCTCTGCCGGAAAAATATTTGTCACAACCAACCTTGCCGCTGCTGTGGCGACCGTTACAGTCATGTGCATTACATGGATCATGTATAAAAAACCGGATGTTTCCATGTCACTGAATGGTACGCTGGCAGGACTTGTAGCCATCACGGCAGGCTGTGACACCGTTTCCCCCACATCCGCTGCTGTCATTGGCATTCTGGCCGGATTCG
Organism: Blautia sp. NSJ-175; assembly: GCF_022867815.1. Classification (NCBI taxonomy): domain Bacteria; kingdom Bacillati; phylum Bacillota; class Clostridia; order Lachnospirales; family Lachnospiraceae; genus Blautia; species Blautia sp. NSJ-175. The sequence continues at coordinate 329,742 of NZ_JALIFQ010000002.1, forward strand.
TGGTTGTATTCGGTATTGAATTTATTGATAAAATCTGTAAAATTGATGACCCTGTGGGCGCTGTCGGCGTTCACGGTATGTGCGGTGCACTGGGAACCCTCTGCGTGGGCCTTTTCTCAGACGGTGCAGGCACGCAAGCCAAAGGACTTTTAGTTGGCGGCGGTTTCCATCAGTTAGGTGTACAGTTCATCGGCTTCCTTGCAACTGCAGCCTGGGTTGTTGTGACTATGATTGTTATTTTCCAGGCAATCAAACACACCGTCGGCCTCCGCGTATCCGCTGATGAGGAGATTGCGGGACTGGATATCAGGGAACACGGACTTACCAGCAGCTACGCTGACTTTGTAACACAGGATTCCATGGGCACAGTTCCAAGCGTCATGGGCACAGCCAAAAAATACACCCCGGCATCAGAAGGCTCCTCTGCCACGCAGGCACCTGCCGAAGTACCAGGGGAATTTCCAAAAGAAGGAACCACAGTACACAAACTCACAAAAGTGGTCATTATCACAAGACGCAGCAAGCTGGAAGACTTTATGCACGCCATGAATGAAATCGGAGTGACTGGTATTACTATCACCAACGTACTGGGCTGTGGAATCCAGAAAGGCTCCACCACCTATTACAGGGGTGTTGAGATGGATATGAATCTTCTTCCAAAAGTCAAGATAGAGATTGTCGTCAGTCTTGTTCCTGTCCAGAAAGTGATTGATACTGCAAAAACGATTCTTCATACCGGGCAGATTGGAGACGGCAAGGTATTCATATATGATATAGAAAATGTAGTTAAAATCCGTACAGGAGAGGAAGGTTTCCTGGCACTTCAGGACACTTCACCTGAGGAGTAAAATATAACTTTCCACAAAATAGTCCCGCCGGACAGCATCCGGCGGGACTATTGCGTGTACCTGTTGTTCATTATCTGCGGTTCATTTTCTTTCTCTTAGCAGAAACCACTACTGCAAATACAGCGCCTGCGGAGAGAACTGCCAGCATCAGATAGCCTGCCATGTTCATGGTATCTCCCGTCTTCGGAACTGTCTTGGTCAGTTTCTTAAATGTTACGGAAATCTTGTGGTTTGCGCTCACATCCTCAAATGTGTACTTGCTGTTTTTCACGGTAACAGCCTTGCCATCCACAGTAACCTGGGAAATCTGGTATCCCTTGTTTGGAGTGATGGTGAATGTCGCGTCATTGCCTTCCATAACTTTAACGCTGCCGGAAGGAGAAATCTTACCATTGGAACCTGCGGATGCAGTGATCGTATACTGTTCTTTTACGCTGAAAGGAACTGTAATGGTCTTCTTCTCAACAGCCATATCTGTCCAGCCTTTTTCTGTATACTCTTCCAACTGGAACACTACCTGAAGTTCCATTTTTCCTGCTTTATTCAATGTCAACTTCGCGGTATACGGAGATTTTTTCCAGGTACCCTTTGCAGAAGCACCCCATTTCCAGCTCTCAGGAACCCATCTGGTATCCTGTGATTCCGGTTTCTGATTGTCCATGCCGTTTCCGTTTGCTGCAATATTTACAACAGCATTTTTGTCATAGACGCCGTTTACTTCGATGCCCGTCACGCTGGAACCCTCGAATGTGATAATTGTCTTTGCGGATGAGCTGCTGCTCACCTTGCTCTCCATTGCCTCATCGGGGTTATATTTTACTCTTGTCACAAAAGAATATCTTGTGTTTGGTTTTAATCCGCTGAAAACTTCGCTGTCCTGCCATTTTACAGGATTTCCGTTTTCAAGCACTGCATATTCCTGACCGTTTACGGCTCTGAGGGTAATGCTGTTTTCTGTCCTTCCGATGCAGACCGGAGCTTCAGGAGCCGCTGCTGCTGCCTTTTTGGTCGTAACTTTCAGAACATCGCTGACAGGGCTTTCCATCTGTTTGTCTTTGTCAAATTTGACACGTGTAACAAACTTATATTCTTTGCCTGCTGTCAGTCCCTTGAATTCGCCTGTACTGTTCCAACTGATATCGCCGCTGTCCAGATATACGCCGTATTCCAGGTCTGCTGTGGAGGTATCAAGTTTAATCGTTGTGTCTGTCTTTTCCGCAAGCTTCGGAGCTGCTTTCGGCTTATCTGCCGCTGCCTTTAATGTGTGTACCTCTGCTGCTACACTCCAGTCACTGTCAGAATATGGTTTATCAGCTTTATCGTTACCCTTGATCATAACATAAGCCAGATAATCTGTGTCAGGCTTCAGGTCCTTGAACTCACCGGTATCATTGGTCAGCTCCACTTCTTTTGCCTTGCTGTCCTTTAATGCCAGCTTATAACTGTAAGTATACTTGTCGGCGTCACTGCCAGGTTTCAGCACAACACTTGTGTCTGTCACTTTTTCAACAAGAGGTTTCTCTGGTGTATCCGCTTTTTGCGGCGTATTCTTGTCAGTATTGGTATTTGTCGAATTGTGTATCTCATTGTCTTTATTTACCAAGGCATTATTCTGCTGTTGGTGGCTCTTAGAGGTATCTCCCTTCGGCTCTTCCTTTTTATCCCCGTCTGTTTTTGGTGGATCGAGGCTGTCAGATGGTGGATTTACTGCCGTGTTATTATCTATGGCCGGCGTTTCATCCAGCGTATTTCCCATATCTGTCGGTGGGTTTACATCACCACTGCCATCCGGTTTGTTGGTATCATCCGGTTTCTGTGTCTCGTCTGGTTTTTCCGTCCCGTCCGGCACATTTACTTTATTGCCTTCTACACCGGTATTCGTCTGATCTGTTCCCTCAGGTTTTTGAATTTCAGTGTTTAAACTGTCATCCTGCGGTTTATTAGTTTCTGCATTTTTATCTGTATCATCTGTCTTTGGCGTTTCCTCAACTTTTGGAGTTTCATTCTTTACCTCTTCCTGCTTTGGAGTCTCCGCCTGTATTGCTGCAGCTTCTGTTTTTACTTTCAGCTGATCTGCATCCTGTACTGTCTCTGCATCTTTTGTCTTCTGGGCAAATACATACTCCGTCTCAGCCTTCAGTCCTGTAAATGAAACTGTCTTTGCCGTCTTATCATACTGTTTATCTTCTGCCCATTTCCATGTGCTTCCATTTTCCTGAATGCCGTATACATACCCCTCTTTTGTCTTCAGGGTCACGCTGTCCGCCGTCTTCTTGGACAGTTCCGGTTTTCCTGCTGCCTCTGTGCTCTTGCCCGTCCCCTCTTCCGCTGCGGAAACATAAACGGTTGCCATGGAAAATACCATGATAAAAGTAAGAAACATCGCCAGCATTCTTTTCACTTTACGCTTCATAATCTTTCACCTCTTTCATTCATTATCTGCCTGTGAATAACCACTCCTTTTCTATATTACTATTATAGCAAATCGTCGTTGCAATGAATAGTATATTAATAAACTTTAAGAAAACTTTGTCGATATTTCCCAAATATCCTGTTCAATATCTGGCAGTAATTTTTATAAATCTTCGTAAGAAACCAGAAAAAAACAGGGATGCTATCTTGACTTTTTCTTTTGGGTAGTATAAAATTAGAGGGTCGTAAGGAAATATCATAAATATTATGTTTCTGTAGCTCAGCTGGATAGAGCGACCGCCTCCTAAGAGAAAGCCGAGGCATTCCCCAAAGGGAAAAAATGAAAAACAACTTTCAGTTCGAATCTATTCTGAAAAATGCTAATGGTGACAACAAAGCATTCCCCAAATGGGGGAACGTTCTAATGTTACCAAATCAAAAAAATCTGTAGATTGACAACTCGAAAAAGAGTTGATAATCTTATATATGGCCGAAGGGAAAAATCCTAGAAACCCAGTAAAATCAAGGGTTTGCGGCATGTGTCGTCATAGCTCAGCTGGATAGAGCACTCGCCTCCTAAGCGAGGGGTCGGAGGTTCAAATCCTCTTGGCGACGGGCTTCAAAGCGTTCGAAAATGTTAGCTGGATTAGCTGACAACGAACGCTTTTGTTATTTTCAAATCACGTTCGTGACACAAAATTCCATTCAAAATGATCAATTTCCAGCTAACGCAATCCGATTTTTGTTAGCTGACAGCTAATCAAAATTACCGGTTTGCAAACATGGGTTTTAAGAAGTCCAGCTAACATTTGGGTTCCGCTCCGTTGTCACCCCTTATTCGGGGATGTAAATCAGAGAAAAGGCGGGAAAAGAAACAATCTCTCCCAAACCTGCAAACATAAATTAGCTGAAACAGTATTCAATTCTATTAGCTACAGCTAATGGTCAAACAGCAATGTCTGTTTGGAACTTTACTATCTATAAAAGTTCCAGGCAGGCATTTTTTATTTCCTGAATCCTGGAGGAAAGGAGTCAAGATGACTGAGCCAAACAGACAATCAGGAGAAAACGAAGAAAAAATCATAGAAATTGAGATTGAGCGTCTTCGTCCGTTCAAAGAGCACCCGTTTCAGGTAAAAGATGATAAGGAAATGTTTCTTTTGCAGGAAAGCATTGAGAAGTATGGAATTTTAAATCCGCTAATCGTCAGACCAGTACCGGATGGATACTATGAGATCATATCCGGTCACAGAAGAAAACATGCTGCGGAGAAACTGGGATACCGTAAAGTACCGGTGATCATCCGAGTATTAAGTGAAGATGATTCCATCTTGAGCATGGTAGATTCCAATCTTCACAGAGAACGGATCAGCTACAGTGAAAAAGCTTTTGCTTACAAACTGAAGAATGACGTATTAAAAAGAAAAAGTGGTCGAAAAAAGAGCCAAGTTGACCACAAAACACCAAGAAAGCGGGCAATAGAAATCATCAGTGAAGATTGTGGTGATAGCCCAAAACAAGTGCAGCGTTATATCTCACTGACAAAACTGATACCGGAAATGTTGCAGAAACTGGATGATGAGATCATTTCTTTTTGTCCGGCTGTAGAGATAGCTGCATTAAGCGAAAAAGAACAAAGAGAACTGCTTGTAGCAATGGAGTATGCACAGGCAATCCCATCACTCTCACAGGCCCAGAGGATCCGGCAACTGAGTAAAGAAAAACAGTTGTCACTGGAAAAGATGGAAGAAATCATGTGTGAGGTTAAAAAGGGTGAAATCACAAGAGTGGCTTTCACAAACGAACAGCTACATAAGTATTTTCCAAATTCTTATACACCGGCAATGATGAAGCGGGAAATACTGGCACTGTTGAAATTATGGAAAAAAGAATCATGGGAAAGTTAAAGGAGGAAGAAATCATGTGTAAAGTTATATCCGTAGTAAACCAGAAAGGCGGCGTTGGAAAGACCACCACAACCGTAAATGTAGGCATTGGACTGGCAAGAGAAGGTAAGAAAGTGTTGCTGATCGACGCGGATCCACAGGGAAGTTTAACAGCAAGTCTTGGATATGAGGAACCAGATGATCTTCGCATCACACTGGCAACGATCATGATGGATGTCATTAACGAAGAAGAAATCTCTCTGGAAGATGGTATCTTACATCACCAGGAAAATGTAGATCTACTTCCGGCAAATATTGAGCTTTCTGCCCTGGAAGTAACGATGGGAAATGTTATGAGCAGAGAAATGATCATGAAGGAATATATCGATGCGATAAGAGGCCGATACGATTATATCCTGATCGACTGTATGCCAAGTCTTGGTATGATGACAATCAATGCACTGGTCTCTTCTGATTCTGTTTTGATACCTGTACAGGCCGCATATCTGCCTGTTAAAGGACTTCAGCAGCTGATCAAGACCATTCTTACAGTAAAGAAAAGACTGAACCGGAAACTGGCGATTGAGGGTATTCTCCTGACTATGGTAGATTTCAGAACCAATTACGCAAGGGACATTGCATCAAGAGTACATACAACATACGGAAGTCAGATCGAGGTATTTGAAAATGTAATTCCGATGTCTGTAAAAGCTGCTGAGACCAGTGCAGAGGGAAAAAGCATCTATATGCACTGTCCAAAAGGAAAGGTTGCAGAGGCATATAAGAACTTAACACAGGAGGTTTTGAAGAATGAAAAATAGAAGTGGCGAAAAGATTAAACTGGCAAGTATTGATGAACTGCTTGGTGTGGTAAATGAAGAATCTGCAATGGAGATAGAAATCAGTAAGATCCATCCGTTTAAAAATCATCCGTTCAAGGTGCTGGATGATGAAAAGATGCAGGATCTGGTTGAAAGTGTAAAGATCAATGGAATACTGACACCGGTACTGCTTCGCATGGATGAAAATGAAGAATATGAAATGGTATCCGGTCACAGAAGAATGCATGCAGCACAGCTTGCAGGACTGACGACAATTCCGGCAATCGTAAGAGAATTATCAGATGATGATGCCATTGTGGCTATGGTGGACGCTAATATTCAGCGAGAGGAACTGTTACCAAGTGAGAAAGCTTTTGCTTACAAGATGAAACTTGATGCAATGAAAAGGCAGGGAATCAGAACAGATTTAACTTTGTCTCAAAATGAGACGAAGTTGAGATCAGATGAAGTCTTGAGCAAGCAAGTTGGGGAAAGTAGAGCTCAGGTTCAAAGATTTGTACGATTAACAGAACTTATTCCGGAACTTCTTGATCTGGTAGATAACAAGAAGCTTCAGTTTACGGTTGCTGTCAATATCTCCTACATCGATAAGGAAGTACAGGGATGGATCTACGAATATATCAGCGACACCGGATTCATCAAACCAAAACAGATTGCAGCACTCAGAAATCAGCTGAATGATGGACCAATCAATCAGATTCAGATGTTATCGATTTTCAATAACTGTGTGATGGCAAAGAAAGTATCCCGGTCTCTTACTTTCTCAGAAAAGAAACTGACAAAGTATTTTCCGGATGATTATACAGCCAAAGATATGGAACAGGTAATTGAATCATTATTAGAAAAATGGATGCAGGAACAGTCCTGTTAAGGATAGAAAAAGCTAAGAAAACAAAGTCAAAGAAGTTTAAAAAGAGGACTTCTTAGCAGAAAACGAAAGGAGGAAATTATGGAGAAAAAAATGACATTTAATTATTTTTACGGTACCGAAGCTGATCAGTTCAGCTTCTACCGCATACCAAAAGCATTATTTACAGACAGCTATTTTAAAGATTTATCAAGCGATGCTAAAATTTTATATGGACTGATGTTGGATCGAATGTCTCTTTCCATCAAAAATCAGTGGTTTGACGACAAAAACAGAGCATATATCTACTTTTCCATCGAAGATATCATGGAATTACTGAACTGTGGCAGAAATAAAGCCATCAAATCCATGAGAGAGCTGGATGACGAAACAGGAATTGGTCTGATTGAGAAACGCAGGCAGGGATTTGGAAAGGTGAATGTTATCTACGTAAAAACCTTTATGCCTGAGAAAACAGATGAGAAAAAATTTGGAGAGGAATTAGAGAAGTTTAAAAAACAAACTTCTGTGGAAAATGAAGAGCCTGCAGAAGTTTACAATTTAAACTTCATGAAGTCCCAAAATCAAACTTCTAGAAGTCCCGAAAACAAACTTCAAGAAGTTTACATTTCAAACCCTAATAATACTAATCTTAGTGATACTGAAATGAATGATAATAAATCTAATCCTATCATATCTGTGGATGAGAAAAGATTTGATAGCGATAACCGCTCTGAGGATTATCAGGCTTATGAAAACCTTGTCAAAGAGACCATTGATTATGAATCACTGGAAGTAACCCATCATGACGATATGCGACAGGTAGATGAAATCGTGAACCTGATCGTAGAAACTGTGATGTGTAAAAATGACAAGATATTGATTGCCAGCAACTGGTATCCGGCATCACTGGTGAAGAAAAAATTTCTGATGCTGACCTATTCACATATCGAGTATGTCTTACACTGTATGCGTGGTAACACCACCAAAGTGAAGAACATCAAGAAATATTTATTAGCATCCCTGTTTAATGCACCGTCTACGATGAACGGGTATTATCAGGCAGAGGTGAACCATGATATGCCAGGACTGGTAAGATAGGAGGTGCACATGTTTATTTTAAAACTTGCTGGGAAAATATTATTACTGCCGGTATGGCTGATCCTTTTTGTGATCGGACTGGCAGTAAAGATGACAGTACAGACTTATGCGGTTGTCAGAGGGATCCTTGGGTTTATATTCACTTTGTTGATTATAGCGACTGCATACTGTTACCATGACTGGGTACAGGTTGCATTTCTGTTTTCGCTGAGTGTAATTCTGTATCTGATCCTTTTTGCAGGAGTGTTCGTAGATACTGTACTGGACATGACAAGAGAACGCATTATTGATTTTATTATATCGTGAGGAGGATATGAAAATGAGCGAAAACAATGATTATATTCAGTTACCACCACTTAAAAAAGACACACCGTCCGATGTGGTAGCATTTATGTGGGAGTACATAAAAGTACCGGAGGATTCAAGAGAAAAAGTTAAGAATCTGCTTAAAGATGCAAATGAAAATGGCGTAAAATTAAGTCATCAGGCACCAACACTGTATGATGTTGTCCCAAAAGAAGAAATTACTGAATTTGAAGAGCTTATGCGCAAAACCATAGCTGACATTGTATCAGAAGCCAGTAGCATTGCCTGTTGGGTGTATGTGCAGAAATATGTGAAACAGAAAACTCTTGACGAAATGCTACAAGAATTGCCAGGAGCAGGCCAGTTTATCATTGTCATGGATACCTGGTTCGAAAGACTGATGGCGGAATAATGGATGCTATGATAGAATAAAGAAAACGATTTGAAGTGCAAATCGGGATTTGTAGATGCAAGATAACCAAGAGTATTTAATTGACAAGCTATGAATCATTTGCTATCATTGAACGGTATATTAATAAGACAGTTCGTTTGTACCATCCTGTCTCTAAATAAAACCAGGGCTATTATTTTTATAATTTATAATTGGAATTTTTTAGAAAAATAATCTATTAAGGCACGGGTACAGATGGATCCGTGTTTTTTTATGCAATATTAGCAAATGGAGAAAAGGTTTATGTATATTTTAAAAACGGAGGCAAGTTTTGACTCAGCACATTTTCTTGCAGGATACGATGGAAAATGCAGCAATCTTCATGGACATAGATGGAAGATTATTCTTGAAGTTCAAGCTGAGGAACTAAAGGACGACATTCAGCATAAGGGGATGTACGTGGATTTTGGAGAATTGAAAAAAGATTTAAGAGACCTTGCAGACTCAATGGATCACGCATTAATTATAGAAAAGAATTCATTGAAGGAAACTACACTTGAAGCTTTAAAAAGCGAGAATTTCAGAATTATTGAACTTGATTTTCGTCCAACAGCGGAGAATATGGCAAAGTATTTTTATGAAAAAATAAAAAAACTTGGATATAACATGAAAGCTGTAACGGTATATGAAACTCCTGTCAATAGTGCAACTTATATGGAATAATTATAAATAATTTTCTAATCTGAAAGGAGTTGTATATGAGTAAATATGAAGTGGTTGAAAAATTTGTAAGTATCAATGGTGAAGGAACTAAAGCCGGACAACTTGCGGTTTTTATACGTTTTAAAGGCTGTAATCTTAAGTGTAAATATTGCGATACCAAATGGGCCAATGAGCAAGATACACTTTATCAACCCATGACGGAAGAAGAAATACTTGATTATGTTTTATCAACGGGAGTGAAAAATGTCACTCTTACCGGTGGTGAACCATTATTAAGAGACGATATTGAAAAAGTTATAACAGCTCTTGCAGAAAACAATCTGAATGTAGAAATAGAGACTAACGGTAGCATTTTTCTTGACAAAATCCGTAAGCTTCATAAAGAAAATGTAACTTTTACAATGGATTATAAGCTTTCCTGTAGTGGAATGGAACAGTCCATGAATCTAGGAAATTTTGATATTTTAAATAGCAATGATACTGTCAAATTTGTAGTAGGAAGCCGAGAGGATCTTATAAAGACAAAGCAGATTATGGAAAAATATAATCTGTATGGAAAATGTAATCTTTATATAAGTCCGGTATTTGGAATGATAGAACCAGAGGAAATAGTTGATTTTATGAAAGAGAATGTAATGAATGATGTTAATATGCAGATTCAGTTACATAAAATAATATGGTCACCAGATAAAAAAGGAGTCTAACATGGAAAAGCATAAGAAAATAGATACTAAAGCAATCGAATATCATATAGCTGGTATTCTTAAAGCTCTGGGTGATAACCCTGAACGAGAGGGATTAATAGACACACCTAAAAGAGTTGCAAAAATGTACGAAGAAGTTTTTGAGGGAATGAATTATACAAATGAAGAAATTGCAGATATGTTTAACAAAACATTTGCACTTGATAGACTGGAAGAAGAGTTCGAAAACGTGGAATGTAAAAGTCAAAATGGAAATTCTGATATGGTAGTGGTAAAAGACATAGATATTTTCAGTTATTGTGAGCATCATCTTGCACTTATGTATGATATGAAGGTAACGGTTGCCTATATTCCAAAGGGAAGAGTGATAGGTCTTAGTAAGATAGCAAGAATAGCAGATATGGTATCGAAAAGATTACAACTTCAGGAAAGAATAGGAAGTGATATTGCAGATATTATGCAGATGGTTACAGGAGCAGAAGATATAGCAGTACTTATTGAAGGATGTCACAGCTGCATGACTGCAAGAGGAATTAAAAAAACTAACACAAAAACATATACACAAACATTAAGAGGGAGATTTAACAATGAAAGCAATGGTTTTGTTCAGTGGTGGAATAGATAGTACAACATGCCTTGGTATGGCAGTAGAAAAATATGGTCCAGAAAATGTTATTGCATTATCAATAGCATATGGTCAGAAACATACAAAAGAGATAGAAGCATCAGATAAAATTGTAAAATACTATAATGTAGAACATATTTATCTTGACCTTGCAAAAATTTTTCAATATAGCGATTGTTCCCTATTATCACATTCTGATAAGGAAATACCTAAAGAATCATATAATGACCAGATTAAGAGTACAAATGGTTCACCTGTTTCAACATATGTTCCATTTAGAAATGGATTATTCTTATCAAGTGCTGCCAGTATAGCACTTTCAAAAGGCTGCAGTGAGATATATTATGGAGCACATGCAGATGATGCAGCTGGAAGTGCATATCCTGATTGTAGCAGCGATTTTAATAATGCAATAAATGAAGCGATATATCTTGGAAGTGGAAAACAGATTAAGGTTGTAGCACCATTTATCAATGCAACTAAAGATCAGGTTGTTAAAAAGGGACTTGAGATAAATGTGCCATATAAATACACATGGAGTTGTTATGAAGGTGGAGAAAAACCTTGTGGCAAATGTGGAACATGTATAGACAGAGCTAAAGCGTTTGAGTTAAACGGAATTAAAGATCCGGCAATGGAATAAAAAGGAGAAGAATTATGACAGGAAGAAGCAAAGAAGAGACAGCAGACATAACATTATTAGGTAATCAGAAAACACAGTATCCATGCGATTATGCACCGGAGATGTTAGAGACTTTTGAGAATAAACATCAGGGAAATGATTATTTTGTAAAATTTAATTGCCCTGAATTTACAAGTTTGTGTCCCATAACAGGTCAACCGGATTTTGCCACTGTTACAATATCATATGTACCCAACATTAAAATGGTGGAAAGTAAATCATTAAAACTATACTTATTTAGTTTCAGAAATCACGGTGATTTTCATGAAGATTGTATGAACATAATTATGAAAGATTTGATAAAACTTATGGATCCAAAATACATTGAGGTATGGGGAAAATTTACTCCGAGAGGTGGAATATCAATAGACCCTTACTGTAATTATGGAAAGCCTGGAACAAAATGGGAAGAAATCGCATTTAATAGAATGGCAAATCATGATATGTATCCGGAAAAGGTTGATAATAGATAAGAATAATAGGGAAAATAGTGATATAATGAACCTATCAAAATAAAAATTGAGATAGGAGGATTACATAATGGAACAGGTAGTAAAATTTTAAAAGGAAGCAGAAACATATTATTTGGCAACAGTAGAAGGAGATCAGCCAAGAGTTAGACCTTTTGGAACAGCCCATATTTTTGAAGGTAAATTGTATATTCAGACAGGTAAAACCAAGGATGTTTCAAAGCAGATTCACGCAAACCCAAAGGTAGAAATCTGTGCATTTAAGGATGGAGAGTGGCTCCGTGTGGCTGGAGAACTTGTAGAAGATGACAGAAGAGAAGCAAGACAGTCTATGCTTGATGCATACCCATCTTTACAGAATATGTACTCAGCAGATGATGGTAATACAGAAGTATTCTATTTCAAAAATGCCACAGCTACATTTAGTTCATTTACACATGAACCACAGGAAGTTAAATTCTAATAACAAAGGATTAGTGCTGGAGGTATTATTGTGAAACTTAAGTTAGTAAAAGCAACAAATAAATATCGTAATCAAATTGTAGATATGTTAGATGAGTGGAATAATTCTGGTGAAGAAATTATTCCATATGTAATTGGTCGTTTAGATTACAGTGATTTTGATTACTATTGTAACAATCTGGAAGTAAGAGACACAAGTGAGGGATTAGTTCCTGATTCTACATTTTTTTGCTTAGATGAAGAACGAAACATTGTTGTAGGTGCTGTAAACATTAGACATTATTTAAACGAAGCATTGTTATTAAATGGTGGACACATAGGAGATGGTGTTCGCCCATCAGAGAGAAGAAAAGGGATTGCAACAAAAATGATATCGTTGGCTTTGAAAGAATGTAGAAAGCTAGGAATAAATAAAGTTCTGATGGTTTGTGATAAAGGAAATATTGGTTCGGCTAAAAGCATTGAAAACAATGGAGGAATACTAGAAAACGAAGTCGTGGTTGATGGTGTTGTGGAACAAAGATACTGGATTGATTTGGATAAGGTTCGAAGTGTAGAATGATTGACAAAGAGAATGGAATCTGTAGGAGGGAGTATCATATGATAGGTTTAATAGTAGCTCGTTCAAAAAATAATTGTATTGGGAAAAATGGAAAAATCCCATGGAAAATTAAGGGCGAGCAAAAACAGTTCAAGGAACTTACAACAGGAAATGTTGTGGTAATGGGACGGAATTCATATGATGAAATCGGTCATCCACTCCCAAATAGAGAAACTATAGTTATTTCAAAAAGTAAAAAATATGTTGGAAGAAATATTCATACAGCATCTAGTGTAAAAGAGGCTATCGAGTTAGCGAAAGGAAAGGATGTATATATAGCCGGTGGTTATGGAGTATATAAAGAAGCTATACCATTAGTGGATGTAATGTACATTACTGAAATTAATATAAATATAGAGCAAGGGGATGTTTTTTTCCCAGAATTTGATGAGAATGATTTTGATATAACAATTGAAGAAATGTCTGAGGACAATGAACAGTTTACAAGAAAGATTTATAGACGAAAAGTAGCAGTAAAAAATCGTAATTTTAAGGAGCAAAGATATGAATACTATTGTACAGCTGTTTCCTCTTGAATGTAGCGATAGAGAACAGTTTATTTTGGATAATCAGGAAGCCTTTAATTATGGTGCGATGGAAGAATTTGGACTTAGAGATGACCACTTTGAGGAAGAGGATCAAATCATATCACGGGATACGATTGAGCAGTCCATTGACGGCGGAGAAGCCTACCGTATCGTACTGGACGGTCAAAAAGTCGGCGGCATAGTGATCAAAGTTGACGGCGAAAAAGGTGACCTTGATCTTCTTTTTGTTTCTCCGGCTGTCCATAGCAAAGGTATCGGATATGCTGCTTGGTGTGCTGTTGAAAAACTGTACCCGGAAGTGAAGGTGTGGGAAACGGTCACTCCGTATTTTGAGCAGCGCAACATTCATTTTTATGTCAATCGCTGCGGCTTCCACATTGTAGAGTTTTTTAATAAATATCACCAAGATCCGAATGATCCGGAAATGTGCTCCGAAGAACTGGACGAGCAGTTCCCGGACGGAATATTCCAGTTTGAAAAGGTCATTCGGTAAATTCAAGTTTACAGAACTGAATCAAAAGAGCTCGAAGGAGCTCTTTTTCCTTTTTTATAATAGTATCTGGGACTGTTGTTCCGTTGATAAGATTTTCAAGTTGTTGTGCGACTTCGGCTTGTTTGTTTGGATACAGACGACTATAAGTATTTAAGGTTTGAAAGAATTGTAGAGCAGATGAAACAGGCACAGGGGATCACGGAACAGTTAAAGGCAGAAAATCAGATGGAATGGGTAGCGAGAATGAACAATATGTAATCGTGTGCAAGGGAGATTGTGGATACAGAGATGGTTTATCAATAATGGAAATAAAATGAAGGAGAAAAGGCGGCAGTTTAGAAAGGCTGTTGCCTTTTAGGAATTGTTGTTTATTTGTTGTTTTTTATAAGATATACTATAAAGAAAAGATAGCATTATAGCCAGAGGTGGAATTTATGAACTATAAAATTTTAATGGTTGATGATGATAGAGAATTGCTAAAAATGTTGAATCAATACTTTACATTGAAGAATTATACAGTGATTATTGCAGAAAATGGCATAGAAGCAATGGAAAAGATAAGTGTAAATCCCGATATTATTTTATTGGATGTAAATATGCCGGGAATGGACGGAATTGAAGTGTGCAGAAGAATCAGAGATATGGTTTCCTGTCCGATTATTTTTTTGACTGCAAAAGTAGAAGAACAGGATCGAGTAATGGGATTGTTGTCTGGTGGCGATGATTATGTTTTAAAACCATTCAGTTTGAAAGAATTAGATGCCAGAATTATTGCCCATTTGAAACGTGAGGAACGTTTACATAGAAAAACAGAACAACGGTTTTATGGGGAATTAGTAATTGACTATGCCAGTAAATGCGTACATATTAAAGGAAATGCTTTAGGGCTTACTAAATTAGAATATGAGATTATAGAACTTTTATCCATGAACCCTGAAATGGTGTTTGATAAGGAACGTATTTATGAAAAGATTAGTGGATACGATGCAGAAGGAGATAGCCGAGTGGTGACAGAGTTAATTCGTAGAATTCGTAAAAAAATCAATCAATATACGGAGCATGAATATATTGAAACGATATGGGGGATGGGATATAAATGGACAAAATAAGAAATCTTTCGTTGAGAAAAACTATAGTTTTGTATATGATTGTTAGTTTGATAGTTAGTTTTTATCTTTCAGCATTGATTATGCGAATGGCAGCCACTATACAAGATGACATTTGGTGGAAATATGTAGATCAAGAAAAGTATTTTGAAATGGCAGAAGGTGAAGGTAGAAAGTATTTGACAGATGTTCCGAGACCGAATTCTTATGAAATGAAAAAATTTGATTATCATGTATCAGAGATATGCGATTTCCTTCAGACGTTTACAGTACTTATCGTGTCTGTGGTAGGCAATATCATAGCAGTGTTTCTTTTTTATAAGCATAAATTGAAAAATCCCATTGAAGAATTAGAACTGGCATCACAACAAGTTGGTCGAAATAATTTGGATTTTCATATTACCTATGAAAATAAAGATGAAATGGGAAGATTGTGCAGAGAATTTGAACGGATGAAGGAGCAGCTTGCAGAAAATAACCATCAATTATGGAAAATGATTGAGGAAGAAAAGGCTTTGCGAACAGCGATTGCACATGATATACGTTCTCCACTATCTGTGCTGGAGGGGTATCAGGAAATGCTTTCAGAATATCTCCCTAAGAAAGAGATAAATATGGAGCAAGCCCTAGATATGGTAAATGAAAGCAAAAAACAGATTGAACGTATGGATATATTTGTGGAAACAATGCGAAAGATGAGCAGTTTAGATGCAAGGGAGTTGGTGGCAGAAAAAATTACAAGTAAGCAGTTAGAAACAGACATACGTGCAGAGATGAATGTGTTTGAGAAAAAATTTGGAAAGCAATACGATTTAGAATGTTCGGAAACAGCAGAAAAATTTTCGGGAGATAAGGAAGTGATTTTAGAGGTTATAGAAAATCTTTTGTCAAATGCCTTTCGTTATGCCAAAACAAAAGTGGAAATGGAAGTTCTCCTTACTTATTCTGAATTACAAATCAGAGTAAAGGATGATGGAGTGGGATTTACAGTAGACAAACAAAAGGCAACAGAGCTTTTTTATCAGCAAAATGTGAAAGATAGTTTGAAACATTCAGGAATGGGTATGTATATCAGCAGATTGTATTGTGAAAAGCATGGCGGACAGTTACTTATAGAAAACGAAAAACAGAGTGGAGCTGTAATAACAGCAGTATTTCATCGGATTGCATAAGCAGTCCGATTTTTTTATACTGTTGTCTTTTTGTTGTGATTTATATTTTATGATGTCTATAACAAGGAAAGGAGACAAACGTATGATTGCTATTTTTAAAAGAGAGATTAAGAATTATCTAAAGCGACCGTTATTTTGGGTAGGTATTCTGCTTGTGATTTATGGTGTGTTTAATACGACAAGTCCATATTTAATGACACACTATTTAGGGCAAGGAGAGAAAATTGTCAATGATTATCCTGATACAGTTCGCTTAGGAGATGTTTATGAAGGATATATTCCTGCGAATCCTGAAAAACATCGAGAAATATGGAGTGGACAGATAAAACAAGCACTAATTGATGAATTAGAAATGTCTGATTTAGAGGCACAATCCGTAATGAGCGAACTTGTTGATATGGAGTTAGAAGAAGCATTCGTATATCTGGAGGAAAAATATGATTGGTATAGTGCAAGATATATGTACGAAGATAGTGCCTATTACAAAGGAACATCAGAAGAAATCAACGCATATCTGAACGAAAAAATGAAAAATAAGACGTTTTCTTTTTATTACTCAAGAAAATTTGCTGATTTTGCAGGGTTGTTTATGTGTTTTTTTGCAACAATTATGTTAGCGGTTCTGTTTTTACAGGATACGAAAAAGCATACTTATGAATTGCTTCACACGAAACCGATCACTGCCGGAAAGTATGTATTGGGAAAAGTAAGCGCAGGATTTGCAATTTGTTTGATTGCTCTGACTATTATAAATCTATTATTTTGGGCATTGTGTGTTATTTATACAAAAGACAGTGGGTTTGAAGTGCGGTTCTGGGATTTTATAGTTTCTACTGTACTTTATATACTTCCCAATATGCTGATGATTGTAAGTGTATATACATTGATTTCACTCCTATTTAAAAATCCACTTCCGGGAGTGCCACTTCTGATTCTTTACATGGTATATTCCAATATGGGCGGAAGAAATGCGGAAGGAGTTTATGGATATTGGGGAAGACCTTTTGCGATTATGGTTCGATTCCCTGATCAGCTTTTCGATACGACACCGCCACCAATGGCATTTTTAAATCAGAGTCTACTTATTTTAGCATCTGTAGTGATTATTCTGATTTCAATACAGATTTGGAAGAGGAGGCGGATGTAAATGAAGAAGGAAATGAAGATTGTTCTGCCGTTTTATAAGATTGCTTATGCAGTATCTTTTGTTGTGATTTTAAGCTTGATACGTGGGGTTGTATTCACAAATGAAATAGGACTTTCCATTGAGGCACCTTTTGCTATATTGACTGCTGTTTTTTGTGCGGACACTTATGTGCAGGAAATTACAAGCAAGAGATCAGAAATCCATAGGCTGTATCCAATAAGAAAGAGAATTTGCTCCATCATGCAGCGAATAATGATACAGGAAGTTTTTTTATTACTGCTTGCTGTTTTAGGTTACGGATTGTTTTTTGTGTTTCAAAAACCGGTCACACATCCGGCAACAGAAAGTGAAATACTTCAGTTTATTGCCTATTTTTTAGCGATTGTAGTAACCATTTTCTTTTGGGGAATATTGGTCAATACATTGTCTATGCTTTTTCGCAATATGTGGATGGGGATTGGAAGCTGTCTTCTGATATGGGTAGCAACAAATTCCACGGGAGGAGATAAACTTTTTGGGGCATGGAATCTGTTTTCCTATGCTTTCAGAGATATAGAAAATACTGCTGATGTTACATGGCTGCAAGGGAAAGCTTTGTGTATTGGTATTGGATTGATTTTATTGGTAGTATTGCCGAAAATAGTTAGAAAGAGAGGGTAAGTTTATGAGTATTCATATTGAGGATTTAACAGTAAGATTTAAAAATGGTGTGACAGCAATCAATCATGCGAATTTAAATATACCGAATGGAATTTTTGGATTATTGGGAGAAAATGGAGCAGGAAAGACAACTTTGATGAGGGTTTTAACTACTGTACTTAAACCTACAAGTGGAACGGTCACATTGGACAGGATTTTATATAGTGAAGGAAACTATGAAAAAATCCAGAGAAAAATAGGGTATCTGCCACAGGAAATTGATCTTTACCCGAATTTGACTGTTCAGGAGTGTTTAGAGTATATGGGTGATTTGGCAGGTGTTCCAAAAGCAGAATGCAAGAAACGAATAGAATATTATTTGAAAAAGACCAGTCTTGCAGAACACCGGAAAAAGAAAATGAAACAGTTGTCAGGCGGGATGAAACGACGGGTAGGATTAGTGCAGGCGCTTTTAAATGAACCGGAATTTTTGATTGTGGATGAGCCGACTACCGGTTTAGATCCAGAGGAACGTATTCGCATCCGCAATTTGTTAGTAGATTTTTCTGAAAACAGAACGGTTTTGTTTTCAACTCATGTGGTGGAAGATTTGGCTGCTACCTGTAACCAACTTGCAATTATGCACAAAGGTAGTTTCTTATATGCGGGTTCTATGAAGAATTTGACAGAAGAAGCACAGGGGAAAATCTGGATTTGCAAAGTACCTGATGAGAGAAAAGCAAGAGAAGTGGAACAGAAGTATCGTATTACATCAAAACAGTATGTTGAGGGGGGATTGCAGTTAAGAGTGATTTCTGAAATACAGCCAGAATTGGAGTGTATGTCAATTCCTGCAACGTTGGAAGATGCTTATATTTATGTGACGAATCAATACGAGTAGATAAAGCACCATCTGATGCTTTACTACCAGTTGCACGTTGTTCGCTTTGAATATTTGTGGAGAAAAAGTATGTATTATTTTGGCTTTCTATAAAACCTATAAACCAGCCATTTATATCCTGCCCGTTCACTCGTCCGGTTCCGGTTTTTCCATAAATTCTCCATTTTCAGAGGCGGTAAGATGGATGGAATTTTTGACGGCATGAATATTAGCAGGAGTAAAGTTGAAGTTGTTTCGATATAAATTTTTCAAAAGTTCAACTTGTTCTACTGGTGAAATCTTTAAGGATGACTGCATCCAGTAGGAAGAGAAATCTCCGGATATATTTTCATTGCCATATCCTATTTGCTGAAGGTATGAATTTATAGTGGAAGCTCCGAGCTGCTTGTCGATTGATTCAAAATACCAGTTTGTATATATATTTTAAAAGGTATATGATTAAGAAAAACGGCAGGAGGTATCTGAATGAAAGCACATAAATATTGGTCTATCAGTGCACTGATTACAATGCTTGGAACTTTTTATACAGGTTATAAGGGATCAAAAGAAGGCCATAAGTACTTTGCAGCAAGTACTTTGCTTTGCATGATTATGGCTATTTATACAGGACACAAGATGATTTCTGGTAAAAGTAGGAAGAAAAAAGAAGTTTCAGTAGAGAGTGTTGAAGATTAAAAAACAAAATATTTTAATAAATAACGCCGGTGCGGGATTTTTGATATCCAGTACTGGCGTTATTTATTCTACAGGGGCTTGGGGGTGTAGCCACCAAATATACTATTCGTTTTCTGCTTCAGCAAGTTTGTTAAGAATCCACTCCCGATTGATAACAATATCCTCATCATCTCGGAGATCTTTGAAATCAGTGCAGTGTGAAGAAGCAAATTCATACATATCGTCAATGTCAACTGCACCAGTGGTCTCACCCTTATTAATGATTACAAGAATATTTGTTCCGTCATCGTCGACAGCAAAGCGCAGTTCATCAAATTCTTCATCAGGATTATTTTCGAGAAGAGAATCTGTCGCAAGTAATTTAACAAGTTCCATTATCCTGTCATCTTTACCTGCATCAAAAATCTGTATCTTTTCAACGAGCTGATTTGGTGACGTTACGATTCGGGATAAATATTTTTCAGTACGAAAATCAAACAAAGCATTTTCACCATAAAACATTTCATATGTCTTTTCTACTTCTGATTCAGAAACCAGATAAATCATGATAAGATCTTCCATCTAGTGATAGAGTGTAGGATAGTTTAAACGAAAGGTCTCTCCACAGCTCGGGCAAGTATAAAGGAAAATAGATTTATTAAGTACCTTCTCTTTCATTTCAGGATCCAGTGCAGTATTAATACTGTCCCAGAGCTCAAAATCCCCCTCATGATGGCAGGAAGGACAAGTTACTTTTTCAATATGATGTCTTGACATAAATGTTCCTCCTTTCAGTGAGATAAATCTATAGTTTTCTTATTGTAGAATGCGCTTATCCTTTATTATTTTGCCAGGAAATTACTCTGAATCTCCATCGGCATATGATAAGCCTGGCCTCGTTTTGTCAGGCTGTATAGTTTAAAGCTCATGAGTTCCGGAGTTGCATTCAGAGAACTGCAGAGTCCGAAGTAATCCAGGTCTTCGTTCTGAACCATATCTTCGATCTCCTCATCATCAATCAGAAGATCGGCAGCAAACAGATTGGCCTGGTATTCTGTATTATCCGTCATATTGTAGAGTGTATCATCTTGCATCGGAGCCATTTTCAGCTGGGAACGATGCAGGATGATATGCCCTAATTCATGGGCGGCAACGATCATCTTTTCTTCTTCTGAAAGGAAACTGCTGATCATGACATAGATCGTCTTGCAGCTCATAAAACAATATCCTTTCAGTGTCTTATATCTGGAAGTTTCCCCGACAACAATGTTCATCTGATCCATGATCTCAAAGGGATCCCTGGTGCCATATTTCTTGATTAATTTCTTTGTTTCTGTATATATGTAAGTGTTTCTCAAATAAATCACCTCAAAAGTAAAAAATAAAAAGGGCAGAAATATCCTTGTAACTATAAGGTAACAGATTAGGTGTACAATAATCCCGCCTTCTATTATTTTTCCTCTTGGTTTTTCAGATATTTTTTCGGTGTAAATTTCTTTGCACGTCTTTTGGAATCCAGATAAAGGCTCTGGATCTCATCCATAAAAGCTATTTTATCTTCGTCTGTCAGTGATCCACCAGCAAACATAGCTGCAGCCTGTTCCAGGATCTGCTGAGCCTGTTTGGCACCACGGTTACCAAACTGTTCGGATGCTTCTGTGATAAAAGCTTCATCCTCACTCATGAGATAAGAAACGTCACACTGTAATGCATCTGCCAGTTTCTGATACAGAACATTTTGTTTTGGAAAACGTCCTTCTACTTCCCAGGATCGAATGGTCCTATATGAAACACCAACCATACTGGCCAGTTCCTGCTGACTCATCTTTTTTTCTTTTCTTAATGATCTTACTTTTTCACCGAATGTCATAAACATACCTCTTTCTAAGCCTTGTCTTATAAGTTTCATTAGCCGCCTCAAGGCAAAACGGGAAATGTGTCTCCTGAAAATTAAAAATTAATCTTGACAAAGGGAAATATCTCTCCTATAATGTGAATTACAGATAAGGGAAACATCTTTCCTATAAGATACACAATATTTCCTCTTTTGTCAATGGATATGTGAAATGAATTTCCTGTAATTCAATGAAAACAGGAAGGATAGACAATCATTGATAGTCAAAATGGGATACATGTTACAAAAAGAGGAAAGACGTATGGGAGGTGGCAATGTGAGTCAGGATCAGACTTCTATTATCTGTATTGATCTGAAGTCCTTTTATGCTTCTGTAGAATGCGTAGAACGTGGGCTGAATCCATTTAAAACAAACCTGGTGGTTGCAGATCCTACCAGATCAAAGTCAACAATCTGCCTGGCAATCACTCCGGCCATGAAGGCGCTTGGCATCAAGA
This sequence comes from Blautia sp. NSJ-175, assembly GCF_022867815.1. Classification (NCBI taxonomy): domain Bacteria; kingdom Bacillati; phylum Bacillota; class Clostridia; order Lachnospirales; family Lachnospiraceae; genus Blautia; species Blautia sp. NSJ-175. Next base: position 351,654 of record NZ_JALIFQ010000002.1, read on the forward strand.
ACCGGTGCCGGATCCATGAGATACCGGATTGTGTGAAGTACATTACAGCCATGCCGAGGATGCAGCTGTACATGGATTATTCCGCAAAAATCTATGGAATCTATCTGCGGTATGTCTCAAAAGAAGATATCCATGTGTACAGTGTCGATGAATGTTTTATTGATGTGACAAACTATCTGCAGCTTTATCATCTCACTGCAAAAGAAATGGCGGTAAAGCTTATGCAGGCAGTCATGGAGGAAACTGGCATCACTGCAACTGCAGGTGTGGGAACCAATCTGTATCTTGCTAAGATCGCAATGGATATCGTAGCAAAGCATGTGGATGACCATATTGGAATCCTGAATGAATTCTCTTACAGAGAGCAGCTATGGGATCATAAACCATTAAGTGACTTCTGGAGGATTGGATCCCGGACTGAAAAGAAACTGGCTGGTTACGGGATCCATACGATGGGCGATATCGCAATGGCTTCTTTAAGATCCGAAGACTGGCTGTATAAGATGTTTGGGATTGATGCAGAGCTGTTGATCGATCATGCATGGGGTTATGAAACATGCCGGATGAGTGACATCAAGAACTATCATTCGGAAGAGCACAGCCTATCGAATGGCCAGGTGCTGATGCGAAATTATTCTTTTGACGAAGCACTTGTGATCGTAAGGGAAATGACAGACAATCTGGTCCTGGATCTGTTTGAAAAAGGACTGGTAACAAACTCTCTCACCTTATGGATCGCCTATGACCACAGGTATGAGCATGAGGCATCCAAAGGAACCGTAAAACTCGAAAGAGAAAGTAACAGTTCCAAAAAGATCATAGATGCAGTGGAAGATTTATATCGCAGGATTGCAGACAAATATACCGGAATCCGAAGAATCGAGGTGTGTGCGAACAGGGTTGCTCCTGAAAATTATGTGCAGTACAGCCTGTTTGATGATCCCAAACAGACCGATAAGGAACGGCATTTACAGGAAGCAGTATTGAATGTAAAGCAGCGTTATGGAAAGAATGCGATCATGCGTGGATCCAATCTGCTGGAGTGTTCTACTTATAGAGAACGCAACGAGCAAATAGGTGGTCACCGTGCTTAGAGGAGGTGCAAAAAGTGCTGGCAAGTGCATATCAACCGTATTTATATTTACCAAGACCGGTTTCCAGGAGACATCCCATGGATGTAGGACGCAGGGCAAAACAGTTTGCTCCATTTGCGGCACTTCGTGGATTGGATGAAACAATCCGGCAACAGGAAATCATTTATGAACCGAAAAGAGATTTATCTGAGGAAAAGAAAAATGAGCTGGATATGAAATTAAGAATCCTGGCATATGGAATGAAGATACAGGCAACTTATTTTCAAAAGTCATGGAAGAATCCATTAATTGGTCAGTACCATACATTATCTGGAACCGTAGAATTTTTTGATCCATCAGTCCACTTACGGATTGATGATACCGAGATCCAGATCCAGGACATCTGTGATCTGACTGGTGATGTATTTGAAACTATTGAAATATCATGTTAATGAATCACAGCGGAATTTTTTATACCGGAAAGAGTGAGTGGTAGCTGGTGAAAGGATAAAAAAGGATGCACAGATCGACAAAGCAGATCTGATCAGAATAGAAATCGTGCTGTTCGTGTAGCTTTGGCACTTACGGAATGGATGGCATGATGCTCATAAGGCGGATTTGATTTCCCTTTGGTCCGTTGAGTAATAAATGGAGAATATCTTATTGCTTAAAGGAGGAAGCCTATATGGGATCAGGTGCTATTAAATGGCATGTACACTGCTCTGTATGTGGAGCATTTATTGAAAAGAGCGCACAAAGCGATTCAGAAGTGGAGTGCAAAAAATGTCGCAGCACATTGGAGATATTTGTAAAGGATGATATGGTGTCGGTTCGTCCGATTCACATCCGAGATGAACAATTAAAGTCCAGGATGCGGACGTATTCCCGAAAGATGATGAATCAGGGATCATAACAGAATAGAATGAGCTGTCTGTAGTAAGCGTTGGATTTGGCCGGAACCATCAAGAACGCACCAGACAGCAAGAGTTTGTCAAGGAGCTGAACCTGACTGGAATCACTAAGAGCCCGGCAAAACATTTACGGATACACTGCAAGATCAGAAGTATTTTCTGGTTTTGGAGATTGTTGAAGTATTTGTTTTGTCGGGCTTTTTTGACGTATTTCGAAAAATTTTTAAATTTTTTTGTCGTACACCACTGTAAAACAGGCTCTCAGCGTTTCGTTATATAGAGGTTGAATTCTTTTTTGCAAAAATAATTGTAAATAGAGATTTTGATAATATGACACAAAGGAGGAAGCAAAGATGACTGAAATCGAATACCAGGAATTTGTAAGGCGTTGTCCTTACGATGCTATGGGCGATTATTCCATGTTTCGCAAACAGCAAACAGAGAATAAATCAGAGTGCATTCAGTGCAAATCCCAAAATGAGCAGTAATCTAACATACTAATTATGTAAGCAGATTATGCGTTATCAAGGAGTCGCGGACTCCCGTTCAAAAAAAACGGGTGAGTTCGTGACCTCTTGCGCTGCAGTTCTTTATGTCTGTGCAGAAATTTCATAAAAGATGGAAAGAACCACCCGGAGCCGAAAGGCAGAAAGGTGGTCATTATGTTGACATTAAAAGAACTGAAGAAAATCGTGAAGGTTGCTGATATGGAGAAAAGAATCCCAAGCGTGAAATCCTTGAAAGAACACAAAGTTGTAGTAAAAGAAATGATCAATGCAGATACAACGATCTCTGTTTATGATCACGGATATGTGCTTTATACAGCGGGAAATCAATCAACCGTATTTCCGCTTCATAGTTGTGATGACTATGAATATGTGAGTGTAACTGGCGATAACAAGGAATTCAATAAAGAGTTCTTTGATAATGAAAACTGGTATATCCGTCTGCTGATGGAGGCTGAAGACCGTATGGCATACAGCCAGAGCAAAATCAGCACCAATCATGGTGTATTTTCTAACAGCGATGTTACAGATGATGCGGAGATTATGAGAGGATCTTCAAAAGATTTTGTTGACGATGTTATCGACAGAGAAATTCTGAATGCGCTGATCAAGGAATTGACAGAGAGGCAAAAGACGGTACTCAATCTGATTTATTTCGAAGAAATGCGCCAGCAGGATGTCGCAGATTATCTGGGAATCAAACAGCAGAGTGTAAATGACCTCCTGAACAGGGCATTAAAAACGATGAAAAAAAAGGCTGAAAACGAAGAATTTTAAAAAAATTGAATTAGACCACTGTAAAACAGGCTCTGAGCGTTTCGTTATATGAAGGGTTTGCATAGAACACCTTCATGTACTTTGAAAAATGAATAGCCTGCCCGGAGTGATATTTGGTTTGAACATGCATAGAGCGAAAAGCTGCGTGTCTGCCAGAAGAAAACGTATCAGAGATGGAAACTGATATAGGAACGGATCCGGGAAAGAAAACAGGAAAACGCTTAAATCTTAAATCAAAATAAAATGTCTGAATCTAAAAAGAGGATGACAGTAGAAATCATGTGGCGGTATTTGTGACAAACAGGTACCGCCATATATTTGTGCTGTTATCTCAGCTTGTGCTGACTGTCCCAAATAGCGCAAATTTCAGGAAAGGAGGCGATCATCTTCGTATAAAAGATAATATGCAGAAACTAACAGATAACCATACACAAAAGAATCAGAAAGGAAGGATTTAAGAGAATGAACGTGAAAAAGAACGCACGCAGGGTGATGTCTGGTTTACTGACAGCAGTAACGGTTCTATCGACGGTACTCTCTCCCGCTGTTGCCTATGCTTCTGAGGATGCAGGATCTGTAAAAAAGATTCCGTATTATGAGGAGATCAAGGATCAGCTGGATGAAGATGAAGTGGTAACTGCAAAGGATTATGAGATCAAGGTTGGAGACAATTTCGATGTAAAGAGTGATTATACCGGTCTTACGATCCAGGATGACAGCAAAGTAAAAGTTACATTTCAGGAAGCAAAAGATACGGACGGGAATGACTTTTCTACCGATTATGCCAATTCCTATAAGGCAGTCTATTATGTAGAACCACAGACAACGGATCACCCAACCTACCAGATCAATCGAAAGATCGTGGTAAAAGAAGCGGATCAGCAGAAAGATTCGCAGTCAGAAAGTTCTTCTGATCAGGATGCTGGTTCTTCCGATAAGACAGAAACAGAGGATTCTGAGGCTGACTCGTCTACAGAGGAAACTGGTGCTGCTGAAACGGAGAGCAAAACAGAACTGACAGAAAAAGAATTTGATGCAGAGATCGAAGCAACGGAGGATCAGGAGACCGTTGATCCGGAAACAGGGATCACACTCTCAGAGGTTATGCAGGAAGCTGTTGACCAGGAAGTTGCTCTTGCAGATCTTGAAGCAGGCGAAAGTATTACTTTTGATATGCCAATGATGCTTGCTTCCGGTGAAACAGGAACAAAATCAGTCACAGTCACAGCCGGTTCCTGGTACTATTACGCAGATTATGGATTAGGTTCTTATCTGACTTGTCCATATTATGTGAAATGGGGAAGCATCAATGCGACAGCATACTGTGTTGAACCATCGAAAAAAGGACCGGGAAATGGAACTTATACGATCCAGAAACTTGCCGATGGAAAGACACTTGCAAAGGTCTGCTATTACGGAACAAAAGCAAGTGATGAGAATGGTTTCTTCGATGAGAAACATCCGGATTTCCCAGCAGGAAAGAGATTCATCATTACCCATCTTGCAGCAGCTTATGCAAATGGATCCAGTGACTGGGCATCCGGAACTAATGCAACAGGAAAGAACCTGGCAATGGAGCTTTACAATTATTGTGTAAATATGCCGGACATTCCGTCTGTAGATATGAGCTTTTCCGAATCTAATGTAAAGGCTTATGTGGAAGGAAACAGCCAGCGAACAAGTGTGATCACATTCAAAGCGGATAAACTGCAGACAATCACTTTCAAGCTGCCGAAAGGTGTAAAACTTGTAAATGTGACAACCGGTAAAACCAGTGCTGCAGGGGCTAATGTGGAGATTTCCGGTGGTACAAAGTTCTATTTGACAGCACCACTTAATCAGGTAGAAAATGTCAGTGCTACTTTCTCTTCTAAGATGAAAGGAAGTATTGATAAGGAATATTCAGCCTATAAGATCACAACAGGATCTGGAACACAGGACCTGGCTCTTGTTTTCGGTGAAGGTGTCGGAAATGAGAAATATGTGGATTTTAAAGTAACCTGGACAAAAGAATGCAAAGTATCCATTGTAAAGAAAGATCAGGATACAGGAAATGCACTGGCTGGTGCAGTGTACGGGATCTATTCCGATGCTGCATGTACAAAGCTGATCGCAGAGATGCCTGCAACTGATCAGAATGGTGCTTCACAGCTCACAATGGAAAAGACACAGGAAGTTGTTTATCTGAAAGAAATCTCTGTTCCAACAGGGTATCAGATCGATACAAAGTCTTATAATGTGACTCTTGCTATCGGAAAGACAACGACTAAAAATGTAACAGACAAACGTGTAAATGCAAAGCTCAACATTGCAAAACAGGATGCTGAGACAGGCAATGAAGCCCAGGGTGATGCAACACTGGAAGGTGCGGTATATGGTCTTTATGCAAGGGAAGATATTGTTCATCCGGATGGAAGAACCGGAACAATCCATAAGAAAGACAGCCTGATCACATCTCTGACAACGGATAAGAATGGCGAGGCTTCTGTATCGGATCTCTATCTTGGAAAGTATTATCTGAAAGAGCTTAGTGCTCCGGTTGGATACGTACTGGATCCGACAGAACATGATGTGGACTGTACTTATGAAGGTGCTACTGTTCCGACAGTAGAAAGAACTTCTGTATGCAAAGAAACTGTCATCAAGCAGCCGTTCCAGATCATCAAGGCAGCAAACAACGGAAAGACCGATGCAGATCTACTTAAGGGAGTCGGTTTTTCAGCATGGCTTGTCAGTGATCTGAAAGTAAAAGCAGATGGAAGTTACGATTTTGACTCAGCCAGACCAGTTGTACTGACTGCAGATGGCCAGGCAGAAATGTTTACCGATGAAAAAGGATATGCAAGATCGATTCCGCTTCCATATGGAACTTATGTGGTAAGAGAAACCACAAGCAAACACAACTATGCACCGGTCGATGATTTTGTAGTGAAGATCACAGAGAATCATCCGGATACACCACAGACATGGCGAGTGCTTCTGGATAAGGAATTCAAAGCAAAATTAAAGATCATCAAAAAGGATGCAGAAACACAGAAATCTGTACTCCTGGCGAATACTGAATTCAAGGTATATGACCTGGATAATCAGAAATATGTGGAACAGACAACATCCTATCCAAAGCCAACGGTACACAAATCTTATTTCACAAATGAAGAAGGATACCTGGTACTGCCAAAGAATCTGAAACCTGGTAACTACAGGATTGAGGAAGTGACGGCACCCGATGGGTACACAATATCCAAAAACTATGTGACAGTTGCAGTTGATACAGATACTGCTTATCTGACCGATCCTGTCACAGGAGATGCAGTCATTGATGTGGAATATACCAATGCCCCGGTCAAAGGTCAGTTAAAGATCTATAAACAGGGTGAAGTGTTAAAGGGATTTGATAAGGAATTCCAGTTTGAAATGGCTGGACTTGCAGGTGCTGAATTTGAAGTCTATGCGGCAGAGGATATTTATACTGCCGATCATCAGGTAGGTGCAGATGGACAGAGAACTCTGTATTTTGCAAAGGATGCACTGGTAGCAACCGTCACAACGGATGCAGATGGTTATGCAACCGTAAAGAATCTTCCACTTGGCAGGTACTATGTTAAAGAGAAGAATGCACCGGACACTTATGTGTTAAATACTGTGCCGGAAAATGTCGAATTTGCTTATGCGGATCAGGATACTGCAGTAATCGAGAAAGAAATCTCTGTCACAGATGAACGACAGAAAGTGTCGATTACTGTCGAAAAACAGGATGCTGAGACAGGCAATACAGTAGCCGGAGCAGTGTTCGGTATTTACAATGCAAAAGACATTCAGACGAAAGATGGAAAAGTGATCATCAAAGCAGATACTCTTTTACAGGAAATGACTTCTGATGAAAAAGGTCAGGCAGCATGTACACTGGATCTTCCACTTGGAAGCTATTATGTAAAAGAACTGAAAGCACCAGATGGATTCGTATCTTCGGATGAAGTACTGAGATTTGATGCTTCTTATCAGGGGCAGGATGTACAGACAGTAACATTAAAATCCGTAAAGAAGAACCAGCCGACAACTGTTGAGATCACAAAATCAGATGCAACAACCGGTGTAGAACTGGATGAAGCTTATCTGAAAGTAACGGATAAAGATGGAAATGTAGTAGATAGCTGGACATCTTCCAAAGATGCACCGCATGTGATCAAATATCTGAAAGTGGGTGAGACTTATACCCTACATGAAGAGTTTGCACCGCCTGGTTATCTGGTAGCCAATGATGTGACATTCACAGTCAAAGATACCGGAGAGGTTCAGAAAGTGGAAATGAAGGACGAGGTACCGGTTGGTGAACTCCTCATCAACAAAAAGGGAGAATTCCTGGATTCTGTTACACTGGCCGATAAGGTCAAAGGTGTGGTGGAACACATTTTCAACTATGTAACTGGAAAGCTGACAGATGTTACGTTTGAAGTCTATGCTGAGGAAGACATTAAGGCTGCCGATGGCGTCAGTGACGATTACTATAAAAAGGATGAACTGATTGCAACAATAAAGACAGATGAAACCGGTATTGCAAAACTGGAAAATCTTCCACTTGGTAAATACTATGTGAAAGAAACAGGAACTGCTTACGGTCATGTACTGGATGGTGAGATCCGTCATGTAGATCTGACTTACGTGGATCAGAATACACCAGTTGTAGTCTATGACAAAGACTGGCAGAACAACCGCCAGAGAGTAGAAGTCAGTGTACTTAAGAAAGAAAAAGATTCTGACCGTACATTGGAAGGTGCTATCTTTGGATTATTTGCCAAAGATGACATTAAGTCTGAGACAACTGGTAAAGTCCTGATCGAAGCCGATGAGATCATTGAGCTGAAATCTACAGATGAAGAAGGAAAGATCACATTTGTTGCAGATCTTCCAATAGGAGCAACTTATTATGTAAAAGAGCTCTATGCACCAGACGGATTTGTAACCAACGATGAAGGAAAAGAATTTACGTTTGAGTATGCAGGTGAGGATCAGCCGACAGTCACTTATGATTTTACCTTTGAGAATCAGCCAACCATTGTAGAATTTACCAAATCCAGTCTGACAACCGGAAAAGAACTTCCAGGATGTAAGCTGAAAGTGGTAGATGCTGATGGAAATATCGTGGATGAATGGACTTCCGGTAAAGAAGCACATGTGATCCGTGAGCTGACTGTCGGAAAAGAATACACACTGGTTGAAACAAAACCTGCTGATGGTTACGTGACAGCTGAAAGCGTGAAGTTCACGATCAAAGATACTGCCGATGTGCAGAAAGTTGAGATGAAGGATGATGTAACGAAGGTGAAAATCTCCAAACAGGATATCGCCGGAAAAGAACTTCCGGGAGCGAAACTCACAATCCTTGATCAGGATGGAAAAGTTGTGGAAAGCTGGACCAGTACAGAGAAAGCACATTACATCGAAATGCTTCCGATCGGAAAATACACTCTCCGTGAAGAAACAGCACCGGATGGCTATCTGGTTGCAAAAGATGTGGAATTCGAAGTAAAGGATACCAGTGTAGTACAGCATGTAACCATGGTGGATGAGGAAAAACCGGCAGAAAAGACACCGGAAGGTGGAAAACCTGTCAGTGATTCACCAAAGACTGGGGATAACACCAATCTGTGGCTGTGGTTTATGCTTCTCGGCATTGGTGCGACTGGTACAGGAGCCCTTGCATTTATGAGAAAAAAGAAACACTAATTAAATAAGAATGAGCGTTCATGGAAACCGAAAGGAATCTGTGGACGCTTTTTTAGATGGGAGAAACCATGAGAAATATCATTATTTTTGTTGCTCTTCTGGGAGCAGCGGCAATATTTACAGTTTTGTATTGTCTCATTGCTGCCGGAAGTCAGGCAGAGAAAAAACTGACAGAAATCATGAGAAAAGAGGAAGAACAGAATGAAGACTAATAAAGATCTGATCATAGAACCAAATGCAGCTATTGAGGGAAGAAAGTACAGCGAAGAAAAGCCATGGTCCTGCAAGTACTGTTACTGGTGGGGAGGCAAAAAGAAAGGCTGTAGCTTGAAACAGTGCCACTATCTGCTTCCGGAAAAGAAAAAAGCAGTAAAAACAACACCATGTGGTGGCTGTCCGTATGGAAAACATGTTCCATGCATCGGATATTGTATTGCCCGTCTTTATTCTGAGATGAAAGGAAAGAAAGGACGTGGGTAATTGCAGGAAGAAGTAAATCAGAAAGTGATCAGCCTGAGCATCCAGGGAGTCAAGATCACTGCCAGTGTGCTAAAAGCAGCCCTTCGGAAGTTCCTGGAAATGGACAACCGCAGGAAACAGAAAGCAACGCAGGTGAAAATGGCAGAAAAGACCGGACGGGCTCAGGAGAAAGGAAGGGAAAAAGCCCGAAAAAAGATTGAAAAGAAAAAGCCACATGGAAAGCAGACTATCAAGCAGCTGAATGCACAGGGAGTACAGCTTTCCAACTTAAAGATCACAGATGAAAATATCAAATCCTTTGACCGTGTGGCAAGAAAATACGGCATTGATTACAGCCTGAAGAAAGAAGTCGGTGCTGATCCACCGAAATATCTGGTCTTCTTTAAGGCAAAAGACGTGGATGTGATGACAGCGGCCTTCCGGGAATATGCCGGAGTAGAACTGAAAAAGAAACAGGTGAAGAAACCATCTGTCAGAAAGAAACTGCAGAAATCTGTAGAAAGAAAAGCAAAGCACCGCCAGCGTGTGAAGCAGAGACAAAAATCCAGAGGTCAGGAACGATGATTAGGGAAAAATTACAGAAGATCCAGGTCAAACGGCTGGTGATCTTAAATCTCCCATATTTCTTTATCTTCTATGTAGCAGATAAAGGCTCCTGGCTGTACCGGCATTGCCTGGGAGAAAGCATGGTCCAGAGACTTGGCGTGATGTTAGTCAATTTCCGACTGGCATTTTTAAGCTGGCTGCCAAGTGTCGCTTTGCAGGATCTTACAGTAGGTGTTCTGGTTGCAAGTACATTAAAGCTGGTGGTCTACTATCGTTCTAAAAATGCAAAGAAGTTCCGGCAGGGTGTGGAGTATGGATCTGCAAGATGGGGAAATAGAAAAGATATCGAACCCTTCATGGATCCGGTTTTTGAAAACAATGTCATCCTCACAGAAACGGAACGTCTGACCATGAACAGCAGACCAAAAGCACCAAAGTATGCCCGAAATAAGAATGTGATCGTCATCGGTGGTTCCGGATCCGGAAAGACAAGATTCTATGTGAAACCCAATCTTATGCAGATGACGGACCACGTGTCCTATGTGGTCACTGATCCCAAGGGTACAATCATCGTTGAATGCGGGAAGATGCTGGTAAATGGAGGATATCGGATCAAGGTATTAAATACGATCAACTTTAAAAAGTCCATGCATTACAATCCGTTCCATTATATCCGGAGTGAGAAAGATATCTTGAAACTGGTAAATACCATTATCGCAAATACCAAAGGTGAAGGTGAAAAATCAACCGAAGATTTCTGGGTGAAGGCCGAACGTCTTTTGTATTCTGCACTGATCGGATACATCTGGTATGAAGCACCAGAGGAAGAACAGAACTTTTCTACTTTGCTGGAATTTATCAATGCCAGTGAGACCAGGGAGGATGATGAAGAATTTAAAAATGCGGTGGATGAATTGTTTGAAGAACTGGAAGCAGAAAATCCGGAACACTTTGCAGTAAGGCAATATCGCAAGTACAAGCTTGCTGCCGGCAAAACCGCGAAGTCGATTTTGATTTCCTGTGGTGCCAGACTTGCACCATTTGATATTCAGGAGCTAAGAGAAATCATGTCCTATGACGAAATGGAACTGGATATGATTGGCGATCAGAGAACAGCCATGTTTGTCATCATTAGTGATACAGATGACACATTCAACTTTGTGGTAGCGATCATGTACACCCAGCTCTTTAACCTGCTTTGTGATAAAGCAGATGATGAGCATGGAGGCAGGCTTCCCTATCATGTACGGCTGCTTCTTGATGAGTTCAGCAATATCGGACAGATTCCAAAATTTGACAAGTTGATTGCTACAATCCGAAGCAGGGAAATCTCCGCTTCTATCATTCTGCAGTCACAATCTCAGCTGAAAACCATCTATAAGGATGCTGCTGAGACGATTACAGGCAACTGTGACACTGTTCTTTTCCTGGGTGGAAAGGAAAGTTCCACACTGAAAGAAATATCAGAAACCCTGGGAAAGGAAACCATAGATCTTTACAACACATCAGACACCAGAGGCAGCAACCGGTCCTATGGGCTGAACTATCAAAAGACTGGAAAAGAACTGATGAGTAGAGATGAGCTGGCGGTCATGGATGGAGAAAAATGTATCTTACAGCTTCGAGGAGTCCGGCCGTTTTTAAGCAACAAATATGACATCACAAAGCATAAACGGTACAAGGAACTTGCCGATTATGATAAGAAAAATGCTTTTGATGTTGAAAAATATCTGAATCATAATCTGACATTTTCAAAAGATACAGAGTTTGAGATGTTTCGGATTGATGTAACAGAGGATGAAATAAGACAAATTGAAATTATTAATTAAGAAAATTTCTATGTTACCAAAGTGGAAACATAGGAAAACCATGCTGGTTCTTTCTTTTTTAATGGTATCATTATATGATATGAATGAAAGAGAGGTAAGAAGTATGGCTTTAAATGATAACATTAAAAAAATCAGAGAAGAAAAAAAATATACACAACAACAACTTGCCGATAAACTGTACGTATCACGACAAACTGTATGCCGATGGGAGAACGGTTCAAGATGTCCAGATCTAATTACAGCAAAAAAGTTAGCAATGGAGCTTGGAGTCACTTTGGATGAACTTATATCTGATGAAGATATCACAGATATTCAATCAAAATATGGAATATGGAAGTTTGATAGGGTAAAAGAAAGGGAAAAAATTCAGATGATGCAAAAAAGGATCCTAGATTTTATAGAGATTATAGGAGGTATATTTTTAGCAATTTCTTTGTTGCTAAGAGTTCAATTTGATATGAAAGTACCAGCGTGGATTACGATAATATGTATTTTAATAGTGACAGTAACATTTTTGTTTAATTTTGTGCTGGCAAAAAAATTGGATAGGAAGTAAAAAATTTCAAGTATTTGTAAAAAGAACAAAAAGCGTTAGAGCATGTAGAAAAATCCATCTATATGCTCTATTTTTTTTATGTTTTTTCAAGAAAGAAATCTAAAAGTAGGAAGAAAGGAGAAAAAAGTGAAGATAAAGATAAGATCGCCTTGCAGATAAAACAGGTAAAAAAAGGTCTGAATAAAAGGGAAAGGAGTAGAGCCAAACGCTTACAGACCATAAGAAAAAGCGTTTGTTCACACATTTGATTATGGCTTTTTTTAGCAGTGCAATCAATATCCTTCAGACACTGGTCGTTGCAATCGGTGCCGGCCTTGGTGTCTGGGGCGTAATCAACCTGATGGAAGGTTATGGAAACGACAACCCGGGTGCAAAATCCCAGGGAATTAAGCAGCTGATGAGCGGTGGTGGTGTTATCCTGATTGGAACACAGCTAATCCCGCTTCTGAGTGGATTATTTGGTTAAGAGAAAGGAGTAGAGATCCATGTTCAGTCAGATTTTTGATGCGATTGAGGAATGGATGAGGGAACTCTTAACCGGGATGATCACTTCCAACCTGGACACAATGTTTACTGATGTCAATCAAAAGACTGGTGAGATCGCTACCCAGGTTGGACAGACCCCGCAAGGGTGGAACGGCAGCATATTCAGTATGATCCGGAACTTATCTGATTCCGTGATCATGCCGATCGCAGGTATTATTATCACACTCGTACTCTGCTACGAATTGATTTCTATGCTGACCGAGCGCAACAACATGCATGATATTGATACCTGGATGTTTTTCAAGTACTTCGTAAAAATGTGGATCGCTGTATATCTGGTGAGTAACACATTTACGATCACAATGGCGGTATTCGATGTGGGCCAGCACGTAGTTAATTCTGCGGCCGGTGTTATCACAGGAAGTACCGCCATTGATATTTCTTCGGCATTGACGGATCTTTCCGCAACCCTGGAAAGTATGGAAATCGGAGAACTTGTTGTATTGGCGCTGGAAACCCTTATCGCTGGCTTCTGTATGAGAATCCTGTCTGTACTGATCACAGTGATTATGTATGGACGTATGATAGAGATTTACCTATATACCTCAGTTGCGCCGATTCCATTCGCAACTATGAGTAACAGAGAATGGGGACAGATCGGCACGAATTATTTCAGAGGACTCTTTGCCCTGGCTTTCCAGGCATTTCTGATGATGGTATGCGTTGCAATCTATGCAGTGCTTGTTGCAGGTATCCAGTATTCAGATAATCTGAGTTCTTCATTATTTGGCGTTATGGCTTACACGGTGATCTTATGTTACAGCCTCTTTAAGACGGCATCCTTAAGTAAGTCGATATTTAACGCGCACTAAATTACAGGAAGGAGTGAAAATCATGGCATATGTCAGCGTACCGAAAGATTTAACGAAGGTAAAGAATAAAGTAGCATTTAACCTGACCAAAAGACAGCTGATCTGTATCGGGATAGGTGCTGCAATGGGAATTCCAAGCTATTTTCTCTTGCGTAATGTGATGGGAAACAGTAATGCAGCAACGGTCATGGTGCTTTTAATGTTACCGGCATTTTTATTTGCCATGTACGAAAAAGACGGGATGCATCTGGAAGATGTTCTGATGCATATGATCCGGGTGAAGTTTCTTCGTCCGCCCGTCAGAAAATATGAAACTGAAAACTATTATGAGACAGATCCGGAACAGATCAGACAGTCTCCGGATGCAGGAAAACCGAAAGGGGGAAAAACGGTTGCGAAAAAAGAAAAATAAGAAAACTGTCGCAGATACCGGATACAAAAAAGTAGACAGAAAAGAGAAAAAGAAAAAAGAAAAGCAGGAAGAGAAACGCAGGCAGAAAAAACTGTCCGTCCAGCAGTCGATCGCTTATAAGGAAATGGGAAGAGATGGAATCTGCAGGGTACAGGGAAAAACTTATTCTAAGTGTATCCGCTTTTATGACATCAACTACCAGCTGGCTCAGAATGAAGATAAAAATGCAATCTTTGAAAACTGGTGTGATTTCCTCAATTACTTTGATGCCAGTATCCATTTTCAGCTGAGCTTTATCAATCATAAGAGCAGCATGAAGGAGTTTGAGCAGGTGATCCAGATCCGGCCACAGGAGGATGCTTTTGATGATGTTCGCATGGAATATGCAAAGATGTTGAAACAGCAGTTGGCAAAAGGAAACAACGGTCTGGTGAAGTCAAAATATATCACATTTGCCATTGAAGCAGAAAATATCCGGGAGGCAAAACCAAAGCTGGAACGTATCGAGTCGGATATCCTGAATAACTTTAAGATCCTGGGAGTTCCGGCATATCCGCTGAATGGCGTGGAACGTCTGCAGATCCTGTATGAGACATTCAATCCGGATGTGATGACAGATTTCCAGTTTGACTATGGATCCATGATCCGGACAGGACTCAATACAAAGGATTATGTGGCACCGACCAGTTTTGTGTTCCGGGACAGAAATACATTCCAGATGGGAAATACCATCGGGGCTGTCTCCTATCTGCAGATCCTGGCGCCGGAGCTTACGGATAAGATGCTGGCAGAATTTCTGGATATTGATAAGAACCTGATCGTCAACCTGCATGTGCAGTCGGTGGATCAGATGAAGGCAATCAAGCTGGTAAAAAGCAAAGTGACGGATATCAATCGTATGAAAATCGAAGAACAGAAAAAAGCAGTCCGGGCCGGATATGATATGGATATTATCCCATCGGATCTGAACACGTATGGAGGAGAAGCGAAAAGGCTTCTGGAAGACCTGCAGTCACGAAATGAGCGTATGTTCCTTGTAACAGCGCTCTTTTTAAATAGCGCAAAGACAAAGCAGGCACTGGATAATGCCATCTTCCAGACTGCCGGTATCGCCCAGAAATATAACTGTGTACTGAAACGTCTGGATTATCAGCAGGAAGAAGGACTTATGAGTAGTGTTCCGTTGGGAGTAAATCATATCCCGATCAAGCGGGCTCTTACGACTACCAGCACAGCAATCTTTGTTCCATTTACGACACAGGAACTATTTATGGCGGGAGAATCCTTATATTACGGATTGAATGCCCTTAGTAACAACATGATTATGGTGGATCGTAAAAAGCTGAAAAACCCGAATGGATTGATTCTTGGTACACCTGGATCCGGTAAATCCTTTGCAGCAAAAAGAGAGATCACCAATGCGTTCTTTGTTACGAAGGATGACATTATCATCGGAGATCCGGAGGGCGAGTATTACCCGCTGGTCCATGCACTTGGCGGACAGGTAGTACACATCTCACCAACCAGTAAGGATTATATCAATCCGATGGATATCAATATGGATTATTCCGATGATGACAATCCACTTGGTGTGAAATCTGATTTTGTCCTGTCATTATGTGAGCTAATCATGGGAAGCAGGGATGGTATTGAAGCAGAGGAAAAATCAGTGATCGACCGTTGTCTTCCACTGGTGTATCAGAAGTACTTTGCAGATCCAAAACCGGAAAACATGCCGGTCCTCGGTGACCTGTATGACTGCCTCAGAAAGCAGAAAGAACCACAGGCCCAGAGAATTGCAACAGCACTGGAAATCTATGTAAATGGATCACTGAAAGTATTCAACCATAGAACCAATGTGGAACTGAATAATCGAATTGTCTGTTTTGATATCAAAGAGCTTGGAAAGCAGCTGAAGAAAATCGGAATGCTCATCGTCCAGGATCAGGTATGGAACAGAGTTACGATCAACCGTGGCATCAAATCCACCAGGTACTACATCGATGAGTTCCACCTTCTGCTCAAAGAAGAACAGACAGCAGCTTATTCCGTAGAAATCTGGAAGAGATTCCGTAAATGGGGAGGTGTACCGACTGGTATCACTCAGAACATTAAGGATCTTCTTGCCAGCAGGGAGATTGAAAATATCTTTGAGAACAGTGATTTTATCCTGATGCTGAACCAGGCTGCAGGTGACAGACAGATCCTTGCAAAACAGCTGAATATTTCCCCATATCAGTTGTCTTATGTGACGAATTCCGGGGAAGGTGAAGGACTTCTTTTCTATGGAACAACGATCATTCCATTTAAGGATAAGTTCGATAAGACATTGAAATTATATGGTCTGATGACCACGAAGCCCGAGGAAACATTGAAACGAGATAAAGAAATGAGGGATGCAAATGAAGGAAATCGATAAGATCCGAATCAAGCAGTGGAATCAGGACAATCCTTACATTCAGATGAAAAATCTGGAAAATGTGCAGCCAGGATACCGTGTTCATACAGTCAATGATGATCATCATCTGTATGAACTTCCGCTGGAAACACAGAACATTATCCTTGACTGGGTATTCTGGAATTTTTATCCGGCACAGAAAATCTATCCGCATCTTACCAGTGATGATCTGAAAGAAGTTCTGTATAAACGTACCCAGATCCATCTGCACAACAATCAGTTCAAGGAGGCTATGCTGATCAATGGTTTCTGGCCGAGAGATCCGAGTGAATTGAATTGGGTATTTCATATCCAGGCGAGCTCTCCAGCAATCAGGACACAGGCAGATGGTTATCCTGGTATCCCGATTATAGGACGCCAGGAACTGAATGAGTACAGAAAGAAAAGTTGTGCCAGGAGGTGATGACCTATAGCTGGAAAAGAATTTAAAGGCAAAGATAAAAAGGTCGCAAAGATGACCAGAGATGGTCTGATAGAAGAAAATCTCCGTGATGGCAGCATAAAAGATATCAGTCACAGGAGTCGGGGGCGACCGGAAAATAAAGAAGAATTTGTTCCTGAACGGGAACGAAAAAAGGCTGAAAATGAAGATACAAAATCAGGAAAAGGAAAACGACTGCAGATGGAGAAAGTCCGTAAATCTTCTGTCCGGCAGGAAGCTGTTGAGGATACAGTTGAAGTTACACCGGAAGAAAAAGTATCCGGATATCGAAAGAAACTGCATCGTTATGAAAAAATCCCGGATGATGATAATAATCTGAACAGCCAAAAGAAATCCATTCGGAAGAAACAGTTGCAAAAACAGATGACCAAAGAACAGGCAAAAGCTGGAAGATTATCTTTTGATGATGAAGGAAATCAGATGGTGAAAGGTGCTGGCATGAAACCGGGAGGGACAGCCGGGAAATACATTGCTACACAAGCTGTTATATCTGGCATGAAAGCAGTCTCTTCCGAAGAGGAAGAAACAGATGAAAATGCAGGTGTGGAAAGTGCCAGACTTGTAGAGCGTGAAACAGAAGATGCGTTACGTGGTCTGCGTCATGCTCAGATCCGCAGCAAACGGACGGATGTGAAAACCCATCGCAGAGGTTATCGTGAGGCTACCGTAGAAAAGAAACTGAAATTTGGTTCTGCAGAAAGTATGGAAGGAGTCAAGAATGCAGAAACGGTAAAGAAAGCCGAACAAAAGAGACATTTCTATAACCGCTTCTTCCAGAAAAAACGATATAAGGATGCTTACCGGGCAGCCAGAGCCGGAAAATCCGCTGGCAGTCTGGGTGGAGCAACAACCATTGCCGGTGTCGAGAACATGACGGTAAAAGCAAAGATCGCCTTGAAAGAGATCATAAAGCGTAATCGTGCCATGTTCGCAGGCATCGGTATTTTTGCGCTTCTTTTTCTTGTCATAGCGGTATCTCTGGGGAGCTGCAGTGCTTCTATCGAGGGTGCTGGATCTGTGATCGGTATTACAACGTATCCAAGTTCAGACGAGGATATTTATGCTGCCGAAAACAGATATGCTGCTTTGGAAAGTGCCTTGAATCAGCAGATCAATGAGATGGAACGAAGACATCCAAATTATGACGAGTATCAGTACAACATTGCTGAGATTGGTCATAATCCATATCATCTTATCTCGTATCTTACTGCAAAATATGGAGACTGGACGTACTCAGATGTTGAAAACGAGCTGCAAGCACTTTTTGAAGCACAATATCATCTGAATACGGAAGGTCGAACAGAAACGGTGACAGAAACCAGAAATGTTCGAGTCGGAGAATCATTAGGACAGGTAGTGACCAGCGGATATTGTAACTGTCGAATCTGTTGTGGTGTATGGTCCGGAGGTCCAACTGCTAGTGGTGCATATCCAACTGCAAACCATACCATTGCTGTAGATGCTTCCAATCCATTTGTGCCGATTGGCACTAAGGTAGTAATGAATGGTGTGGAATACACAGTTGAGGATACCGGAGCCTTTGCACGATATGGTGTGCAGTTTGACGTTTACTATGATAACCATGCTGCCGCTTCTGCTCATGGACATCAGACCTGGGAAGCCTATATCGCAGATGACAATGGCAGTCAGGAAGTAACGGTTACCAGTACAAGCACTAAGAAGATTCTATATGTGACACTGACAAATGGAAGCTTTGACGCTGTGGCAAGAGCCAATCTGAATGCGGAGCAGCTGATCATCTATAATGCATTAAATACGACCTATGGAAACAGAAATTATCTGTGGGATGTAAACAATGTGACCAGTGGATCAGGCGGTAATGGAATGAGTTATGAGATTCCACCGGAAGCACTGCAGGATGAAGAATTTGCCCGGATGATCCGAGAAGCAGAAAAATATCTGGGAGTACCTTATGTATGGGGTGGCTACTCTCCATCTGGATTTGACTGCTCAGGTTTCGTATCCTATGTCATTAACCATTGTGGTAATGGCTGGAACTATGGACGGTTGACCGCAGAAGGATTAAGAGGCGTATGTACTTATGTATCACCGGGAGAAGCAAAACCAGGAGATCTGATTTTCTTCCAGGGAACGTATAACACATCCGGTGCAAGCCATGTGGGTATCTATGTCGGTAACAATATGATGATCCATTGCGGGGATCCGATCCATTACTCAAATATCAGCACATCCTACTGGCAGCAACATTTCATGTGCTTTGGAAGACTGCCATAAAGGGGTGAACGAAGGGAGGTGAAAGTTTGAATAAAAAGATTAAAAAATATCTGGATGAGATTGTCAAGACAGAGAAAAAGATCGCGGATCTGCAGCAATATCTTAGGGGTGTCCAGGCTGCATTAAAGCAGGAAGAGGACAATGAGATGATCAGGTGCATCCGTGGTATGAAGATGGATAATGATCAGTTATATGATCTTTTGGATGGCATCCAGAATGGAACAGTTAAATTTCAGGTAAGCAGGGAGTCTGACGATGAAGGTTCAGGCTCCTTTGTATTCACAGAAGAAAATAAGGAGGAATATCAGAATGGTGAAATGGAAGAAAATGAATAAGAAAATGGCAGGACTGCTGTTGGGAGTCATGATGCTTTTTACAGCATCAACCACAGCATTTGCCTATGTGGATGAATCGGCAGAGGCATCCAAAGTAGAGACAATTCAGACGGAACAGTCAACAGACAAAGAAGAGAAAAAGGACGAGGCGACAAACACAAACGAGGTGCTGCCGGAAGATGGAACAGACAAGGGAACTGCATTTACGACACCTGGCAATGGTGAAGTCAAGGATGACATTACCGATGATTCCACAAAGGAATTTCTTACGGTTACAACGAAGAATAACAACACTTTCTATATCGTGATCGACCGTAGTGCCACATCACAGAATGTCTATATGTTATCCCAGATTGATGAGAATGATCTGTCCGAATTTCTGGATAAAGACAGCACTGCTACTGTCGTAACACCACAGCCAGATAAATCAAAGGTAGTGCTGGATGAAACAAATAATGAGGATATAGACAAGGAAGCTACCATTGATCCGGAGAAAACAGCATCTGCAAAAACCAATATGGGTGCAATGGCAACAATCCTGATTTTGGCTCTCGGCGGTGTGGCAGCTTACTACTACTTCAAGATCTATAAACCTAAAAAAGAGGAAGATGAGGATGATCAGCCGGAAGGTTTGGAAACAGGTGGACTGGAAGAAGTTCCGGATGAGGAAGAGTCTGAAGACGAAGATTTTGAAGAAAATGAAAAATAAATAAACTTTTTTAGCGGAGGGGGCTGTAAAACATGCTCTCTCCGTTTCGTTATATGAAGGAGGTAATACATCATGTATTTAGTAATTGCAGAAAAACCAAGTGTATCAAGAGCAATCGCAGAAGTGATTGGAGCACAGGAACGAGAAGACGGATATTTAAGAGGAACCGACTGTATGGTCAGCTGGTGTTTCGGACATCTGGTCGAGTATGTTTCACCGGATGCTTACGATGAGAAATTTAACCAGTGGAGATATGAAGATCTCCCGATCATCCCGAAAGACTGGAAAGTTACAGTCTCAGAAGATAAGAAAGATCAGTTCTATATCTTAAAAAGACTGCTCAACAGTCCGGAAATTGAATACGTCGTAAATGCCTGTGATGCCGGACGTGAAGGAGAATTAATCTTCAAACATGTCTATGACTTATCCGGAAGTAAAAAGCCGGTGAAACGATTATGGATCAGTTCTCTGGAAGATTCAGCAATCTTTGATGGAATGCAGCATCTGAGATCCGCAGAGGAATACCGACATCTGGCCGAAGCTGCTGTATGCCGTTCTCAGGCTGACTGGCTGGTAGGAATGAATGCAACCAGAGCTTACACCACAAAGTACTTCAAAAAGCTGACCGTTGGAAGGGTTCAGACACCGACACTTGCCATGTTGGTGGAACGTGCCGGACAGATCAGCAATTTCCAAAAAGAAAAGTATTTCAATGTGGAACTGGATTGTGACGGAATTCCGGCAGTAAAGTCAAAGATCTTTGATCCGGATGAGGCGGAACAGTTAAGAAGCAGATGCCAGGGAAGTGAAGCTATTGTCACTGCTGTAAAAGAAGCCGAAAAGAAAGTAAAAGCCCCAAAGCTTTATGATCTGACCACACTGCAGAGAGAAGCAAACCGTATCTATGGAATGACAGCCAAACAGACATTAGATACCGCCCAGAGCCTGTACGAAAAGAAGCTGATCACTTATCCAAGAACGGACAGTCAGTATCTGACCGAAGATATGGAGCAGACCGCAAGAAATGTGGTACGTCAGATTTATGAGAAATATCAGCTGACAGGTCCTTTCGATCAGCCGGAACAGCCAGATGTGAAGAAAGTCATGAATAACAGCAAAGTGACAGATCACCATGCAATCATCCCAACGATGGAACTTACATCCTGCCATATGGATGAACTGAAATCCTGGGAAGAAAAGATTCTGTTTCTGATCGCAGTCCATACGGTCATGGCAATGAGTAAAGATCACATTTACCAGGAAACAGAGATTGAAGTGGAATGCCAGGGAGAAGTCTTCAAGACAAAAGGAAAAACTGTCCTGCAGGATGGATGGAAAATCTTTGAAAACTGCTTCAAAAATAAGGACCGCATGGCAATCGCAGATCCAGATCAAGAAATGAAAGAGAGGATTCCGAAAGTAACCAAAGGACAGACTTTCTATGCTGTAGCTGCAGAAAAGACAGAACATTTCACATCACCGCCAAAACCATACAGTGAAGATACGCTCCTTGCGGCAATGGAAACTGCTGGAAATAAGGAATTCGATGAAGATACAGAAAAGAAAGGATTAGGAACTCCGGCAACAAGAGCCGGTATCATCGAAAAACTGATCTATTCCCAGTATGCCACCCGAAAAGGAAAACAGATCATTCCAACAGATGATGGAAAAGTCCTTGTTGAGATTCTTCCAGACTTCCTGAAATCTGCAAGTATGACTGCAGAATGGGAAAATCAGCTGCTCTTGATGGAGCATGGAGAAATTGCACCGGAACAGTTTATGACTGGGATCAAAAATATGCTCACCATGATGCTGAATGGATGTGATGCGATCTCCGAAGAAGAAACAAGAAGATTTCAGACCAGAGAAAGCATTGGAACCTGTCCGGTATGCGGCAGCCTGGTATACGAAAGCAAGACCAACTTCTATTGCAGCAACCACGATTGCCACTTTGCTCTCTGGAAAGATAACCGCTATCTGCAGAGCATGGAAAAAACCATGGATAAAAAGATGGCTGCAGAACTTCTGAAAAACGGAAGTGTGCATGTAAAAGACCTGTATTCCAGAAAGAAAAATATGTACTTTGAGGCAGATCTTCATATGGATGCAGATGAAACCGGAAGGGTGAATTTCTCTTTATCCTTTCCACAAAAGAAACCAAAAAACAAAAGCAAAAAGAAATAAGAAAACAGATTAGAGGAGAAAACGAAGAATGAATTTTAATGAATTTGTAAATGAAGTAAAGGACAATATCAAACTCTTTTTAGCAAGGGATTATGAGAATGCAGAGGTATCAACGATGGAGTGTCATAAACTGAACCGTGCCTATACGGGACTGATGGTGAGAAAAGAAGGTGAGATGCTTACCCCGACGATCAATCTTAACCGGCTGTATGAAGCATATAAAGCACAGCCTGGCGTAACAATGGAAACTGTATGCAGAAAGATTGCAGATATAGTTATTGAGGCACCGATACAGGTTGATCTGAAAGCTATTTTAAACTATGAAGATGTGAAGGACAAGCTGTTTATCCGTGTGTCATCAGCCGAAGCAAATAAGGAAGTCCTCGAAATTGTGCCACACCAGTTAAAGGAAGATCTTGCAATTACCTATCATGTGGCAGTAGGCAAGAATCAGGATGGATTAAGTTCCATGCTGATTACAAATGAAATGATGAAGGAATATGGAGTGACACAGGAGCAGATTCATGAAGACGCTATGAAAAGTTCACCGCGTGTCATGGTCCCAGAGGTATCAAGTATAGGTGTACTGATAGATGAAATATATCAGAAAAATATTCTCATGCTGACACCGGATGAACGTGAAATGTTACAGGAAACATTGCAGGAATCAAGCGAGATGCCGACATTCTTTGTTGTTACGAATACAGAAAGAATTGATGGAGCCGGTGTGATCTTTTATCCGGAATTCATGGATAACATGGGGGAACTTCTGGGAAATGATTTCTTCATTTTGCCATCATCCATCCATCAAATGCTGGTCTTTCCAGATGACGGGCAAGTGGATGCAGAAATGTTAAGAGATATGGTAAAAGAAGTAAATGCCACTCAGGTAGCCCCCGCAGAACGCCTTACCAATGATGTATATCACTTTGATACAAAGGATCATGTCTTTGAAAAGGCAGATAGATTCACAGAACGTCAGAAAGAAAAAGAAGCACAGGCTGCAAAAACGGAGAAAGCCGGAAAAGAACAGCCAGATCAGAAACCGAAAACAAAGAAGCACGATATGGAACTCTAATAAAAAATAATCATCTCATCAACTAATAAAACGCCCTGCGGCATAAGCACAATGTCGTAGGGCGTTTTTGGAAAGGAGTATTATGACAGAACAAAATAAAACTACTACTATTCCACTGCCGGTCCAGGGAAAAGATATGGACAGCATTATGCAGTCACTGGAATCCGGTGTGGAAGAACTTTTTACAAGTAACCGCTATCAGGAATTTCTTAAAACCATGGCAAAGTTTCACAATTATTCCTTTAATAATACAATGCTGATCGCCATGCAACGACCGGATGCCACACTTGTTACCAGCTACAAAAACTGGCAGTCCATGGGTAGACAGGTCATGAAAGGTGAAAAAGGAATTACGATTATTGCACCGGCACCATATAAGAAAATGAAGGAAAAAGAGGTTCTGGATGAAAATCAGCGACCGATCATGGGAACCGATGGAAAACCTAAGACTGAACAAGTGGAAGTTACTGTTCCACATTTTAAAGCAGTTACCGTCTTTGATATTGCTCAGACATCCGGAGAACCGATACAGACACTGGCACCGGAATTACTGACTGCAGCTGTACAGGACTTTGATTCTTTCATGCAGGCCATTCAGAAAATATCCCCAGTACCGATACGATTCGATGAGATCGATGGCAATGCTAATGGATATTATCACAATGCAGACAAGGAAATCGTGATCAAAAAAGGGCTCAGTGAAAGTCAGACCTTAAAGACTACTATTCATGAAACAGCCCATGCTAAACTGCATGACAAGGAAATCATGGAAAGCCTAGGTGTAGAAAAAGACCGTCTGACAAAAGAGGTTGAAGCAGAATCCGTTGCTTACTGTGTGTGTTCTTCCTTTGGTTTGGATACATCGGATTACAGTTTTCCTTATATTGCAGGTTGGAGCAGCAGCCGGGAAATGAAGGAAATGAAAGCATCTATGGATGTGATCCGCAAGACAGCCGGTGAAATGATCGATCAGCTTACAGAAGAACTGGAAATCATTCTTGAAGAAAAACAAAAAACAGAATTACATGAAAAATACGGCATTCTGGTAGATGCACTGGAAGCAGCCGGATACCGCTATGATTATCGGGAAAGCAAACCGGGACATATTGTACTGGTACCGGATGGGACACATGAAATTGCTGGTTATTTGCAGTTTGAATCATGGGGAGATATCAAAGATTGGCTGGAAGATACGATTGCAGAAGGAACGGATATTTCGGAAAGAGTTGATCGGGCTTTGTATCCATTTAAGTTTGCTTATACCCTAGAGGAAGAAATGTTCAGAGGTAATGGTGACCGCTATGCGATTTACCATGTGGATGAAGGCACACCGGGAAAACAACATTTATTTATGAATATGGCAATGGTCAAAGAAGATGGCATTACAATCGATGCAGCAAATTATAAATGTGTCTATTCTGGCAGATTACATGAAAATGAAAAGCTGGATGATTTGTATGCCGTATTCAACGATAATCCACCGGCAGATTATAAAGCACATTCTATGTCGGTCAGTGATGTTATCATTACAAACCGTGGTGGGGATATGCAGGCATATTACGTGGATCGATTTGGATTTGCAGAACTTCCAGACTTTGCAGCACAAAGAGAAAAAATACTCGATATTGTCCCGGAAATAGAAAATGTGGATTATGAAAATGATCTTACATGTATCAGCTTTTATGCGGCTGAATGTGCTGAATTTCCTGTAATGGGTGAAGTACATTATGACCTGACATTACCAGAAGCCTTGGAAGCTTATGAGAAAATCCCATCAGAACGTATGCATGGACTGAAATGTGTTGGCTTTGATCTGAAAGACGGAAGTGATTATGAAGGAATGCAGAGTCTGATGATCGAAGGAAAAATACAGAAAGAATTTTTGAATTCGATTCCTGGATTTAGAGAAAATTCTTATGTGCAAAATGCAATCAGTCGTGTGGAAAAGTACTTGGAAGAAAGACATCCAAATATGGAAAATCCTCTGGAATCCAATAAGAAAGTGGATAACGAAAAAAATATAAGCGAAGAAAAAAACGAGAAGGAGCTGAATATACAGATGAAACCAATACCGAAAAAGAAAAGGGGGGAAATGAGCCTATGAGAAATGTAAACCTGGAAGAAAACGAACTGACTATTACTGCTATCTTCCAGCAGCACACAAAGGAAGAAACAATCCAAACACTGAAAGAAGCTTTGGAAGTTTTGGAACAGGAAGAAAGTGATCCTGAGAATGATGAAATGATTGAGATCATCAATTCTACAGTTGGAAAATTACAGCAGATCGAAGACAAATACTACTATTCTCTGGATCTGAATTATTATCTGAATAACTTGGAGGACGATGCCTATGAAGCTTAATCAATTTGCAGTCTACCGAGTAGATCAGCAGACAGCAGGAAAAGCACTGTGGCATCTGCCATATCAAGAGGCAAGACAGCAGAATGTGTCGATTACTGTCGAAAATTACCGATTAATCTCGATTCATGAAATGCAGGAAAATGAAAAAGTCGCTGACATCTGGAAACGGACGAAAAATCAATGCGAAGTCAGTGACGTGCTCGTATTGAACAAGAATGGAGAAATCAGCTGCTACTATGTAGATGAGAACTATCCACAGTATCTGGCCGGATTTATTCGTATCAACACATCCGGTGCACTGATCACTATGGAAACTGAGAATTATCAGATTAATGGGAAAAAGGGGAACTGGATTGCAACAGACACCATCATTATTGATGGAAAACAGTTTTATTTGATGGAACATCAGGTATACCGGGATCAGGCCCAGGGTATTATCCTGGATGCCTATGGAAAAATGGTCGTCGAAGAATGTAAGAAATTCGACGAACAGACAAAACAAAAGATTCATGATTACATCCAACAGCAGGTACCATTAAATCCGGTCGAACAGTTAAAACAGGATGGCAAAATCCGTCTGGAACATTACCAGAAGTTCTACCAGAATGGCACTTATGAACGGAGCAGAGAATCCGGTACCGAAGCAAATTATGATATGGTGGATGGTCTGGTAAATAATCAGAAGAAGAATCCAGAAAAGATCTCTGATGCCCACAGCAACAAACAGACTTCCAGAAATCAACAGGATAATAAACCTAAGAAACGAAGATCTGTGATCAAACGACTCCATCAAAAACAGATTGCTATTGCTCGCCGGTCCGGAAAGCCGATACCAAAATATCTGGATCAGGAAATGGAAAGAAAGCGGGGGTAGAATATGCGAAGGTTAAAGTGTGAAAAAGAAACGATTATTCTGACCAATGAAGATGACGGATTCTATGATGTGTATACCTTCAATCAGAGCTTGCAGAAACGGTTACGGACTTTTGCTGAGAAGTATCCAGATGATTGCTGGTTGAAAGGATTTTCTGAGGATGGAAGTGAAACGTATATGATCAGAAAAGGACGGTTGTCATTGAATTTAAGACCACCCTATTCTAAGGACAGAATTCATAAAGCAACAGAACGAATTATTGAAGAACAGAAAGAACAATCGAAGGATTCATAGAATGCGATTTAAGAGAAAAAAGCCTCATGACCATGAGGAAAAATGAAAGCAAAATACGTTAGCTAATAAAGTGTATAGGCTCAAAAGGGAAAGTGCCCTTTTGGGCCTTATTTTGTGCTTTGCTATAAGTAATACCACGATTAAAGGGCAAAAACTAGCGTTTAAGCAGGGTGTAACGGAAGAACTGAAAGCAACGGATATGATGAGATGGATAGGATTGATGAATAACATTCGAGCCTGTGCCGATGAGATTGTATTGAATGATATTGTGTATTCCTAACGGATACCAACCGAAGAAGAACTGCTGTCAAACCGATGGCAGTTTTTCTTTTTCGGCATGTATTCAAGAAGTCATTAAGTCGTGAGTATAATCGAAGTGGTAGAAAAGTTATCTCTTATATCGGTTGTAACTTTTTTATGACTCTATTGACAAGAAAACTTGGTATGTGTATAATTAAAATATGCAAAGAAAACTTGGCATGGAGGTGTTTTTATGAAAAAGGACGAAATCTTAAATGCAAGCAGAAAAGAACATCGCAATAAGGACTTGGCTGAAATGGAAGTGGTATATCAAGCCGGAAGTCACGCAAGCAGAGTTGGTGCTTTAGTGTGTTGTTTGCTTTCGCTGTTATCTTCTGTGCTTGCTCATACTATGATTTATAGTCCGTTGGTTATATACTTCAGCATTATTGCAACACAATGGTTAGTTCGTTTTATCAAAATGAAGCGAAAGAGCGATTTGGTCTTGACTGTTCTGTTTTTTGTGTTTTCCATTTTGGCATTTGTTGGATTTGTTAGCCATCTTTTAGAGGTGAGAATATGAAAGAACAATTACAACTGAAAAATCACTTAAAGGAAGTTCGCACAGAAGCAAATCTTTCTCAAGCTCAGCTTGCAGAAATGGTAGGGGTATCAAGAAATACCATTAGTTCTATTGAAACAGGACAGTTTAATCCAACTGCAAAATTGGCTCTAATTCTTTGTATTGCATTGGACAAAAAATTTGAGGAACTATTTTATTTTTAGGAGGTTATTATGGAAAATATTATAATGTTGATTTTGGGAGTGTTCATATCTGTTGTGGGAATTGTAAATATCAAAGGCAATATCAGCACAATTCACTCTTATAACAGGCGAAAAGTAAAGGAAGAAGATATACCAAAGTATGGAAAAACAGTCGGCACAGGAACGCTGATTATAGGAATATCTCTTGTATTAGGTTTTATTGTTTCGTTTTGGAGTGAAATAATTATAGATTATATCATTCTTCCAGCAGTTATTGTCGGATTAGGCTTTATATTGTATGGACAGTTCAAATACAATAAAGGAATTTTTTAAGAATCAGGGAGGTATAAAGATGGAATTGAACACAATATCAGGACTGGCGATAGCGGGAGTTATCTGCTCCGTTGTCCTCTCGATGGGGGTACCGATTGCTTTGTTCATTGCAGGAAGGGTGAAGCTTAAGGCAAGGATTTCTTCGTTCTTTATCGGAGCAGGAACCTATCTGCTGTTTGCCATGCTGTTGGAGCAGCTGCTGCATGTTCTTGTCATTCAGTTCTGCGGACTGAACGCACAGAGCAGGCCATGGCTTTACTATGTGTACGCGGCTTTGGCTGCAGCGGTTTTTGAAGAGACTGGAAGACTGATTGCCATGAAGTTCTGGATGAAGAAATGGCTGGATTTTCCAAATGCACTGATGTATGGAATCGGGCATGGTGGTGTGGAGGCCATTCTGCTCGGAGGACTCTCCGGAATCAGCAATCTTGTGTCCATGCTGATGATCAACAGCGGAGCCATGCAGAATACGTTGGCGGCACTTCCTGCTGAGTCTGCAAACCAGACCGTGTCACAGCTGTCGGCCCTATGGACAACACCGGCACCACTCTTTTTTGTAAGCGGAATCGAAAGAATCAGTGCCATCATTCTGCATATCGGGTTGTCACTGCTGATCTACCGGGCGGTAAAGGCAGGCAAATGTAGGACAGCGGCTTTTACAGCGGTTCTTGCATATGGGATTCATTTTATCGTGGACTTCTTTGCCGTGGCAGGTCCGGCGCTTCTTCCCATCTATGTGATTGAAATTGGTGTCTTTGTGATGGCAGCCGGAACTCTTGTTATGGCGCTGAAGATGGGAAGGATGGAAGAACTGTGAATTCCAGTTTTCTGCTATCATAAAACAGAATATATCTGACAGAACGCACCGTAGAAATACGGTGTTTTTTGTTACCCAATAGGAATACTTTCAGAAAGTGCCAAAGGTTGGAAAAAAGAATTAAATATGATTTCATGGAATGGAGCTGCAGAAAAATATGATATTCGTGACTGGGCACCAGAACATGAAAAAATGGGAAAAGGAATT
Organism: Blautia sp. NSJ-175; assembly: GCF_022867815.1. Taxonomy (NCBI): domain Bacteria; kingdom Bacillati; phylum Bacillota; class Clostridia; order Lachnospirales; family Lachnospiraceae; genus Blautia; species Blautia sp. NSJ-175. Next base: position 381,179 of record NZ_JALIFQ010000002.1, read on the forward strand.
ACTTTATCTCAAGAAGAGGCAGAAGCTCTGTATGAGTTACTGGGTAAAACTCTAAAAAAATAGTTGTAATTAAATAAGCCAAAGACGTTTGATTGGGTGAACAGTTAAATGTCTTTGGCTTTCTTCGTAGAAATATAAATTTAATCCAACTCCGCCCCTAACTCATACCTCCAATATTCTGCCGCTTCATACTCTCTAGGTTCTGAGAGTACTGGTACGGTAAAGAGTTCAACCGGAACACCGAGTGTTGATGCGAAGAGTTTCATAAGATCCTCTTTTGGTGTTCGGACATCGCCTTCATATTGAGCAATCCGGACATCAGCACAGCTGTAGGGAAATCCAACAGCTATGCCAAGTTCTTTCTGGGTGAGATGATTTTTCTGTCTTAAGTGTTTTAATTTTCTTCCAAATGTAATCATAGTATTATTCTCCTGTACTTCCAAAAGCCCCGGTTCCTCGTTCATTACCAAGGTCCAGGACAAAATCTGCGATCACGACCGGTGTAATCACCAGCTGACCGACGCGTGTGTCTTTATGAATGGTCTGAGAAGATGTGCTCACATTGCTGATAATGGCATGAATCTCACCACGGTAACCGGAATCAATCGGTGGAAGTTCGCATACCAGTCCTTTTGCTGCCATGCTGCTTCGTGGAAAGACATATCCGGCAAATCCATCTGGGATGATGAGACCGAATCCAAGTGGAATTCTTGCAACCTCGCCTGGTTTTAATACGCAATCATAAGGCATGAATACATCCGCACCGGCATCATTTTCATGTGGTCGGAAGGGATGATGATCTGCTTTCAGACCAAAGTCAATCAGTTTAATCTTTATGGCTGCTCACCTCCTTCCTGATGAGCAATGGATAATCTTCTTTTAAGATATCAGCAGGAGTCCAAAGTTTTGAAATAGGATTCTGGCAGGACATCTGTTTTTCCATGCAGCTTCCTCTCTGACAGAATGGACCGGTCAGATCCGGTGCAAAAAGGATCGGGCTTAATTTGTACAATCTTTGCCAGATATAGAGCATCACGATCCTGGTTTCATCCGTATTTCTTCTGCAGGTTCTCTGGCCGATCATATGCTTCCACTGGTAAGGTGTTGCACTGATGATCAGTACGTTTCGAAGTCCTTGAGGTGTAGCATATCCGGCTGAATCATGATCAATGCCTAAGGCACAAAGCTCTGCATAATGATCCAGATCTGACTGACAGCTTTTCTTGTAAATATCCTGGATTTCTTTATCTGCTTTCATGATTTCATATGGTATAGCAAATGCTGCATGACTGGAATAATTGCTGTACTGCAGAGATGCACTCATGTACTTTACTTCGTTCTGATGCCTTGTTATCTGTGCCAGGAAGCGTCTGCTTGCACCGACAACAGCCACGGTAATGACCATGAATTTCTGTACTGTTGGGTGGGGAAGTCCTGCAATGTTTTCTACGGTCTTCTGGCTGTAGGATTGGTGGTAAAGATCCATCAGATCTGCCATGTTCTGGATCGTATGACCGTGTTGTGTGAGCCTGGCAGCAAAGACCATATTCTGTTCTGCTTCCCGGATTCCATAGCAGTTTAAGATAGCTGTTTCAATGTGATCCATAGGCCTGTTCCTCCTTTACCAGAGCTTTTAAAAGGATCAGATAATTGATGCAGTCTGTGATTTTTTCATCCCACTGTTCCATGTCAAAATGTAACAGAGTGGAATAACACATATCGTAAAGGGATACGACATGTTTCGACATCATACCGGCCAGTGCTGCTTTTGGATCGCAGTTTTGTAAAGCGGCAGCAATCTTGAATGCACTGAGGCGGTCAATATTGTCACCGGTATATTCTTTCTTTTTATGTGCCAGAATATCGGCACACTTTCTCATCTGAAGTTCAAATACAATATTAAATTCTTCTTGTGTCATGTGATAGTTCCTCCTTTGTTTTGTGATGGTTATCTTTCGAGATCCTTGGTTTTTGATCTTACTGGTTCCGGAATCTGCATCTGAAGAATGAAATCAACATTCTGATCGGCAGTATCCAAATCTTTTAATTTTTCTTTCAAGCTGCTTATTGCTTCTTCTTCGGAAGCTATCTGCTGTTGCAGTTTTTCTTTTTGTAAAGTCAAGGTTTTTAGGCTTGTCATCTTTCCATCCTGATAAAAGGATCTCAGCCAATCTCTGGCTTCTTCATATTTCTGAATTTCCTTCGCATGTTCTTTCCGGTACTTTCCTTTGTACTTTGCTTTTGAAAACTGGGAATAAACTTCCTTATTTGCATAGTACTGTCCGGTATAACGGATCTGATTGTTGAGGATTCTTAGATCGGAATGATGCTGAGCAATCTGTGTCTGCATTTCTTTTAGTTCCTGCTTTGAGGCAAGCAGTGTGTTTTTCAGATCTGACTGCGTATCAAATCCATGTTCCTGCACATAGATAATGGTATTTGCCATTTGCTGCAGGTTAGAAAGTTTTACCCGATGAGCATAAGCCGGGCTCTGCATTGCTTTCACATTTGTCTGGAGATTTACAACCAGGCGCAGGTGAGATCTGATGTAGAGAATGGCCAATGGATCCTTGCGTAAGAAGGTCTGTTCCAGGTATTCTTTTCCATATCGTGTTCCCAGTGCACGTTCAGTAATCCGCTTCTGTCGATCAGGATGAAGATAGCTGTATCTGCCACGATGCTCAATCACAGAGATTTGAAATTGTTCCAGAAGTTTGGATTGGAATTCATCAAAACTATTGGATGTGGCAGCACATTCATCAATTGTATTTCGCAAATATTCTTTCTGTGTAAGGAACACGGTGGATGTTGGCTTGAGACCATCTTCGATGATTTTCTGATTGATCTCATCCAGTTTTTGTTGGCCATGTTTCTGTGCCATATACTCTTTCTGAGTGATTTTTTTCTCAGCCGGTGCAAGAAGATCTATTTGGTGAAGTCCTTCCTGTTGGCACCGATCCATGACGGTTTTCTTAAAAGTGTTCATGAATTTATCAGTGGATCGATGCTTGTAACCGGCGGCTTCCTCATGTGGTTTATCCATATAAGGCCGCCTTTCCACTGCAGTCTTTCGCACACTGTTGATGACGATATGAGTATGGATATTTCCGGATTCATTGTGACCATCAGTATGCGTAACCACCAGTGCCTGATATCCGGGAAACATCTGCTTTGCAAGGTCCAAACTGATTGCCTGTGCTCTCTCTCCGGTAAGACCGTTTTCTGTAACATCGGCTGGATCGTAGCTGATAATGTAGTGGTGACTTTTGATATCTTCACGTTTCTTATTTTTGTGAAAATGAGCATTTGTCAGTTCACATTCCTTGTCAAAAGACATCGGATCACAGTTCAGTCCATCCATATAAAACTCTTTTCGTAGGATGCTTCGTCCGGATTCATCTACAATCTTTTTCCCGGTTTTTTCATCATGTTCAAACAGAAGGTAATTGATAGCAGCCGAGTAATTTGCATTTCTGCTTTTAATGTGTTTTACGATTGCCATTCATACCACCTGCCAGTTTCAGTACCTCTTTTCTCAATAGGAATAAGTCCGTGATGCACTGATGGATTTCATTTTCTATAGCACGAGACTGACTGCCACCACTGTTAAAATGCTTGGCGATCTGATTGAGATTCGATCCGATTTTTCCATATTCACTGACCAGTTTTCTGAGATCATTCATGTCTGCAACAACTTCAATCTGATGATGGATTTGCTTTTCCAATAGAAGTTTCCTCAGATATTCTGATCGGCTAACAGATAAACAAGCAGCGCCTTGGTCTAATAAATCCAGTTCGACATCTGTAAGACGTAATCCTATAAAATGTCTGTGATTCAGTTCTTTATCTTTGTTTTTTGTTCTCATACTCCTCCTTTCGCTGAGACTATTCCTCCCGCCGGGAATCCACGTATTTCAATATCGGCTGTCCCTTCCGATATTAGAAATAGTGCTGTGAACACCTTTAGGTGGAACCAACAGGCGAGTGAAACGTCTGTTATGAAGAGGGTATGGGGAGATCCCCATCAAGATAAAACCCATAGGTTGACGGGAGGCCAAATGGCAATACCGTTAAACATGGGTGGATCTTGCTCTGTATGTGTACCCCTCTATATAACGAAACGCTGAGAGCCTGTTTTACAGTGGGGGAAAAGAAAAAATATCAAAAAAATGATGATTAATGGTGAGCTTGTGATAGAATGAAAAAAAGAGAAAAGCATAAAGGATGTAGTTGTGGAGAAAATTTGTTATGATTAGAAAGTTGCTGAACGGAGATATCGATAGAATTGCTGACATATGGTTAAAGACAAATCTGAAAGCCCATTATTTTATTTCCAATCAATACTGGAAAAGTAATTATGAATTAGTAAAAGAAATGATGTCACAATACGAAGTTTATGTGTTTGAAGCAGATAAAATGATACAAGGATTTGTAGGACTAAATGATAAATATATAGAAGGTATTTTTGTCTCCGATGAAATGCAGTCATGTGGCATAGGTAAGCTTTTATTAGATTATGTTAAGGATAAAAAAGTTAGCTTACGATTAAATGTATACCAGAAGAATGCCAGAGCAATTTCTTTTTACCAAAGAGAAGCGTTCATTATTCAATGTGAAGGCTTGGATGAAGCTACTGGTGAAAAAGAGTACACTATGCTATGGAAACGAAAATAGAAATCGAAATTTGGAGGATTGAATTATGTGGAATGAATTAGGTATAAGTGGAGGAACCGCAATTGTTATTTTGATTGCGCTGTATTTCGTTATCAAATGGGCAGTGAAAAATGGCATCAAAGAAGCCTACAGTGCTATCACTGGAAAGAAAACTGTTGAAGATATCCAAAACGAAAAAGAGCTGAAAGAACTTGGATTGGATTCAGAAGATCAATAACTTCCAGTTTTTGAAACTGAGAAATTGGTATTTTAAGAGGAGGTATGTATTATGAATATAGGATTTTGGTCATGTATAATTTTGGTTATACCATTTGTAATTATAGGTGTGTTATTTGCGATTTTTAAGGAAAAAGCAACTAAATTTGTTTCAGGATTTAATTCATTTTCTAAAGAAGAACAAGCAATGTATGATAAAGCTCAGATCTCTCGTGATATAAGAAATCAGTGCTTCATATGGACTGTTATAATGTTAGCAGGAGCGACATTATCCTGCCTTTTAACCCCATATATGGCTATACCAACCTATATTATTTGGTTAGTTCTGTTTTTTAGAGAAGTCCACTTTGATAATCATAAAGCGTTTAAAAAATATTTATTAAAATAAATTATTGTTTGCAGGAGATGCTTATTTATGAAAAAAGGGATAAACAAATCAATCTTATTTTACATTGCATCAGTTCTGTTTTTCATAGCGTCAGCTATTGGCTTTACGAGTGGAAATGAAAGTTCTATGGCTATAGTATGGTTATGTCTTGGTTCTTCATTTCTTTGCTTGGGTTCGACTCATAAGAAAAAGGAAAACAATACAGATGATAAATAATTTCCTGCTTGTATTGTTGGAAAATCGGTAGTTATGGAGGTGAAAAATGTATTTCACAGACGAAAAAGACTATATTATGCGAATGATAAAAGAAATGGTAAGAGTATTATTTTCTTTAATGTTTGGGAAAAAGTATGTTTCTGTTGAACTTGAAAAAGAAAATAAATATGAAGTATCAGGGAAAAATTTGAAAGATTTTCTTGATATGATTGATTCTGGGAAAATTAACGAAGCAGAGAATATACTTTTAGATAGCATTGATTATACAGACAGAAATGAGGTAATGGCAGCAGCTCTTTTCTACCAATACCTTAGTGAGAAGGATAGTGAGTTTTTGAAAAATAACAATTATACAAAAGAAGAAGTGCTTTCTGGTTTTAAGCAATTACTTATGCAGTCAGGATATACTGATTTGCTATGTTTGGTCAAAGATGAGGAGTAATGTAGAAAATTCAAAGAGATAAGAGTGATTGGCTGAAAGGAGAAATTGTATTATATGTTCTATGATTATATGATCTATATTGTTTTTGACTTTATGATGGCAGTGATTATGTTTTTGTTTGGAATGTGGTTTTATAAATCAGAAGGAAAAGCTGCTAATTTCTTGTCGGGTTATAATATGAAATCAGCGGATGAACGAAAGAAATACGATGAGAATGCTATGTGTAAGGCATATGGAAAAAGAATGATGTTTATGTCAGTTCCTTTTATTATTGGAATAATCATAGATATCCAATATCTAGGAATTGGTTGTTTGATTGCATGGGGGATATGGTTTATTATGTTTGTTTTGTTGCTTATTGATAGGCATAAAAGAGAACGTTAAATTCCCATTTATTGGGAAGTCGCTGAGAACGAAAAATCGGAAGTTAAAGGACAAAGCTTATGAAAAGCAAAAAGATAATTATAGGAGTCACTATCGGAATAATCGCAACAATACTTTGGAGCGTTGTTTTCATAAACTCATTAAACAGCATGGCTGGAATTGGAATCGGAATATGTCTGGGTATATCTTTTGGTATATCTGGCAGTCTTATTTTTTCAAAAAAAGATAAGTGATGATACAACTTCAAGTTTTGAGGGATGACAAGCGGATCAGTATGATATTAATTGAAAATGCGTATATGGTTGATTGGTGTGTGCGGTAATATACTATATTCAGAAAAACTATTCAGGAGGGTGTTAGTGTGAGAAAATCAGATTGGGCAAAATGGTTGATCGTGATTCCGGCAATGCTAGGCATTGTGTTGGTAACCTATGTGGATCGTACAACAGATATCTGGGGATTTGGTGCATTTATCTGCCAGCTGATTGCGATTTTAGAAGTGGCTTATGGTATGCGAATCGCGATGCTGGCACAGAGTAGAAAGAAGTCCTACCGGTTAACACCGGAAGAACGACATGAGTATGCACAGTATTTATATGAGAAACAATATCAACGTTACCCTGCTGTGGCGAATCAGATGCTTTTGGTTATGGCAAGGATGAGTATACTTCTTGACAATTATGAACGGGCTACACAGGAGCTGGAAGATATTTGTATAGATAAATTTAATCCGGCACAGTTGAAGGTGTATTATTACCTGAAAGTGGTTACAGCAGTAGTGGCAGGAGATACAGAAGGGCTTCAAGAGAGCCAGATGCGTTATGCAGGGATTCCGGATACTAAATGTGTATATCCGCCAGAAGCTGAGCTTGCTGAATGGATAGAGCAGAGAGATACAGTGCAGATGGTAGAAGCACTGAAAAAGGTAGTGCCGGATAAGAAAGAGCATCCGGTACGGATTAGTGTCATTACTTTGATTCTTGCATATAGTACCTTCTTTTACGGATTGTGGTATGGTATAAACCGTGATATGGGATATGAAGTGAGATATCGTTTCGCAGAAATATCGATTGCTGTTATTACAATCAGTCTGGCGATTCTTTTAATCTGGGGAATCGTAAGCTTGTACAGACACAATTGCCAGGCATTATCCATACAGCCTGGTAAAAACAGAGTGGCATTAATAATCATTTTTGGAGCTGCTGCGATATTTACACTTTTGATTATTGGAATGAGTGGTCTGAGTGTAGTGTTCGGAATGGATGGAGCGGAGACGGTGACTGGTCATGACAGCAAATATACGTATATAACCGTGCAGGAGGATTATGGCGGCGAGCGGAGATATCGAACCAATAATCTATTTATTATGCAGAGTATGGATGGTCTGTGGTGGTCTTCGGATTCTTCAGATATAATGGATGCTGAAGAAGATAACGAAGAATCATCGGATGCGGATACAGAGGATTCCCAAGTGACAGAAGATACTCAGAACGGAGATGTGGTAGAAGATTATGAGGCAGAAGGACAGCATGATGGTCTGACGATTCAGAATGCGATGCTGGCGGTCTATAATTATCTTCAGGAGAATAATGCACTTCAAAATATGGCATTCAGTTACACTGCGAATGCAAAAGGAGAAATCTATGGTGTTGTCAGTGAAACGCAGGAAACAAAAGATGGTAATACGGTAAATGTAAAATATTGTCTGTATGACAACGGGGCGAAGACGGATGCGGATGGTAATTCTTGCGAAGAACTGGTGTTAGAAAAAGTATATCCAGACGGTAATTACGAGACCGAATTGGTAGATTTTTATCTGGTAAATACGGATACGATGCAGGTGACAGATGAACAGAAGAATACGTGGTAAAATAAATTCTGGGGAAGTAGGTGCATTATATGACAATGGGAGAAAGAATAAAACAACTGCGAAGTGCAAATGGGTTTACACAAGAAATGCTTGCAGAAAAAATGAATGTGTCCCGTTCGGCGATTGCAAAATGGGAAGCGGCAAACTAAAATTATTCGGATTGAAAAATCGAAAGTTATAAAGGAGAAATAAAATGAGTACAAAAAAAGCAATTAGCACATCATTTGTTGCCATATTTATTTTAATAATCACACAGATTATTGCACAATCCATTGCAAGTATGTTTGTTATAATAAAAATTCCAACGGGCATTTGTAATATTATCGCTGGAATAATATATGCTGGATTGACATATCTTATTCTGAAAATGTTTATTAGCAAAATTATTAAATTGCCGACTTCGGATTTCGGAATGCCTAAATTTGCTATTAAAATAAGATGGATTTTAATAGCTGTATTATTACCGTTTGTTATAAAAGGAAGTTATCTTTTAATATTCAACGGTAAGTATGTATCCTCAAATATGAATGGAAATCAGATGTTCATTACTTTAAGTGCAGGGGTTGCATTTACCGGAATAGCGGCTGGATTTGTTGAAGAAATGGTGTTTAGAGGAGTTATACTTAATGCATTAAAGAAAAGATGGAATATTAAGGTGGCTGTAATTGTTCCATCAATGTTATTTGGTATTGTACATGTTCTTGGACAGGATTTTTCAATAGGCAGTTGTTTATTAGTAATTATCGCCGGAACGATGGTAGGCGTTATGTTTTCGATGATTGCAATAGAAAGTGGTTCAGTTTGGAATAGTGGAATAGTTCATGCTATCTGGAACGTTGTGATTATTGGTGGAGGATTAGCTATTGGGGAAAAAATGGATAAATATTCTATAATGACATATGTACTTAATTCAAAAGATTTCGCCATCACAGGTGGAGAATTTGGAATTGAATCATCTGTTATTTCATTGTTCGGATACATAATAGTTGCTGGTATAGCATTTTTTATGATTAAATCAAGAAAAAATTGATATAATAGGTTTGAAAATATGAAGCTATAAGGTACTTGTCAAATTCCAGTTTACAGAACTGAATCAAAAGAGCTCGAAGGAGCTCTTTTTCCTTTTTTATAATAGTATCATTATGGTATAATAGAGACATTAAAATCGGAATTGACCGAGCTCTTAGAGCGAGGGATGCTTCTTGTCCGAAGGGCAAGAAGATGGAGGTTAGAAAGAGTTTAACAACTCGGAATTTAAAGGAGCGATAATCTATGAATAAAAACGAACAATGGCTAAAATGGGCAGTAGAATTACAAGCTATTGCTCAGGGTGGTTTGTTTTATGGAAAGGACAAATTTGATATAGAACGATATGAAAGAATCCGAGAAATTTCTGCTGAAATGATAAGCTATAAAACTGAAATATCTACAGAAAAAGTTCAAAATTTATTTTGCAGTGATGTAGGATATCAGACTCCTAAAATAGATACAAGGGCTGCGATTTTTAAAGACGGGAAAATATTATTGGTTCATGAAGCAAATGGTACTTGGTCATTACCGGGAGGTTGGTGTGATGTCGATATTTCCGTAGAGGAGAATACAATAAAGGAGGTCAAAGAGGAATCAGGACTTGATGTTACTGTAAAACGTGTGATTGCTGTTCAAGATAGGGAGAAACATAATCTTCCAATATATGCGTATAAAGTATGTAAGATTTTTATGCAATGTGAAGTGACGGGCGGTCAATTTAAAACGAATATTGAAACAACAGGTTTTGATTATTTTGGAATTGATGAGCTTCCAGAACTTGCAGAAGAAAAGAATAATAAAGAACAAATTGCGATGTGTTTTAATGCAATGCAATCAGAAAAATGGGAAGCTTTATTTGATTGACTTCCGGTTTTCTAAACTGACAACTTCAAGTTTGTTGAATTAAAAATGAAATAAAGTTCCAGTAATCATAGAGTGTATGGATTCAATTCCATATGCTCTTTTTCTTTACTTAATTTCATGAAAAATGTAAAAATCTAATGTTACGAGTTGCATTAAAGAAAACTCGTAAGAAAAAAGTAAAAAAATTTGCTTTTGACCACTGTAAAACATGCTCTGAGCGTTTCGTTATATGAAGGGATAATTTTTCTTTCATATTTCAAAGAAAAGAGGATAAAGAAATGTCAGAAAAAAGATGTTATACAGTTCAAGAGTTACAGGAAATCTTAGGAGTCAGCAGACCTACTATTTATAACCTTTTAAAGAAAAAGGAATTCCGGTGGATCCAGTTGGATGGCGGAAAGTATCGCATCTCTAAGAAGAGTTTCGATGACTGGCTCGATAACTTGGAACAATAAAAAACAGGGTGTTGATCAGGCAGATTTTGTCTGCAATCGACATCCTAAATTTTTATCTGGATTTGAGATATGATATAAGAAAAAAAACTAACACTAAAAAAGACAGGAAGTGAAGAATAAATGGCAACAGCAATTATGAAACAAAAAGAAGTTCCGGAAATGGACGATGTTGAAGAGATCATTTCAAAGATATCAGAAGACAGTCCTTACAAACGGCGTCCGACACAAAAGAGAACCTGGATGACCGTGCCGGAAATGGGAAAGCTGCTGGGATTAAAAAAGACAGATCGATACTGGCTGGTGCATAAAAATGTTTTTGAATCTAAAGAGATTGCTGGAAAGATACGAATCAATATTGCCAGCTTTGAAAAATGGTACGCCAATCAGATTAAATACCATAAAGTTACCGGAGAAGAACCAGGGAAAGAATTGAAATCCTGGTCCTATTCCGTTAAGGAAGTTGCGGATCTGTTGGGTGTTGATGAGTATCTTGTTTATGATTTACTCAAGAAAAATCAAATGGAAGCTGTTATTGTCGATTACTGGAAACGAATACCAAAAGAATCTTTTCAGAACTGGTATAAAAGCCAGTCCCGGTATCGAACAAAGGAAGACAGAAAAAAAGACGCTCTTCTGGAAGATGCAACAATTACGATGCCTGAGATGGCACAGCTGCTTGGAACAACCAGAAGCGCAGTATATACAATTCTTGATAATCCAAAGTATAGTCATTTTTTTGAATTCATTGTGATTGCAGAAAAGAAAAGGATCACAAAAGAGAGTTTTCGAAAATTCCTGGAAGGTCAGGATCGGTATAAGCTGGATCCATCGAATGATTATGAAGAACTTGCACAGGAACAAAATATTGCCCTGGCTAATTTCCGGCGGAAGAAATTATCACAGACCGGAATACGAGGAAGCAATGGAAATATAAAGTATCTTACTTTTGATGAAGCTTCCTATCTGGCAAAGGTCAGCAGAAGCATGATCAACAAGTGGGCGGATAAAGGAAAGTTCACAGTAATAAAAGTTGGCAGTCGAGTTAGGATCCGTCGGGATGAATTTGAGGACTGGATGGAGCAAAGAGATTTGGAAAGGAGTATGCAATAATATGGCATCTATAAGAGAACGAAACGGAAAATTTAATGTAATCTATTCTTATACGAATGAAAAAGGTGAGAGGAAACAGAAGTGGGAAACCTATGAAACGAAAGCCGAAGCAAAGAGAAGAAAAAAAGAAATTGAATATAAAAAAGAGATGGGATCATTTGTCGTCCGTAAATGCAAAACACTGGACGAGCTTATTACAGAATATGTTGCACTTTATGGCAAAGAAAACTGGGCGCTTTCTACATATGAAGGAAATGTCTCTCTTATCAATAACTATATTCTTCCGATCATTGGTGATACGAAACTCTCAGAGATCAATACCCGTTTCATCGAAAGATATTATCAGAGTCTTTTGAAGAGACGTGCAGTTATCAATCCATTGAATAAAACCAGTCGAAATGAATTTGTATCTTCCAGTACGGTCAGGGATATTAATAAGCTGCTTAGAAACTGTTTTGAACAGGCAGTGAAATGGGAGTTGATGGAGAAGAATCCTTGCACCCATGCGACTGTACCAAAACATAAATCACAAAAAAGAGACATCTGGACAGCGGATACATTGATGTATGCGCTCAGTGTCTGTGAAGATGAACGATTAAAGCTCGCAATTAATCTATCTTTCTCATGTTCCCTGCGACTTGGTGAGCTGCTTGGTCTTACCTGGGATTGTGTAGATATTTCTCATGAGGCAATTGAAGAAAACCGTGCATATGTCTTCATCAACAAAGAATCACAGCGTATAAGAAAAGAATCTTTAAATGCATTGGATGGAAAAGATGTGTTGTTGGTATTTCCGACAAATCATAAGAAGAATTCTACGGTCCGTATTCTGAAAACACCGAAGACAGAAAGTAGTGTACGTAAGATATTCTTACCGAAGAGCGTTGCTAATATGCTTGTAGACTGGAAAGCTGAGCAGGATGAAATGAAAGAAATCCTGGGTGACGAATATATGGACTATAACCTGGTTATGGCAAGTACCTTTGGTCTTCCTCTTGGTGATGGAGCAATCCGTGGCCCTTTAAAGAAATTGATCGAGGACTATAATCTCCCACCGGTTGTATTTCACAGTTTTCGTCATAGCAGTGTTACTTATAAGCTGAAACTGAATGGTGGAGACATCAAGGCGGTACAGGGTGATTCTGGCCATGCTCAGGTCAATATGGTTACAGATGTGTACTCTCATATTCTGGATGATGACAGAAGGAAAAATGCAGAGCTTTTTGAAGAAGCATTTTATGAGAAAAAGAATCTGGATCCACAGATGCATGTACAGCAGGAAAATAATAATACTACTGTTGCTGATGAAGTCGATCCGGAACTTCTGGCAAAAGTATTGGCGAATCCAGAGATGCGGGCATTGCTCAATTCACTGGCGAAGACGATGAAGTAATGAAAAATAGTGAAAAAATAGTGTAATTTTAGTGAAAAAACGATTCATAAAACGATATAATATATGGATGAAATGAGGATATTTATTGTGTATATGGATATTCTATCTCCATCATTTGATGATAGAATGATGGAGATAAATCTGAAATGAAGGAGATTCCTATGAGAGACTTTGATTTTATTGTAAGTCCTGCGAAGTTGTTAACACCTGAAATTGTTCAGATGGTTAGCAGCATCCATGAACATAAAGGCAAACAGGAATTATTTCTCGAAGCCAATGTAGATGAATTGAAAACACTCTTAGAAGTTGCATTGATTCAGAGTACGGGAGCATCCAACCGAATCGAAGGTATATCTACTGGTTATGTCCGTGTTTAAAAATATGAAAGCAGCTTATAAATTTGCCAGTCAAAAACGCATGGACAAACCGTCTCGTATGCGTTATATTATTTATAGACAAGAAAATATCTTGTACTTATGATAGGAAAGTTTAATTGAATACTGTTTACCATGATCGAACGTACGAAGCATGGTGGTCATATAACAGATGTCGATGGTAATATCAAGGCATTCCCCGATTATTAGCTGGAGCAAACAATCAGCTAACTTTCAGAGCTTTACAGAGCTTGACAGAGGGGGTATTCAGAATAACTCGAATTGAATCGGAAACAGTTTTATATAGTGTCCCATATGGGTTTACCTTACCTCAGATTGACAGAGAGTGACAATAGGTTGGAGCTCTCCTAAGCGGTAGGTCGGGTGTTCGAATCACCTCAGGAACGTACAAAAGGGGCTTATCTTGAATATCTCAAGACAAGCCCCTTTTCAATCCTCATTCCTCAAATAAAACTTTTACTGCTCCCATGCCGCAGTTGATATCAAAGAAGTTCTCAGCACCGGTATTTACCTTATAAGTACCGCCCATGCCTCCAAACTGATTATCACCCACTCTGACATCTCCCATTCCTACCTTCACCCTGTATCCGTATTCCGAAGGTGCCACAAGGCTTGCCGCAATCTCTCCCATGCCGCAGTCCAGTTTACATCTGCCCCGCATCTGGCCTTCCAGCATGATTTTACCCATACCGCATTTGATCTTGGCAGCACCGCTGTAATAATCTGCCAGCACAATCTCACCGGCCCCCAGATCCAGGGTACTGGCATCTGCCAGGATTCCTCTTCCCACCAGTTTTCCTGCACCCAGTTTTATCTTCACATCTTTAAAATGATATCCTCTAGGTATAATGATAATGATTTTCCGCTCCGAGAAAATATTGGTAATGTTACTCAGCAGGAACAGATCCCTATACCCTCTGTCTTTTATCTTCCAGACTCCATCCCTTACCTCTTCTCTGCAGTCCCCGTTTGGATAACATGACAGGTCGAGGGCAAACTCATCACCCTCCTTGATGATAGCGTCCGCCATTCCGATATCAATGTTCAGAGAATGGATCATCACATTATTCTCACGGAAAACTTTTCTGATTTCCAGTGTGCCGTTCTTCCAGTCCTCCTCCCATTTTCTTCTATCAGCCTTATCCTGCTGCGACCCGCTATCCTGGGTCCGGTCAGCCTCCGGTTTTACATTCTCCTGTGTTCCGAACCCATCCGTACCGGATGCCCCAGTCTTACTCCCCTGTCCGGACCGGCTCTGCGGCTGGCCTGCCCCCTCTTCGTTTATATGTTCTGTCTTAACCCGGCTCTGCGCTTCGGCAGTCTCTTTTGTCTTTACCTGTTCTTCCGTTTTGACTTGACTCCGCTCTTTGTCATTCTCACCTGCATTTACCTGCTCTTCCACGCTCATCCGTTTCTGCTCTGTACTGTCATCTCCTGTGCTGACTTGCCTATCCGCTCTCTTCTGACCCTGCGCTGCGTCTTCCTCTTCCGTCGTATCACCTGTCGCCTGATCTATCTGCCACTCCATCTCAGCCTGCCATTCCAGTCGAATCTGATTCTGTTCCTCACCGGAAGATTTTTTCTCCTCCTCAGCGCTCTGTCCCCGGAACGAGTTTTCTGCCTCTGGCTCCCCTCCCGAAGGCATTTCACCTCCGGCAAGCTGACCGCCGCCCAGCAGCATATCCGTACTGACGCCAAATATATCTGCCAGGGGAACCAGCATCATAATATCAGGGCAGGAAAGACCGCTCTCCCATTTACTTACTGCCTGAGCGGAGATTCCCAGCTTCTCAGCAAGCTGTGCCTGTGTAAGTCCTTTAAGTTTTCTTAAAAATGAAATCCTGTCTCCAAATGCTTCCGGAAGACGGATATTTGCTGTTTTCATATTTGTATTCTCATCCATATTTTTTACCCATTCAACTTTCCTGTTCAGCGTTTACAAGTTATAAGTAAATTCCTGCTGCAGTGCACAGCCTGTTATCTGTACACAAAGATTATCTGATAAAACGGCGCGTCGTGTTTTTAAGATACTAACAGCATATCCGGAATTTGAGTGCATTTACAAGCAACCGTAGGTTGATTTTTAAGATTTTTACAAAATTCAACCATTAGTTGACTGCTTTTACACCTATTATAACAAACACACCTTCTTATGGAAAGAAAAACAAATACATCCCGCATAAATGTCCTATACTCGCCCGACCGGCCTTCTGTTTTCTCCTGCAGCTAAAATATCCTCCCGGCAAACATTAGGAACCTAAGTATCTGAGTAAAATCTGTCCTGCATCATCCGTCCGTACCGCTGACCTTGACAGCAGGTGCATATACTCACTCCTTTTTACTGATCAATGAAATCATTACCGTCACTCTTTCTCACACAGTTCCCTGACAAACTGTTCCGGGGATATGTTTCCGCTGCCCAGCTCCTCTGAACCTCTCATAAAAACCTCTGCTCTGCGTCTGTCCAGATAAAATTCCCAATACTGCATTCTTTTGTCTGCTGATCCGGCCATATTTTCAATCTGCCGGCAGACATCATCCTCCGGCTTACATGCATCACCTGTATCCCATACCGGAATCCCTGCTCCTCTCTCATACAATTTCACGGCAAAATTCTCCAGTATTTCTTCCAGTGCCCAAACTGTCACCTCGGGATGCTCCGCAGCCTTATTCACAACAAAAGCATCACTGACTCCCCCAAGGCTCTCTCTGCCGGTATACACACCCGGAAAGGGAACTGCTGATAATTTCCCATGCAGTGGACTGTTTTCCTGCATGACATTTCCGGCGAAATCACTTTTTGCCAGATACATGGGAATCCTGCTCAGATAGAAATCATTTTCCACATCCTGCGTGCTCCTTGTAAATAAAGGACTTCCAAAAGCCCCCATATCCCTGAGCAGACAGAACTTATCAACACCGTTCAGGAAAGCGGAAATGTCCTCCTTTGTCCCTTCCTGTCTCAGCACCCTTTTACAGACATCACTCCCGGCCTCACTTACACATATACTTTCCAGATAAAGCCTGAAACCGGTATCCGTGTCTACCGAACAGGCAAAAGGCGTGATATCCCGGGCAATAAACTCCCTGCATACCTCCTCCAGTTCGCCCCAATCCGAAGGAATCTGCAGTCCGCATGCATCAAACATCTCCCGGTTGACAAAAAGGACAGCCACACTTTCAGAAAATCCCAGACCATATATACCGCCCTCATAATTCATACCTTCCATCGCTTCCTCGTCTATCCTGCTGTTAATATCTTCAGACAAATATTCATTCATCTTCAGCAGTTTTCCCGAACTGACCGCCCCCTTCAGATAACTGTCTCCAAAACAGAAGTAAATATCCGGTGTATCATTGGAAGCAATGGCAGACGGCAGCTTTTCTCTGTAAAGCTCCATCTCCGTACCTTCCGCCAATACCTGTACGGTATCATGCGCTTTGTTGAATTCCTCCACAGCTTCCAGAAAGGATTTCTTATATGCCTCCCCCTCATTTTCCCATGGATACCACAGACACAGATCTATCCTTTCTTCTTCCTCACCGCTTTTCTTCTCCTCGGACTTTGGAAGAACGCGAAAACAGAGCAATGTTATCGCTGCCAAAAGAAATAAAAACCCCAATAAAATAATTCTCTGCCGTTTTTCCATCTGCTATCACCCATGCTGTCCTTCATAAAACTCAGATTTTTAATATCTCCTCAATGCACTCTGCCGCAGCTCTTCCCAGATTTCTGTGTCCTTCTCTGCTCAAATGGATACAATCCTTCACGGAAACCTCCGCAACCTTCCCGGCATCCAGCAGCCAGACACCCTCCATTCCCTTTAAAGCAGCCTCATAAGCGGCATACAAAGCCTTACTTTTACTCACAGATTCCTCATCGTACATACCATAAAAATCAGATGACGCAATCTCATCCCTCACCGGTGCCGGGACGATCACCAGGACCTCCGGTCTTTCTCCTACCCAGTATGTATCCGGATTTCGGGCCATTTTAACAAGGTTCACCATACCTGCTGCTATCTCCTTAACACTGGGCGTAAATATATGACGGATATCATTTGTCCCCAGCATGAACACTACCAGATCCAAAGGCTGATGGCTCTGCAGGCTGCAGCCCAGAAACTTTCTGCCATTCCTGTCAGGTGATGTAGGGTCATCAAACATAATGGAACGTCCGCATAGGCCCTCCTCAATTATTTTCGCCCTGCCTTCCAGACATTTCTGCAGAATCCCGGTCCATCTCACATCATCCCCATACCTGAAATCTTCCCCGTCAGGCTCAGGATTATGTCCCCATGTATTGGAATCACCATAACACAATATACGTTTCATTTTCTTATCCTTTCACAGCTCCTAATGTCATTCCCTCTATAAATTTATCACTTGCAAAAATAAATGCAATAAGCAGAGGTATAAAACTTATCATGGATGCTGCCATTATAGTTCCTGTCAGTGTACCATTTAAATCCTTCATGGACGCAATGCCCAGGGGAAGGGTTTTCATCATAGTTTCATTTACAGTGATAAGGGGCCATGTCAGACTTCCCCACTGCTGCGTAAAGTTAAAGATTGCCAGAAGACTTAACTGCGGCACTGTTATAGGCAGTACAATCTTGAAAAATGTCCCATAATTGCTGCACCCATCTATCTTAGCTGCCTCTATCAATGAATCCGGTATATCTTTCATAAACTGTGTCATCATATAGACTCCAAAAGCACTTGCCACCCCCGGAAATACCAGAGATTTATAAGTATTCACCCATCCCAGCTTGGAAACGATCAGAAAAAGAGGAATCAATGTGGTAACACTGGGAATGATCTGCGTCGCGACCACCACATTAAACAGTACCTTGGAACCGGGAAACCTTCTTTTTGCAAATGCGTATCCTGCCATGGATGCCACCAGTACCACCAGCACCGTATTGCTGCCTGCAACAAATACACTGTTCAGCATCCAGCGCAGATATGCCCCGCCCTGCATTTTCAAAACTTCTGTATAATTATCCAGTGAGCCTCCGCTGGGCCAGAATTTCGGCGGATAACTGATGATTGCATTGGTATCCAGCATGGAGGATACAATAAGCTGCCAGAAAGGAAATGCAATGATGACCACCAGTAAAAACAGCATAAATGTCTTCAAAAAGGAAAAAACTTTTTTCTTTGCCCTATATCTGTTCATTCTTTTTCCCCCTTCTTCTGGTTTTATCCTTTTCTCTCAATAACAGATTCTCCAGACCATAGATCAACAGGATCACAAGAAGAAATACAAGTGAAGCTGCTGCCCCGAATCCCACTCTGTAATATTTAAAACTGTACTGGTAAATCTCATATATCACGGTCTGTGTCGCACCGAGAGGCCCTCCGTTTGTGAGCATATACACAGATTCAAATATCTGGAACTGCCAGATCGTATTCATGGTCACACACAGAATGATCGCATTTCTGATAAGCGGCAGCACCACATAGATTGTCTCCTGCACTACATTAGCCCCGTCTATTCTGGAGGACTCCAGGCAATCTGCGGGAAGGGAACGCATTGCCGACATATACACAAAGATAAAGAAAGTTCCACCCTTCCAGAGTTCCAGTATCATAACTGCCATCTTTGCACTGAATCTCCCGTTCAGCCAGCTTATGGGCTTCATGCCCAGCACCTGGAATAACATATTCAAAGGTCCGTTGTTCGATAAAATATAGGAGATCAGAACACTGGCCACAACCATGGAAATCAGCATGGGAAGAAAATAGATGACCTCGCACACATGTCCAAACCGTGTTTTTTTCTTGATCAAAAGGGCAAAAAAGATCCCCAGGAACTGGCTCACCGGCACTTCGATCAGCATATAGATGAACGTGTTCTTAAAAGCGTTTTGGAAATCCGGTGTCTGCAGCACATCCTTAAAGTTCTTCAGTCCCACCCAGTCAAATTGTGCCTGCAGAAAGTTACCGTCATGCAGGCTGAGATAAAAAACGTATCCTATAGGTATAATTGTAAATGTGATAAAGAAAACTGCAAATGGCAGTAAAAAACTATAGGACACAGCATATTCCTTAATTCTTCTCTTATTCATAAATACACTCTTCTCCTAAACAGCAGAGGGGCCTGTAAAAGCCCCCCTCAGTCCCAAAACTTATTCTCCGCTGATTGCTTTCATAGAATCATACATAGCCTGGATGGAATCCGCCGGTGATTTCTCACCTCTTGCAACATTTTCATACATAATCTTCAGATTCTGAAGCATTGCATTGGCGTAATCAGAAGCAGGGCTGACCTGGAGCTTCTTGATTCCTTCCGCGGCAACAGCCATTATTTCGTCTCCCTCATACATCATGTCATTGGTAGCCAGCTGCGGGGAGAAAAATCCCACTTCTGACAGATATATCTTTTCAACTTCCGGTCTGGTGACATACTCAACGAATTTCCACGCTTCATCGGGATATTTTGTCTGGCTGGAGATGGACAGCATACCAATGTTGGCAAAATTCCATTTGGCATGTTCCTCGTCACTGGCCGGTCCTGCCGGAAGGGCAAATGCTCCCAGATTAATATCTGAAGCCTCTTTAATAATATTTGTATAATGAATCTGCTGTGGGAACATGGCAACCTGTCCGTTATAGAAATATGACCGCTCCTCATCCTTATTCGTATATTTTTCCAGTGGAAGAACTACCTGATCCTCATGATACAACTGGTCAAAGAAAGTCAGTCCCTCCACACCCTGTTCATTATTAAATCCAATATTGGTAAGGTTTTTATTCCACATATCAGCTCCGGCCTGGATAATGTAGGACAGTGGCTGCCAGTAGTCATCCATCTCATACATCATGCCCCATTGGTCAGTCTCGCCGTCACCATCTTTATCCTGGGTAAGCTTTTTCGCTGCTTCTCTCAGTTCTTCCCATGTTTCCGGCACCTTTGTAACTCCTGCTTCCTCAAACATATCCTTGTTGTAGAACATAACCGAATTCAGTGCAACAAACGGTATTCCCATAAGTTTCCCGTCATGAGAACAGTATTCCAAAGCCGACTCCGGATAACCTGATAACTTTTTCTCGTCCGCATAGTCATCAAGTGACAGAAGATATCCATTCTTGGCATACAGCGGGAACTGCTCTGTCTGGAAACTGATGTCCGGACCGCTGCCTGCTGAGAAAGCTGCTGTCTCCTTCTCCACAACAGAATCCCATGCAACATTGAGAAATTCCACTTCAATATCCGGATTTTCTTTGTTGAAATCCTCGATCATACCGGCCCATATGTCATCCTCACGATCCGAATGCGGTGATTTCCAGAATGTAAGCTTTACCTTTTCCCCTGAATCCTTATCCGATGTGTCCGCACCTTTTTCCTCTTTACTCTCTGAGGCCTTACTCTCTTCTGAACTGCCGCCGCAGCCTGCCAGCAGGCCGATTGCCATACTTGCGCATAAAAGCATTGCTATTTTTCTTCTCATTTTCTTTTCCTCCTGATACTTACTATAGCTTTTTATGCCTTACCACTTGCTATGGTTACAGTATAGAAAAAATCCCCGCCACTCTGAACCCAGTATTTTTACCCTATTCCGCACATATTTTACTTTTTTTATAATCATTAACCGACATCCCCATATATTTCCGAAAACAACGGCTAAAGTAGTCAGGATTCGGAATGCCGACTTTCTCTGCAATCTCATACACCTTCCAGTTTCCTGATTTCAGATAATCACATGCGTGTTCAATCCTCACTTTATTGAGATATTCCACGAATGGGATGCCTGTCTTCTTTCTGAATGTACGGCTTAAATAACTGGGGTTCAGGTAAAATCTCTCAGCCGTTGTGGAAAGGGAAAGACTGCTCTGGGCATAATTTTCCTCCAGATAATCCCTTATCTGTTCCATAACCTCCTTTGTCCCTTCCTCCACTGTCTCGATCTGCCTGCCCACTCTTGCAAGGGCTTCCTTTACCTCCTGCCGCTTTAAGGGCTTTAAGATAAAATCCACAGCCCCGGCCCGGAGTGCTTTCTGCGCGTACTTAAAATCATCATAGGCAGTAACAATGATCACCTTAACCTGCGGATATTTCTTCATGATCTCTTCCGCCAGCGAAATGCCGTCCATAATGGGCATTTTAATATCCGTAACCACCAGATCCGGTATTTCCTCCTGTATACGGAACAGTGCCTCCCTGCCGTTCTGGGCTTCCCCTATGATCTTCATATGAAACTCTTCCCAGTTCACAATAATTCTGAGAAGGTTTCTGGTCCCCACTTCATCCTCCACAAGCAATACTTTCATCATGACCTTCATCTCCTTCATAACAGACAGGCACCCTCAGTACAATAGTTGTCCCTTTTCCTTTTGTGCTCTGAATTGTATAATCTATATCTGACTCATAGAATATTCTCATTCTCTCTATGGTTCCCCGAAGCCCGAAACTCTTCTCATTGCTGCTTATATTCTCTCTGTTCAGCTCTTTGATCTTATCCTCATCCATTCCCACACCGTCGTCCTCTATGGTGAACTTCAGATATCCATCCTCCGCTGTCCCCTCCACATACACCACACCTGGTGTTTCTTTTGGACGGATTCCATGATTTACTGAATTCTCCACAAGAGGCTGCAGCACCATTTTTAAGATAAAAGTCCCCTGTATCTCCGGGTCCACATTGAGAACATAGTGCAGGGAATCACCATACCGTAATTTCTGCAGTTCCAGATAATCCTTCACCATCTCTGCCTCTTCCCTGACCGAGATCATTTCCCTTCCCTTGCTCAGCAGTATCCTGTAATAGCTGCCGAAAGCTTCCAGAGCATCATATACCTCCTCATTCTTTCCGCTCAGTGCAAGATATCCCATCGCGTCAATTGTATTATATAGAAAATGCGGCTTCATCTGTTCCTGCAGCGCGTTCAGTTCTGCCCTTCTCTTTATCTTTTCCTCTTCATATACTCTCTCGATCAAGGCATCTATCTCATCCACCATCTTGTTATATGTAGTCTCCAGAATCTCCATTTCCCCGAATGTGTTATACCTGTTTCCCCACATCCTGATCTTCTCAAACTTTCTTCCGCTCATGCGGTTCATGGAACCTGCCATCTGTTCCAGCGGGTCAGCCACATACCGTTTCATGATAAAATATCCGATCCCGCAGAACAGGGCCAAAAATATCATTGCCATGGCAAAAATGATCCCGCCGATCCCTGACTGCTTCAATCCGTTTTCAATCCTTACACCTGCCAGTACCTTCCAGTTATTGCCTTCGATATCCTGCTGCGCAAGAAGAAGACTGTCATTGTTTTTCTTACTTTTCAATGCTTCCTTTACACTGGGCAGGGACATATCCGACTGGGAAGTGACGATCTTACCTGTATCATCCAGAACATATATTACCGGTATACTCTTGCTGTCCAATCCCCCGTAACTGTCTGCAAATGCATTCGGGTCCATATTTATCATCAATATTCCAACAGGATGGTAATCCGTGGGGTTGTTGATCACCCGGATGAGAGATACCGTAGTCTCAGCGCTGCTCTGAGTCAGAACACGGTCAGCATTTAGCTTCAAACAGTAAGAACCTGCCAGTTCCCTGACCTCCTCATACCAGTTCGTCTCCCTGATATCTTCCATGCGGAGAGTTCTGACATGATTCTTATCTATACTGCATCCATGACTTTCCATATCCCACATATAAATACCGTTAATATGGGTCTCCGTATCCACAAGCGATGTAAACTGATGCAGACTCTCCTTCTGCATCTTCCCATCCTTCAGCTCCAATGCCTCTGTGATATCACTGCTGGACAAAATGATCCTGGAATAGTAAGCCGTATTGTCTATCAGCGTTGATATATTTTTACTGACCGTGTTCAGCGTCTGAGCTGAGAGTGCCTGTGCTGACTCTGTGGCATTTTTGTCACTGACCCGATAAAAGATCAATAAAATAATACTCCAGGATACCAGAAGCAGTGACATATACAGAAATGCCAGTTTTACAGAAATCCTCGCCTTTCCAAGGATCTTTCCCTTTTCTCTTCCCATGAAAATCCTCCAATCCCCTCTGTTCTCTTTCACAGCCCAAAATGACAGGTACCATCAAGATACCTGTCATTCACCAAAAGCTACTTATCCCTTGCCAGTTCATATCTGATTTCCTTCATATCACTTTCATACTTTCTGAAGGAACCCTTTCCGTTCATCTTAGCATTGAAAAGCGCAACATCAGCCTTTCTGTAAAGCACATCGAACTCCATGCCCTGTTCAGGTATCATGACATAGCCGGCGGATACGGAGAAGACGATCTCATGCTCCCCGTCACTGCGGACAGTGACCATACTCTCCATCACTTTTTCAAGCTTCGCGTGCACATCCGCGTCCCTGATCCGCTTGCAGAATATAAGAAATTCGTCTCCACCGATTCTGCAGAGTATGTCATCGCTTCTGAAAAACCCTTTCAGCTTCCCGGCATTTTTGCAGATCATCTCATCACCATATGCATGGCCGAATACGTCATTAGCCAGTTTAAAGTTATCCAGGTCAAACATGATGATCGCAGCGGTTTCCTCCCTGCCCTCCATATCCGCCAGATAACTCTTGATTCGGGGTATTGCTGTCTGACGGTTAAACAATCCGGTCAGGGCATCCGCCTCAGCAATTTTAGTGAGACGCAGTTCCTGGTTTTTCTGCTCTGTAACATCCAGATAATATCCCACTGCTTTTACGGGAATGCCGTTCTTATCACAGATTGCCTCCCCTGCCGCCTTGATCCACACACCCTTTCCATCTGCTTTTATCAGTGGAAATGTACATTCCGCGCCGGCCCCAAAATTATTTTTGTATAATTTCTTTAATATGTCTATGAAGGATTCCCTGTACGCTTCAGGCATCCGTTCTTTTTCCAGAAAACAAAGCGGAAAATTCCCTATCAGCCGGGAGGTATCCTTCTTTTTCCCTGACTTCAGATGCTGGATATCAGACAGCGTGAGCATATTTCTTCTGAAATCCCACTCCCATCCGTTGATATCCGCCAGACGGAGGATACTCTCAATTTCCTTTCTCATCAGCCACAGCTCATGTTCCTTTTTCTTAATGGAGGTCACATCCCTGTAAATGCAGAGATAGACGCTGCCCTCCTCATCCCCGCTGATAAACCTGCCGTCCATACTGAGCCATATCTTCAGGTTATCCGGCATTTTGATCTCAATGGTATCCTGGTAGTTCCTTCCTGACTTGATGGCATCCTCCAGTTCTCTCCTGACAGACTGCAGCTCCTGTCCTGTTTTCCATGGTTTTTCATACTCTTCCTTTGTATATCCCAGTTCCCGGAAAAGTCCGTCTCCCAGTATCTCATACCTGAATATCCCATCCTTATAATGTACAAGTACAACATTATCTGAGAAATTCTCCATGAACATCCGCATCTTATTTTTCAGTTCCATGGTCTCCGTCACATCCACAACAACTCCCTGGAAAAATGACGTTCCGTGAAAATTCATATATTTACTCTGGTCAATGACCCATATATACCCATGCTTTCCCAAGATCCTGTATTCCAGATTATGTGATACGGTATTACGCCTCAGTAACTCAGCGCCTTCCTCAGCCAGGCGCCGGTCATCCGGATGTACCATCCGCATAAATTTGTTCTGAAACAGCTCCTGTATCTCAGCCCTTGTATAGCCCAGCATTTCCAGGAATTTGTCACTGATATAGAGGAAATCATACTCCGGTGTGTCCGCGCATCTGTGATATCCGCCGGGCATGTCATAATTCAGAAACTTGAGCTCCTGGTTCTGGCTCAGCAGCATGGCGTTGCGCTCCGCAAGCTGCTGCTGTACCATCATGGTCTCAGAGATATCCGTACACGCACTGACAATAGCCATTCTTCCATCTTCCGCCCTGATTATTTTCCCTTTATCCAGGGTCCAGAACCAGGAACCATCCTTTTTCGGCATACGGTATGTTGTAGTGTACTCCGCACCCGGATAATACGCGCCAATATCATGGCCCACCCGCTCCCTGTCATCCGGATGAATGGTATTGATCACCTGTCCTTTAATGGCCGCGTTAAGTTCCTCATAACTTTCATATCCCATCAGACGGATCATCTCATAATTGGCAAAATAAAGAGGAAATCCCTCCTCGCAGTATCCCCCGATCATGCCGCCCGGGGACATCTGGGCAAATATAGTGGCGGCTGTCTTTCTGTTCTCCTCTGTCAGCTTCATAAAGGATGCATCGTTTTCCGATACATTGAGAACAGCGGCAAGTGCTCTCTGGGAAGATTCCAGCATGGCCTCCCTCTCCTTCTGCATGGTGACATCACTGACAGATCCGTAATAAAATCTGTGCCCATCCTGTTCCTTCAGGAAAAACACATGGATATGCATCCAGATTGTCTTACCGTTCCCCTTCAGACGTCTGACTTCGCCTTCCGCTCCTGTTATTGACTTTTCATAAGCTTTCTGGAAAATGCTCAGCATTTCCCGCCTGTCATCCTCATAGACGTATTGGATGATCCTTACTTTATTTTCCTCAAGCTCTACAGGGTCTGTCTCCATGATCCTGTAATATTGTTCATTGACGCGTATAAGCTCTACATCGTTCCGGTAAACATCATAAAATGCTATTCCGCCCAGGATATTGTTCATCATGGTCTCACTGAACACATTATCTCTGAACATATCCTTTATACGGAACCTCTCAATCTCCCTGGCCTTGATTCCCCTGAAATCCACTTTGTTTTCATCTGCAAGAAGCTTTTCAAAGGCTTCTACCGGCATTGGTTTGTAAAAATAATACCCCTGTGCATAGATACATCCCATATCCAGGAGAAAATCCACCTGTTCCTTTGTCTCAACCCCTTCTGCGATCACGCGGATTCCCATCAGCCGTGCCATACTCGTTATGGCTTCCAGTATACCCATTCCCCTGTCTGCGCTCTCCTCATTCATATCCAGGAACTTCATGTCTATTTTAAGAATGTCCACATTGACATCCTTTAACATATTGAGGGAGGAGTATCCGCTTCCGAAGTCATCCATGAGAACCGTAAACCCTGACTTCCGCAGGTTCTCCACAGCCGCTCTGATAATATTATAATTTTCCGCGTAAGCACTCTCCGTAATCTCTATCTCTATCAGCGATGGGTCCAGCCTGTACTTCTTTATCAGCCCGCAGAAACACTCCGCCACATCAACCGTATAAATATCTACTCTGGACACATTGACAGATATGGGAACCACCCGGTATCCTCTGTCCAGCCACCCTCTCACGCTGCTGCATACCATATCCCAGACATACATATCCAGTTTTGCGATAAATCCGCTGTTCTCCAGCACCGGAATAAATTCATCCGGGGGAACCAGACCCCGCTCGGGATGAATCCACCTGACAAGTGATTCCAGGCCTATGATCCTCCCTGTCATCATATTACATTTTGGCTGCCCATAAAATACAAACTCGCCGTTTGTCAGCGCTCTCTGCACTTCTGATAAAAGTAAGTGGTTTTCCTCAATTTTCTGCATCATTGCCGCATCATACCAGGAAACACGTTTTGCATAATTTCCCTTTACGGATGCCAGCGCAATGGATGCCCGGTCATACATGGTGCTTACAGGCAGGCTTTTATCTGTTATCTCATACATACCGAATACAGGAAGGAATCCGGCATTTCCTCCGTACTGCTTTACGTAGTTCAAGATCTCATCCTGTATACTTTTAATCGTTTCCCTGTCATCAGGCAGTATGATAACAAAATCATCATCTCCCATATAACCGGCGATTCCCTTGTTGCTTTCCTGGGTCCTTTTAAAAAATCCTCCTGCTATTTTAAGAAATCTGTCACCGGCCTCCTGTCCATACCATTCATTGAAAATCTTAAAGTGTTCTATATCAACAGCCATCAGACAGTATCTCTGATCCCCGCCTGCCTTCAGAAATTCATCGGCTTTTGAGAAAAAGATATTCTTCCTGTAAAGCCCGGTCAGACTGTCATAAGCGTTGTCCTGCAGTTGATTTTTGTGCTCCTGTTTCATCTGCTTTGTCTTCTGGGTATTGATATCCTGGATAAAGCACATAAGGATCTGATCTCCGTCCCCGCTATGCCTAAGCGGCACAACAAGCTGAAGAATCCAGCAGAAATCACCATTCTGCATCTTTTTTCTGCACTGGCTTCTCACGGCATTTTCCGCTGTATCCTTTGCCATCCTTGTCAGAATATCATCCAGGTTCCAGAACCTGAAATACTCTTCCCTGTCATCCGGATGGATCAGGCGCTCTCCTGTATCCTGAAGCATCTGTGTAAGACTGCCGGATGAGGGGACAGGGGGATATTTTTCCTGCATTTGATACAGTTTTTTGTATGTATTTTGTGTAATATTCAGCTCGTACAATTCATCATATGCGGTGAGGTTGGTAAGATTAAAGAACAGGCTTTTATTGCCCTCATGTATCTCCTTTGCCAGAACCATGCTGCAGATACCGGAGCCGGGCCAGTCAATGGCTCCGGAATTAACCTCCACCCATTTCTTAACCTTTTTATTATAGAAAATGGCATTATCCCCGTCCTTCCGGGCAAGAGGACACTCCCCGCAGGGCTTATCCTCATTACACAGAATCTGATAACAGATCTGCCCGCACTCCAATTCGGGAAAAGTCTCCTTCAGCGCATCATTGCAGCTGACGATCCTGTAATCACTGTCTATAATATATATTTTGCTTTTATTATTAACCGATAGCTTTTCCATAGCCCCTCCAACACACATACAATACCATCAATATATCCATTATAGTGCTGAATTCACATAAACGTCAATGTTTTTGCCTCTCCTTTATGCAATTCAACCAAAATAAATCTAACAGACAAAAAAAGATACCGGAATACAGCGTCCGATACCTTTTTCTTAAATCTTTATTCCCTTTTCTGCCCTGTATCTCAACAAAACACGACATATGCAAAAATATAATCAGAAGTGAATACTCCCCTGAAGCCAGATAACGCCTTTAAAGCGCCGTCCCACCTCAGGCTCTCCCATCAGATCATTTGTGTTGATACACACATCAATTTCCAGGTCATTGCATGAGATTCTGAGTTCGTAGACTTCCTCGTTTGTCATGACATTTCTGACTCTGGAGCAGTCAAGTATTTCTCCCATGACATTATACAGGTCACATTCCATTCCGTACGGCATAAAATATGTATCTACAATAGAGTACACATCTTCATTGGGTATTCTGCCGGAAATCATGGAATAGATATCAATATCCTCCATGGTCAGATTCTCCATGGCATCCTCATCGCCATTACGTGCAGCCGCGATCATACGGTTGCGGTTGATGGTATTTTCCTTCTCTTCTTTTTCCTGTTTCTCATCCTTTGTGACAGGAAGAAGAATCTTTCCCTCCTTAGCCAGGGCCGCAAGGGTTATGGCATAGGAGCCTCTGGAATAATTTCCATGGCTTCTCTCTGTTAGATATTCTCCTGCATTCTGCAGATAAAATATAATGGTCACTCCAATTCTCACGTCATCACAGGCGCCTGCGTAAGATTCCTTTCCTGCATGCTTTTCGATTACCACGTCCTCCTGGGTAGTAATCCCGGTACCGCGGAAATACGGAAAATAATATTCCATCTGGAACTCATTATTCTCATCATATTCTCCGCATACCGTTATTCCAAAATCACAGCCAAAGGTTTTAGAGATTTCCGCGAACATATGATTTTTTCTGTCTTCAATCACTGTCTTCTCATCATAATGTAAGATTACATCTTTAAGAATCCGGTCCACCTCTTTTTTTCCGTTTATACCGGAAAAACCAATGGATTTCAAATAACTGTGCAAATACGTACCTCCGTCTGGTTAAGGTTTACATAACTTTGTTTACATAATGTTTACTTTATTTCTGTCATACCGCCCATATAAGGTCTTAAAGCCTCCGGAATCCTTACAGAGCCATCTGCCTGCAGGTTATTTTCCAGAAATGCGATCAGCATTCTCGGCGGGGCAACAACTGTATTGTTCAAGGTATGCGCCAGATACTTGCCATCTTTCCCATTTATACGGATTTTTAATCTTCTGGCCTGTGCATCACCCAGGTTTGAACAGCTTCCCACCTCAAAATATTTTTTCTGTCTCGGTGACCACGCTTCCACATCCACGGATTTCACCTTCAAATCCGCCAGGTCTCCGGAGCAGCATTCCAGTGTACGCACCGGAATATCCAGGGAGCGGAATAAATCTACGGTGTTCTGCCACAATTTGTCAAACCACTCTTTACTTTCCTCCGGTTTGCAAACAACGATCATTTCCTGCTTCTCAAACTGATGGATACGGTATACACCGCGCTCTTCCAGCCCGTGTGCTCCCTTTTCTTTCCTGAAGCACGGGGAATAGCTTGTAAGAGTCTTGGGCAGCTCCTCCTCGGGGATGATCGTGTCAATGAATTTACCGATCATGGAATGCTCGCTGGTTCCGATGAGATACAGGTCTTCACCCTCGATCTTGTACATCATGGCATCCATCTCAGCAAAGCTCATAACGCCTGTCACCACATCGCTGCGGATCATGAAAGGAGGTACACAGTAGGTAAATCCTCTGTTTATCATAAAATCCCTTGCGTAGGAAATAACAGCAGAGTGAAGTCTTGCAATATCACCCATAAGATAATAGAATCCGTTTCCGGCTACCTTTCTGGCGCTGTCCAGATCAAGTCCATTGAAGCTTTCCATAATTTCTGCGTGATAGGGAATCTCAAACTCAGGAACCACCGGTTCGCCATACTTCTGGACCTCTACATTCTCCGTGTCGTCCTTTCCGATGGGCACTGACGGATCAATGATGTTTGGTATTGTCATCATGATCGTTCTGATCTTTTCCTCTACTTCTCTTTCCTCTGCAGACAGGCGTTCTACCGTCTCAGCATTGGCTGTAACTTTTTTCTTTACCTCCTCTGCCTCCTCTTTCCTGCCTTCCTTCATAAGCCCGCCTATCATCTTGGAGATTTTGTTTCTTTCAGCTCTTAATGCCTCAACTTCCTTCTTGATGTCACGGTTTCTCTTGTCCAGCTCGATCACTTCATCTACAAGCGGCAATTTGCTGTCCTGAAATTTATTTTTAATATTCTGCTTTACAATTTCCGGGTTTTCTCTTAAAAATTTAATGTCTAACATCTCTGTTCTCCTTTTGTTTTCACAAGTTTGTTTACATAAGATTATTTACATAATTTGTGGCAACAATTCAATCTGCCAAATTATCAGACCGCGGTCAGTCATCTAACTCTGTCTCCTGTAAAATACCGAAATTCACAGCCTGTCTCAGAGCTTCCACTTCTTCTTCACTCAATACTACATAGGATTCCCCATTTACGATCTCTTTAATATAGAGAAAGCAATTTTCTCTGCTGTGTATAGCATTGAGCAGAAAGCCGGTATTATTTTTGTCAAGCATGGCCAGCACAAAACTCAGTTTTCCTCCCATGTCTTCAAAGGCGTCATATTTTACAATACCGTATTTGTTCAGGGATTTGTCCATGACTTTCCATATTTTCTCAATTTCTTCTCCATTGTCATCTGTGGAGCGCACCAGTTTTTCAATCAAATCGAATTTTCTTTTAAAAAGCCGTTCAAGAGATTGTCCATCTTTCCCCTTCATGAACAGCGTATACTTCCTGTTTAGCCGGTTCAGTCCCAATGAAAGGTTAAATACGCAGATCAGCAGTATGACCACTACGACCAGCAGTAAAACCATCAATATTCCGGAGTGAGACTGAAGACTTTCTAATAAACTACTCATCTGTTGTTCACAACTCCCTTATTTTATCTAATCGTTTCCAGTAGTTCTATAATACGTTCCAGCTCATCCTTGGAGTAATATTCAATTTCTATTTTCCCCTTATCATTGTTCTTTCGGTGTATTGCCACCTTAGAGCCAATAATCTGTTTGATTTTTTCCTCCAACTGCTGATAGACCAGATTCTGTGCTTCATCCACCGGCTTTTCCTGTTTCTCAGGTGCGGGATTCAGGATCTCTTTTACCAGTTTTTCTGTTTCCCTTACACTTAATTTTTCATCGAATACCTTTGTTGCTGCCATAACCTGAATTTCAGGGTCTTCTATTGCCAGAAGTGCCCTGGCATGACCTGTTGTGATCATCTCATCAATAAGCATCTGCTGTACACGGTCATCCAGCTTTAAAAGACGCATGGAATTAGTTACGGCAGTACGACTTTTAGATACTCTCTCAGCAATGGCATCCTGTTTCAAATGAAATTCTTCCATAAGCCGTTTATATGCCACGGCCTCCTCAATAGGGTTCAGATCCTCTCTCTGAATATTCTCAATAAGTGAAATCTCTACTGCTTCCTGATCAGAAAATTCTTTTATGATAACCGGAATTTCTTTGATACCTGCCAGTTTGGAGGCTCTCCACCTCCGCTCACCTGCGATGATTTCGTAATAATCACCCTTTTTCTGAACCAGAAGCGGCTGCAGTATGCCAAACTGTTTAATGGACTCTGCAAGTTCCAGCAGTGCATCCTCCCCAAACTGTTTTCTGGGCTGTTCCCTGTTTGGTTCTATCATTGACATTTTAATCATCTGTACGGATTTTTCATTTTTTATGTCAACTTCTTTTGTATTCTCAGCAGGTGTTGGGCCAGGGATTTTCTTTTTTACCTTAGCACTGGTATCCGGAATCATGGAATCCAGTCCTTTTCCAAGTCCACCTTTTCTTACTGCCATTCTTCATCCCCCTTATGTAATACTTCCTCTGCCAGAAGTTTGTAACTCTCTGCTCCCACAGATTTTTTATCATATAGTGTAATGGGCAGACCATAACTGGGCGCCTCTGCAAGACGGACATTTCTCGGTATAATAGTTTTGTAGATGGATTGATTCAGATTGCTCTTTACGTTCTCTACAACCTGCAGAGAAAGGTTTGTCCTGGCGTCATACATGGTAAACACTACACCTTCAATAACAAGTGAAGGATTTAAACGTTCCTGTACTAATTCTATGGTATGAATGAGCTGTGTCAGTCCTTCCAATGCGTAGTATTCACATTGAATGGGTACAAGAACGGAATCTGCTGTTGTCATTGCATTGATTGTCAAAATATTTAGTGATGGAGGGCAATCCATAATGATGAAATCATATTTGTCTTTTATGGTGTCAATATGATTCTTTAATAAAAATTCTCTGTCTTCTACTCCTACCAGTTCAATCTCGGCTCCGGCCAGGTTGACGTTAGACGGGATAATGGATAGGTTTTCAAATACGTTTTCAATCAGGCAGTCAGATAAATCGCAGTCTCCGAGAAGCAGTTCATACAGTGTGGCGTCTAAGTTTTCTTTTTCTACGCCTACGCCGCTTGTGGTGTTTCCCTGGGGGTCGATATCTATAATGAGGACTTTTTGGCTCATTTCTGCCAGGCAGGCGGAAAGATTAATGGCTGTGGTTGATTTGCCTACGCCGCCTTTTTGGTTTGCTATAGCTATAATTCTTCCCAATTATACTCTCCTCTTTTCATCTGTGTGGAAAAGTTTTTTGATGTGTTTTTTGGTTATGATATACGTGTTTATTATAGCATTAATTGTGGAGTATTTCCATAAGAATGTTTCACGTGAAACATTTTTTTATTGGTATTTTATTGGTTATATTGTATATGGGGAAATAGAGTAGAGGGCGGACGGATGGGAAGCAGGGGGAGGGCAGGTGTATGGGGAAAACGAAGCGTTTCGCTTGTCCGGAAGCTAACCTGCTCCCAGTCACTAAATTCGTCGGCAACGGCCTCCTCATTAAGTGTCTGGGGCAGGTGGATCTCCCGAACGCTCCACTAGACATCGTTTTCCCCATACACCTGCCCTCCCCCTGCTTCCCATCCTGGTTTTCTCTGTATCGATATTATACTTGTAATGTTTCACGTGAAACATTTATAGAAGCATTTGTGGCTTGTTTAGTGTGGCTTTGTTAAACTATGTATAATGAAGGTTTTGTACTATATTAAATCCATAAAATCAGCAACTGATTTTATGGATTTATTAATTTATTGTTTCTATTGCTTTTGTTTCTTTTAAAAATCAGATATATTATTTAACTTTAAATAATTAATCTAAAACAATATACAAGGTTTTATGTCGCATAGTCTCTATATGACAGTCTGTGCAATAATCGCGTTCATAAAATAGAATGTGTTAGGAAATTGTGTTTAAAAATTGCTTTTGATAAGTTATCTACTATGGTTTGTAGGAGATTTTTGTCAGATAAGATTTGTGGAGTGGGCTGTATTAAACAAATTGGGGGAAAATATGCTGCAAAGTAGATCATGCAGATTGTGATAATAAAGTTAAAATACCTTTTGTATGCTTTAATAATAACAATGTTTATTATATGCTGCAATACGTGCACTATATGTGAATATAAGATATATCTTTATGTCGTATGACTATCTATTTGATTATGGACTGTAAATTATTTTAACTTGTATAATTCACTTTAATGTCTTATAATATTAGTATATTCTTTTTCAGGAGGTGGACGGTTTTATGAAGAAATCCAGGCATAAAATAATTACGGCAAGTATACTTTTTTCCATTGCAACGGGTATTATTTATGTGATTAATCGGCTTATATTTGGGACTGCTGTGTTGAAGGAAATGTTGAAGTCCACAGCTAACAATTATTATAATTGGCGATTTGGGAAGATATATTATAAGAAGATTGGGACTGGGACGCCGGTTTTGTTGGTGCATGATTTGACGGTTTATAGCTCAGCTTATGAGTGGAATAAGATTGTGGATAAGCTGGCTGAAAACCATACGGTTTATACCATTGATCTGCTGGGGTGCGGACGGTCCGATAAGCAGAGAATCACATATACAAACTACTTATATGTGCAGATTATCTCAGATTTTATTAAAAATGTGATTCATGAGAGAACGGATGTTATCACCAGCGGTTATTCAGGCTCCTTTGCTTTGATGGCCTGCCATAATGAAACAGATTTGTTTGGTAAGATCGTCATGATCAATCCGCCAGCGCTTAATGCTTTGAATAAGATACCTGATAAAAAGAGTAAACTGTATAAGTTCCTTTTGGAAATACCTGTTTTTGGAACTTTGGTTTATAATATGATTACATGTCAGAGTAATATTCAACTGCTGTTTACGGAGCAGTATTTGTATAATCCTTTTAATATGACTGCAGAATGGCTGGATACTTATTATGAAGCGGCCCATAAGGGGATGAGCAGTTCAAGGTATCTGCTTTCCAGCATAATAGGACGGTATACAAACAATAATATTAATCATGCTTTAAAGGCAATTGATCAGAGTATTTTTATTATTGAAGGTGAGGCAGAGAGGGACAGCAAAGATATTATATCTCAGTATACAGAATGTAATCCTGCTGTTGAGGCAATTAGTTTGAAAGGAGCCAAACACTTACCGCAAATGGAGACACCCGATAAATTAATGGAACAGTTAAATATATTTCTTGATTAAATGTTTCACGTGAAACATTTACAAAAAGAGTTCTGCAGCATTTCCGGCTGCAGGACTCTTTTTAGGTTATTTACTCATATGTGATAAACTCAATTGTAAAGTATACTTTTGTTTTTATGATTCCTTATTCTGTTTTTCTAAAAAGGCATTAAAAGCCTCTGTCAGTTCTTTTACTTTCATTTTGTTTACGAATGATGCATTTCCTTTGCTGTCTTTTACCAGATAAAAGCTGGAATCATACGCATAATACTCAGTAGTCACATCCACACCATTTTCCTTGTAGAAATGTACTGTCATTTCAGGTGGATTTTCCATATCAGGAACCGTGTCTAACCGTTCCTGGCATTCCATACCGCTTATAAGACTGTAAAACTCAGAGAAATCAGACAGTTCTATTTCTTTGCCATTCATATAATAGGTAGTAACCGTTGTTGTTTCCTCTTCTTCTGTATCTGTATCCTCTGTATTTTCTTTATCACTGTCACTCTCTACCTGTTTTTCCTCAGTTTTCTTAGTAAATTCATAGGTATTTCCATCTTTTTCAATAGTGACTTTATCCAGATCGGCAAAAATATAATCTGATACATAAGTACTGAGGAATTGATTTACTTCTGCATTCAGGAGATTGTCAACAGTAGAACTGCTTAAAGTATAAACCCCTGACTGACTCTGAAGCTTAGCATAATAACTGTTATCTTCTGTTTTATTACCTATTAATAAAACTTCCTGTTTATCGACAGTCACTTTTTCCTCTGTATCTTCTGTGGTATCACTCTCAGCTTCAGCATCCTTACTTTTATTGTCTGTAGTATTGCTGCCATCCGCAGTATCTGCACTGTCATCTTTCGTTTTATCAGTAGATTTTGTTTCAGTAACCTGATAATTTATCGTAATTATTGTCGGGTTATCAAGTCCATACTGACTCAAATCTTCTGTATTTTGACTGATAAAACTGCTCCAGGATAAACTTGTTATGGGGTTAGTAAATTCAGATACCTGTGAACTGCCCGCATCTTTCTTTGTACCATCCCATCCCGTTACAGTCCAGCCTGTACTGGAACTGCTGTCTTTGAAAACTGAAAATGTCTGTCCATTTCTTTCCATTATGACGCCTGTTATGTCTGTAATACTTGGAAATGTTTCTTTTTCTGCCAGATCATTGATATCAAACTGCAGCGAAGTGACAATTGTGGAGGAAACCATATAAACTTTTTCATTATCTTTGTTCAGCGTCATATAGCTGCTGCTTGTAACTGAATTTGTATCTCCAAATTGCAGCGTCTGTTCCTTTCCATCTTTATCTTTTAAACTTACAGTAACAGTTGGATTATCCAAACCATATTCCGAAATATTATCCGGTTTTTCTAACACTCTGTCAGCAGCTATTTTTTCAAATTTACTGATAATTTCTCCAAATGCTGATTGATCCAGCGGAAAGTTTTCTTCTCCGTTGTATTTCCATATGTCATCACTTTTTGTAAATTTATATTCATTTTCGCCTGATTTGAATACCGCTTCACTGATATCTTCTACAGTTGTCTCGAATGCCGTTTCTGATGTTTTCTCAGTATCCTGACTATCCTCTTTGCTGCTGTTATGAAGAACAAGATAAAATACCAGCAGCAAAGCTAATATGATAATGCCCGCAATAAGTGCTGTATTTTTTTTCTTCATTTACTGTTTTCTCCTCTTCATCCAGATTCCACCACCTAAAATCACTAAAAATGCCGGTACTACAGCCATAACAAATATACTCCAGAAGCTGGCGTCTGCTGCTGGTATTGTCAAGGTCGACGTATCCAGACTTTTACTGGATATTGATATTGTACTGCCATCTTCATTTGAGCACATCCAGTTGACAGATGCAGAAATTAATTCAAAGTTTGCACCGGATACCATTGTATTCATATTGTCATTAAACAGTGTCTCAGATGAATAATATACGATCTGCGTCTGTTTATCATCCTCCAGATCTTCACTGATTGCCACACCTACATGGAATGGACCGTCAATGTCTCCACTTTCTTTCTCCATTGTCTGCATATTTTCCACATTTACTTTGGAATAAGAACTGTCGGATGTGGTTAATATATTCTGAATTGTCAAAGTATCCCTATAATTATCTGTTGTCTCAATTCCCTGAGCCAAAGGCATAAGGATATAACGGCTTTGGGAGGAGAGATTTGAGGTAATATCATTGCTTTCTATATTAGGAAGCAGGTATGACGGGTTCTGAGAAATATAATGGTTTGTATCTGCCTCAAGAATAATGCCGTCAACGGTTTTCACGCCGTAATTTTCCAAAACAGAGGCAAAATTAGGCATGTCTTCCCCTGTATAATTGGATACAATCAGTGCTTTTCCTCCGTCTTCCAGGTAAGTAATAATCTTCTTTGCCTCATCCTCCAAAATATCCTTTGATGGTGCAAAAATAAACAAACAGTCCGCATCTTCCGGAACAGCGTCCATTGTAAGAAGATTTAGAGATTGGATATCAATATTTGCCTTCTGTATCATATCTTTCAGTGAATCGCTCATAGAAGACTCATCGTGACCTTCCAGTGTATACATTACAGGCATATTATCTGATGTCACATAGTTGATCGCACTAGTAAGCTGTCCCTCTCCGTCAAACCCGGTCACTTCGCTTGCATATGTCTGGTAATTCACAGAGGTCTCATACATGGAGTTATAATCAACCACTTTACTTTTATCACCGGAAACTACAATAACACTATTGTTGTTTACTCCTTCTGTTGTATACTGTGAGGTAAACTTTGGATTAACAGCAGGATCTTTCTGCTCTACCTTTACATGGTCACTGCTTTCCTCATACCGTTCCAGCAGTTTTTCTATATCACTGCTTTCAGAACCTTTCTGTGCTATAAAATATAAGGTAACATCTTTATCCAGATTCTTCAGCAGTTTTTTTGTCTGATCTCCGATACTGTACATCTTTTGTGTACTTAAGTCTATTTCTCTGTATTTTGACGGAAGCTCCTGGATAAGCAGATTTACTACTACCAGAATTGCCACGAATACCGCGACTACTCCCATACTATATGTTCCATGCTTCAGATTTTTCCTGTTTTTTCGTCTGTTTTCTTTATTATTACTAATAATATCTTTAATATTAATTTTTTTCTTATTAATATTACTTTTTATTTCTTTCATGTCTGCATTTTCTCCTTTCTTCGACCTCCAAAATCAGCTCCAACGCCGTTTTTGTATGGATTGAATTGTCAGAAATACAAAAATGCATATTACGGAAAGCATATATACGATTCCTGTCACATCCAGTATACCGCCAACAAAGTTATCAAAATGATTTGCGATTGCCAGTAAATCCAATACTTTTTGTATGGCGCCTTCAAAAAGAGAAGACTTTACAAAATACAGAACCACAGTAACTCCCACCAATATAACTCCCACAACGCCTGTAAGGATCGCATCTCTTGTCATCTGATAAACAATGAACGCAATTATAATCCCAATCACCACAAAAGCCAGCATAGAGCTCACTGCTGTCTGGGAGAAGAAGGACTCAATTCCGTTCATCACATAACTGCAGAAAAGAACGCCGAATGTAAGGACAGCTGCAATAACCTGACTCTCTGTGACAGAGGATAAAAATAATCCCACTGCTATGTTGGCGCATCCCAGGAAGAAAAAGCCGATCACAGCCGTATAGGCCATAGGATAAGATACCGTACCGTATTTCCCCATAATAAGGGGATAGCAGGCAGCAATGATAACAGGGATCACATAGATCGTGACCATCCCCAGATATTTTCCCAGCACAATTTTCCAAACTGCCACCGGTGAAGTAAAGAGTAACTGGTCTGTCTTATTTTTCTTCTCCTCTGCCAGTATCCTCATTGTCAGTACCGGTGTTATGATCAAAAATATAAATGTAACCGAACTCAAAGTTGCTCCGAAATCCGGTGTTGCATAGTTCAGGTTATATGCAGTAAAATAAATACCTAATATTAGTAATATAAATGCCATAAACACATAACCTACCATGGATGTAAGGTAACTCTTCACTTCTTTCTTATATATCGCCAGCATCTTCTTTTTCCTCCCCGCTATCTGTCAGCTTTAAGAACACTTCTTCTAATGTCATATTCGTTGACTGCATCTTTAAGATAGGATATTTCGCTTCCGCCAGGGCAAAGAATATATTCTCCCTTACGTCCTGGTCCCCGGCTATCTTGACCGTAAAATCACAGGCGTCTTTTACCATGGACTCATGATAGATAAGTTCTTCTATATTGTCCACCATATCAAGCGCTTTTCTGATCTCCTCTTCCGGTCCTTTTACTGTAAGTTCAAGGGAATTTGCACCTGTCATAACCTTACTCAGATTTTCAGGTGAATCGCTGGCAACCAGTCTGCCACGATCAATAATGAGCACATGATCACATACAGCACTAACCTCTGATAGGATATGTGAACTGAGGATAACTGTATGTTTTTCACCTAAACTCTTGATCAAATCCCTAATCTCAATGATCTGTTTTGGGTCAAGCCCCACTGTGGGTTCATCCAGAATGATAATTTCGGGATATCCCAAAAGTGCCTGTGCCAGGCCAACTCTCTGCTTGTACCCTTTGGACAGGTTTTTGATCAGCCTGTATTTCATTTCTTCCAGTTTAGTAGTTGACATAACTTCGGATATGTTCTTTTCTATTTCTGCCTTTGGAATGGATTTCAGCTCTGCCACAAATTTCAAATATTCCATCACTGTCATATCCTGATACAAAGGCGGCAGCTCGGGCAGATAGCCGATACATTTTTTAGCCTTCTCAGGCTCCTCCAGGATATTATGTCCGTCAATCAGAATATCTCCCTCTGTGGACGCAATATATCCTGTGATCATGTTCATAGTAGTGGACTTTCCGGCGCCATTTGGTCCCAGAAACCCGTAAATTTTACCTTTTTCCACAGTAAAGTTCAGATGGTCCACTGCCACATGATTTCCGTACTTTTTTACAAGATTCCTTACTTCAATCAAAATGTTCCCTCCTTTAATCTTGTGCTTCCATAATCTGACCTTTCTAATTTTATTTTTTAATTGTGATAAAAATTAGGTAAGACTGTGATTTTTCTGTGAAATATTACCAGACCTTTTTCATCCAGAACTCTAAATTTCAAACATTCGCACAATTTCTCAATCATTCGACAGATCTGTCACACATCTGCCTGCATTGACTTTTCAAAAAAATTATCGTATGCTCAAGAAAACAAACACTTACTGCAGAAGAGGAACCAAGATGGATTTTTACAAAAGAGTAGAATATGTATGCAGGCAGATTCCCTGCGGCAGGGCTGCCACCTACGGCCAAATTGCCCTGTTATGCGGCATGCCCACCCATTCCCGCCAGGTTGGCTACGCCCTGAACAAAAGATTGAATTCCCCAGAAATCCCTGCGCACCGCGTTGTAAACCACAGAGGATATCTTTCAGGTTCCGCCTCCTTTACATTTCCCCACACTCAGGAATCCCTCCTGAAAAAAGAAGGCGTCCCCGTAACACCGGAGCACACCATTGATCTGAAAAAATACGGCTGGCACCACACCCTGGACGACGCCGTGCGCTTCCGTGCCTACTTCACCGCCCACAACATCTGAATTCTGAAAAAATGAAAGGAAAAATTATGACAATAAAAGAAAAAGCAGATAAACTCCTCCACGAAACCGGGCTCTGCCAAGAACTGAAAAAATACGGTGAACCTCACCCCATCGGCAGCTACCGTATGGATATGATGGTTTACAACGATTTGGACATCGACATCCAAAACGATTCCATGACCCTTGAAAAACTTCATTCACTTACACTCTATATCCTGACAACCTTCCGCCCCACCTGGTACGAAGCCCGCGAGGAAATCAACGATGAGGGCAAAACGGTCTGGTTCCACGGCTTTCACGCCCTATTCATGGATGAACTCTGGAACTTTGATCTTTGGTTTTTTGACCGGGAAACCATTACCAAAGCCGAAGCTTACTGCGACAACATAACCATGCTCTGCCGCCAGACTCCATCCCTGAAAACAGCCATCACAACAATAAAAAAAGACCTTCTCTCCCAAGGTCTCTATCGCTATGACAAATACACCAGCATGGATGTCTACCAGTCCGTCCTCACGGAAGGCATTACCAACACCCAGGCTTTCCTGAAAAAACACCCCTTACCAACTCTCTGAC
Organism: Blautia sp. NSJ-175; assembly: GCF_022867815.1. NCBI lineage: Bacteria > Bacillati > Bacillota > Clostridia > Lachnospirales > Lachnospiraceae > Blautia > Blautia sp. NSJ-175. Next base: position 422,302 of record NZ_JALIFQ010000002.1, read on the forward strand.
CACTAATACCGGCCTCCTGCTGCCGCATTCCGCTCCGCGCTCTATCCTCCCGCTGCCACATCCCCCTCAGCGGATTTAAGGAGGCTCGGCAGGAGGACAGGGCACGAAACAAACCCTATTCCCCGCCAGCCGCTTTTAAACATCCAGAAGCTGTCTCTTCAAATACCGTCCCACAACATTAGCAAAATTCCCAATATCCCGGATATAAGCAAAATCTCTCCCGAATATCTTCTTCTCTGCCTGCAGGTCCTCCTCCTCCCCGGCAAACACTCCAAGCACTGCAATCCTCTTATTCCTGAGCTTCCGCACTTCTGTAGCCGTATCTTTCACCGCAAATTCCGTACAATAAGCCTCCTTCTTACTCCCCCTCAGGCTTCCTGCGATCACATCATTTGGCCTTCCGTCGCTGAGTACGATCAGAATCTTATTCTCTTCCTTCCGTTTCTCCAGGCTTTCCGCCGCCGCTCTCACAGCCAGCCCGTCACGGTTATTGGCAGAACCGTAGAACTCAAAGATTCTCTCATTTGCGGCCCTGTCATCCTCATAATCCCGGAATCTCTGCATAATAGTAAAATCTCCAAAAGTACAGAATCCCATAACCCTCTGCGGAATTCTCACAATGCTCAGGGCCTCACTGATAATATATCCCTGAAGCGCTACAAGGGCCTGTCTGCCCTGTTGGGAGCCGCTTGCATCAATCAATATCTCCACAGCGAAATCCGTGTTATCCCGTATAATTTCGCGCTCAAACAGCCTTCTGTTGTCTGTCCTCCCCAGATTCCACAACTTTCTTGCACAGATACTCCCATACTCACTGGACACCACTTCCCTCTCATTTCTGGTAAGAAGTGCCCGCTTCAGTGTATTTGCCAGCATCTGCACATTCTGTCTGGTCACCATCTGGTTCAGATTCAACACCCTGAGATTATCATCTCTGACCTTTTTTACATACTCAGCCTTGGCGCTCTCCTCCAGATCCCCGTGCAGCAGCCCGTCTGTAAAATGCAGACGACAGCCCTCATGGCTGCCCCTGCAGACCTGGCTGTTCTGATGCTTCTGTTCCTGGACAGACAGATAGCTCCTTCCATAATTAAGCTCCACATACTCATCCAGGCGGGCGGAAGATTCCTCGTCCAGCACGATCACATTTGCCTTGTGCCGGTTCAGCAGCTCTTCCTCCTCCATCAGTTCATCGGTAAAAAGATTTACCTTATGCTCATCCTCACTCTCCTCGGATTCCTCCTCCAGATTCTCTTTATCCGTATACTCTTTGCTGTTCTCCTCAGAATCCCTGAGTTCCTCGCTGAGGCCCTTGAACTTCTTCGTAAATCCCTTGGCATATGCCCCCTCATATACAGCACCGAGACAATTTACAATCTGTGACGTATCCTCTGCGTCTTCCAGCGTACAGATAAGCTGTATCAGTCTCTGGTTTCTCTCATCCGCCTCCGTTTTATCCAGCATATACCGCAGATAGCATGCTTCTATATTACCCCAATCCGTATGCGTAAGCCTCATGCTGTCCTTTTCCAGCGTATCCCGCATGGCTCTGCGCCGTATGGACGCCACGCCGCGCCGCTCCTTTTCCAGCTTTTTATACACAGCGCAGTCAATACACAATCTTCCCAGTGCAAGGAGCACAGACGGTTCCCAGCCGGCATAGACCTTTTTCGTTATGTAAGACTCATACTCTTCAACGCTGAAATACCTGGCAAATCCTCCATGCCGGACAGCATCATAAAAGGCAATGTATTTTGACTTCTGCCAGGCCTCCGGATCCACCTCAATGTCCAGTTCATAATCCTGGCTGACCGTCCACATGAGATTCCTAATCCTGTTCTGGATATCCAGACGGTTTGCCTCTGCTTCCCATCTATCTTCGTTTTCCATACAATACATCTCCCCATATGCGTCTGTTTAAAATACATCGCTGCTGGTCCACTCCTCAGGTATCCGGGTCATGACAATATCAGCGATCAGCTCTCTCTCAAACGCGTCGAAACATTTATCCGTGATTCCCATATCAATGGCATCAACCGGGTTTAAACCGCCTTTTATCAGCTTCAATGCCCCAATCAGTCCACGCATATCCACCGCTTTGGTTGAAATCTCACCGTTTTTTGCCTTGAGCTGCAGATCCAGGAAAAGTCCTGAGAACTGTTCAAGTGCCCCGTCCTTCACATCAGGAAACGCGCTCTTTAAGATTCCCATGAGCCTGTCTTCCGTCATGGACGGCATATTGATCACCATGAACCTGGAGACCAGTGCCTCATTTAACTCCTTAGTCCCCGCATACCCATAATTCATGGTAGCGATAAACCTGGCAGCCGGGTCCAGATCTATCTTGTCATATCCCGGTACATCAATCACCCGTCTGTAGTCAAGCGTTGCATGGAGGACGGAGACCGCATCATTCTTTGCCATATTGATCTCATCCAAAATTCCAAATCCCCCGTATCTGGCGCACTGGTAAATAGGTCCTTTCCGAAGCTTTACCTCATTGCCCACAAAGGTATCTGTGCCGATCAAAGTGCTGCTGTCCGTATTCACATGGAAAGATACATTGTAAAGCGGCCTTCCGAAAATCCATGCCAGATTCTCGGCAAGTACATTCTTTCCCGTGGCCTTGTCTCCGCAGAGAAGGATATTCTCCCCCTCCAGAATGGCTGTCACTGCTTTCTCTAAAATTTCCTCCCCGAAAAACGGCATGGAAGGTGCAGTGATCCTGTCCTTTACCATGTCAGCAACAGGATTTTCTTTCTTAAACAGTTCTACTCTCTTTTTCAGGCTTTCTTTCAATTCCATTCTGCTCACCTCACAAAATAGGCTCCTTCGCCGGAGTTCCCGCTTTGCGCGGATATTTCTTCGGTGTAGGCTTTGCCTTCTGAATCACTACAAGGGAACGCTCCATATCTGTTCCCGGAAGGAGAAATTCTTCTGTCTTCTCCAGCTTTCCTCCCAGTACGGATACTGCTTTCTTCCCCTCCATAAGTTCCTCTTTCACTCTGCCTGACTTATAAGCTACAAAGAAGCCGCCTTCCTTTACATAAGGCATGCAATACTCACTGATGGTACATAGCCTTGCCACTGCCCTGGTAACACTGAGATCATACTGTTCCCTGAGCTCCGGCCTTCTGGCCCCGTCCTCCGCACGTCCGTGCACGGTGTGGATGCCCTCAAGACCCAGATCTTCTATGACGGCATCCAAAAATTTAAGACGTTTATTCAGGGAATCCAGAAGTGTCACCTGAAGGTGGGGAAATACAATTTTAAGGGGAATCCCCGGGAATCCCGCTCCGGTTCCCACATCAATGCAGGATTTTATATTCTCCATATCCAGGGCTTTTACAATAGAGAGACTGTCCACAAAATGTTTGGTCAAAACTTCCTCGAACTCCGTAATTCCCGTCAGATTCATGACCTTGTTCCATTCCACCAGCATCTCGTAGTAGCGCACAAACTGCTGCTTCTGTTCCTCTGTTAAGGTCAGCCCCAATTCCCCGCAGCCATTCTCCAGTATATCCAGGCAGTATGCCTTCTGTTCCTGATTTGTCACTTCACTCATGCATCCGCCTCCTTATGAATTCCGTTTCTTCTGTAAGATTCCATATATACAAGCAGTACCGATATATCCGCCGGGGATACGCCTGCGATCCTGGACGCCTGTCCAATGGATACCGGCCTGTATTCCTTTAACTTCTGCTTTGCCTCTATCCTCAATCCGCTTATTTCCTCATAATCCAGGTCCTCAGGCAGACGTTTTGTCTCCAGTTTCTTAAACTGTTCCACCTGTTTTAACTGCCTGCGGATATAACCGTCATACTTGATGTTAATGTTTACCTGTTCTGCCACATCCTCAGGAAGTTTCGGCCTTTTTTTATCCAGCGGCGCCAGAATTTTGTAAGAAAGTTCCGGACGCCTGATCAGTTCTGCCAGAGAGGAGCCGTTTTTCAGCAGTGTACTTCCGTAGGATTCCAGAAGTTCCTGCACTTCCTTTGAAGCACCTACAAAGGTGTTCTCCACACGGGCTGCCTCCTCCTCTATCTTCTGCTTCTTCCAGAGTACATACTGATACTCCTCCTCACTCACCAGACCCACCTGATATCCCTTTTCCCTGAGGCGCAGGTCCGCGTTGTCCTGTCTGAGGAGCAGGCGGTATTCCGCCCGGCTTGTCATCATTCTGTAAGGTTCATGATTTTCCTTCGTCACCAGGTCATCGATCAAAACGCCGATGTAGGATTCGGACCGGTCCAGTATGAGCATTTCCCGTCCCAGCACCTCCATGGCCGCATTGATCCCTGCCACAAGCCCCTGGGCTGCTGCCTCCTCATAACCGGAACTTCCGTTAAACTGTCCGCCTGAGAAAAGCCCTTTTATCTCCTTAAACTCAAGCGTTGGATAAAGCTGTCTTGCATTGATACAGTCGTATTCTATGGCATAGGCATTCCTTACAATCTTTGCATTCTCAAGTCCGGGTACGGAGTGATACATCTCATGCTGCACATCCTCCGGCAGGGAGCTGGACATGCCGCCCACATACATTTCATTGGTATACAGCCCTTCCGGCTCCAAGAATACCTGATGTCTGTTCTTATCCGCGAATTTTACCACTTTATCCTCAATAGACGGGCAGTATCTCGGCCCTGTTCCCTCAATCATACCGGAATACAGAGGGGAGCGGTCCAGGTTATTCCTGATGATCTCATGCGTCTTTTCATTGGTATAAGTAAGCCAGCAGGATGCCTGGTCAATCTGTACATCTTCCGGATCGGTCGAAAAGGAGAAGGGAACCACCCTCTCATCCCCGAACTGTTCTTCCATTTTGGAAAAGTCAATACTTCTCTTATCAATCCTGGCAGGTGTTCCCGTCTTAAACCGGTACATCTCCACACCCAGATTCTTCAGGGATTCCGTCAGGTAATTAGCAGCCTGCAGACCGTTCGGGCCTGTATAACTGCTTACATCACCGTAGATGCAGCGGGCTTTCAGATACGTTCCGGTACAGAGCACCACAGCCTTTGTCTGATACACGGCTCCTGAATACGTCTTTACACCTGCTGCCTTATGCTCCTGCGCCAGGATTTCTGTCACCTCGGCCTGTTTGATGGTGAGATGTTCCGTGTTCTCCAGTACCCTTCTCATACTCCTGGTATACTCCTGCTTGTCCGCCTGGGCGCGCAGGGAATGGACGGCAGGTCCCTTCGATACATTGAGCATTTTTGACTGGATAAAGGTCTTGTCAATATTTTTTCCCATCTCACCGCCAAGGGCGTCAATCTCTCTCACCAGATGGCCCTTGGAACTCCCGCCTATGTTGGGATTGCAGGGCATCAGCGCAATACTGTCCACGCTCACTGTGAACATGATGGTCTCAAGGCCCAGGCGTGCACAGGCAAGCGCAGCCTCACAGCCGGCATGACCCGCGCCCACAATGGCGATATCGTAATTCTCAACCAGATTGTTCATTCTAATGGCTTCCTTTCTGAAATAACTATTCACATGATTTTTCTATTTGAACTCTGTTATCCACATTTTCGATAAAATATGATGATTTTTGTGGATAACACTGCCGTATTTTTATTTTCCTGTGCAGAACTTCGCAAATATCTCATTTACCAGGTCTTCCCCCACGGACTCCCCGATAATGGTTCCCAGACTCTCGTATGCGTTCATCAGGTCAATGGAGAAGAAATCCTCAGGCATCTGCATGGCAATGCTGTTTTCCACAAGCTCCAGGCTTTTCACAGCGTCCTCCAAAGCCGTCTTATGGCGGATATTTGTAATATATACCTCATCATTAAAGGACAGCTCGCCTTCAAAGAACATATCCTTGATCTGCTGCTCCAGCACATCGATTCCCTGCTCCTCCTTGGCGGATACAGGTATCACCGGATGGTTCATCCGCAGCCTCAGGCTTTCCTCTGAGACCACTGTATCCAGATCCGTCTTGTTCAGCAGAATGACTGCCTTCTTATCTTCCAGCATGGAGATGATCTCCTCATCGTTCTCATCCAGGGGGATGGAGGAATCCACCACGTAGAGAATCAGGTCCGCGTCCTTTGCGTACTCTTTTGCTCTTCCCACGCCGATCTGTTCCACACGATCCTCTGTATCCCTGATACCGGCTGTATCTATCATACGGAGGGAGATGCCGTGCAGGACAATGGTCTCCTCCAGAATATCCCTGGTAGTCCCCGCAATATCCGTTACAATGGCTCTCTCCTCTCCCACAAGAAGATTCATAAGTGAAGATTTTCCCGCATTTGGTTTGCCCACAATGACGGTCTTGATACCCTCCTTCATCATCTTGCCTTCCCCGGCAGTTTCCAGCAGTCTCTCGATTCTGGATTTCTGTTCAGCCACTTCTCTTTCCAGGGTCTCCCCGTATCCGTCTATACTGATATACTCCGGGTCATCCAGGGCTGACTCAATATAGGCAATGTGATAGATAATACTCTCCCTGATTTCCCGGATCACCTTCTGCACAGACCCCTTTAACTGGTTCAGGGAACTTTTCAGCGCATATTCATTTTTGGCATTGATCACATCAATCACTGCTTCAGCCTGGGACAGGTCTATCCTTCCGTTTAGGAACGCCCTTTTTGTAAATTCCCCCGGCTCTGCAGGGCGGGCGCCGTATTTTATCACGGTCTCCAGCACCCGTTTCATGGCCAGAACACCGCCGTGGCAGTCGATCTCCACCGTATCCTCACCGGTATAGCTTCTGGGGCCGTCCATGAGCATGACCAGCACCTCATCAATCTCTTCCTCCCCGTCATAGATAAACCCATAGTGAATGGTGTGTGACGGTTCATTGTCAATCTGCTTTCTGCCGCCTTTGGAACGGTAAACCTTCCGGACTATCCCGCGGCTTTCGGGACCGCTCATACGGATGATTCCGATTCCCGATGCCGTCATAGCTGTGGCGATTGCTGCAATGGTATCTGCCATTTTCTTCAACTCCTCTGATTCTATTTCAACATTAACACAGGTAACGTAAATTTATAGTCAAAATTAAAAAAATTCCAGGCGAAAGCGCAGAGAAATTTATTCTCCATTATTCACGCTTTCACCTAGAATAATCATACTTAATATATATTATTTTTTCAGCTTTACAACCACGTGGCGGTAAGGTTCATTTCCCTCACTGTAAGTCTCCACGTAGCGGTTGCCCTGTAATGCAGAGTGGATGATTCTTCTCTCATAGGGATTCATCGGCTCCAGGGAAACCGGTTTTCTGGTCTTTCTGACTTTGTAGGCAATGCTCTTTGCCAGATTTTCCAGAGTCTCTTTTCTCCTGTTTCTGTAATCCTCAGTATCCAGCTTCACACGGATATATCCCTGTCTTCCCTTGTTGACAACAAGGCTTGTGAGATACTGCAGAGAATCCAGAGTCTGTCCTCTCTTGCCTATAAGAATGCCCATGTCCTCACCCAAAAATTCAATTTCCAGGTTGCCTTCCGCGCTCTTATATTCCATCTTGATCTCAACTTCAAGCTCCATGGCTTTAAACACGCCGCTTAAGAACTTCTCCGCGTCTGCTTTGACAGCTGTGATCTCTTCTTCTGTTCTCTCAACGACCTTCCGCTCTTCATGCTGCGGTTTTACATCCTCTTTGAAAGCCTCTGCCTTTCTGGCATCTTTTTTCGGCTCCCTCTTAGGCTCTCTTCTCGGCTCGCTCTTGAACTCTTTTTTCGCTTCTTTTCTTTCTTCCTTTGGTGCTTCTTTTCTCTCTTCTTTTACCGGAACAGCCTCTTCAATTACTGGTTCTTCTGGTAAGGATACTTCTTTTCTGCGAACATTGATCCTGGCCGGTTTGGCTCCGAATCCTAAAAATCCTGAACTACCTTCAAATAAAACCTGAATCTCCAGATTTTCACTGGAGGTCTCAAAATCCAGACAAGCTTTTGTGATCGCTTCGTCTACAGTTTTTGCAGAAAATTCTTTGAATTCCATGCTTCTTCCCCCTTACCCCTACTTCTTCTTAGATTTGTTTTTCTGATCAAATTGAGCAACCATGTTTGCCTTTGAAGCTAAACTTCCCGGTTTTGCATTCTGCACATTCTTGTAATATTCGGTAGATTTCTGAACTGCAGCATTTCTGTCCTCAGCGGTTGTCTTCTTCGGCTCCTCAATGTTTCTTACATTCATCTTAGCCTGCTGCGTGATCTTCTGCGGCGGAAGTCCTGCTTTTGCACGCTTCTTAGCCATCTTTTCCTGGTTCTTCTTAATGAAATCATCCATATTCATATTGTCCAGATGTCTGTTGATGACAAGCTGCTGTACACAGCGGATCACAGAACCGGCGATCCAGTAGATACCAATACCTACAGGGAATGAGAAACAGATAAAAGCGGAAAACAGAGGCATGAAAGTGTTCATACCCTTCATTGTGGCATTCATCTGGCTGTTTGTGTCGTCTGTTGCTGCTGTGGGCATTAATTTTAAGTTCAGCATCTGAGTCAGCCAGGACAACAGCGGAATCATGATCGCAGCAACGATCAGAAGATACGTGTGCTCACTCCATCCTGTTTTGATCAGGGAAAGCGGTGTGTCCGCTATGTTCAGTCCCAGGAAATTCTGCATGGGATGGATTTTACCCGCAGTGTCACTCAAGGTCTGCGCAAAACCGCTGAACTTGTCCACATCGCCAAGATCTGCCCACTGGGAGGGGGACAGACTGTATAAAAAGTCAATGACATGGTTATCATTTACACCCTTGCCATTTGTGGGCCAGCTATAACTTCTGATACCATGCTCTTTAATAAATTCCGTGATGATTCCCACATATCCGTCCACATTTGTGATTTTAACAACTGCGGAATCGAACATGTGCTTAATTCCTCCGATGTATCCCGGCATCTTGATGATAACCTGGTACAGAGCGAAGAAGATAGGCATCTGAATAACCATCTGCAGACAGCTTCCTGTAGGAGATACACCGTACTTTTCATATACGGCCATGGTCTCTTCCTGCATCTTCATCTGTGAGTTCTGGTCTTTTTTGCCTTTATATTTCTTGTTTATTTTCTGTAATTCCGGGGACATGACTGCATTCATCTTAGAGAACTTCTGCTGTTTGATCTGCAGAGGCGTCATGAACATATAAATAATAATCGTAAATAAAATAATGCAGAGGCCCAGGTTTGTGACCCCGATACTGTAAATGCCGTTCATCAGCCAGCCCATTACTTCAGCGACCCATTTTACAATCGGCATTGTACTCTTTGTTAGCAACGCAACCAAAATATTTTCCTCCTTATAGCCGGTTTGTCACCTTCATCTCTCAAGCATTCCGCCTTTTAAGAAAACGGCGGTGCATAATTATCTCCTAACAAGATAAAACAACAATTATGGTACCGGATCGTATCCGCCTTTTGAAAATGGATTACACCTTAATATTCTCCAGCAAGCCAATAAACTACCTTTTACTGCACCATACTTCTCAATTGCTTCTAATCCATACTGAGAACACGTGGGTATATAGGGACAACGGGTTCTCTTTAACGGGGATAAATATTTCTGATAAAGCCGAATCATCTTAATCAATACTGTCTTCATTCTCTTCACTTCTTATGGTCTTTGTTAACTTACCTAAGTGCAAAAGCGCACTCTCCATGGAATGGAATCCCTGATCCTTTCCATTTACCCTGACTACTACAACAATATCATATCCGCACCTGAATTTTTCTTCGTTTAATCGGTAGCTTTCTCTGAGAAGCCTGGTCAAATGATGTCTCACAACACTGTTGCCTACCTTTTTACTTACGGATATACCAATTCTGTTTCTGTCCAACTGGTTTTTTAACACATACATAACTAAGTAACGATTTGCAAATGATGTTCCCTTTTTATAAACCAGTTGAAAATCTCTGTTTTTCTTTAACGATTCCGAATACTTCATAAACCATCCTTTAATGAAAAGAAGAGAAGAAAAGACCACATATCTGCGGTCTTAAGCTGATAATCTTTTTCTTCCTTTTAATCTTCTTGCAGCTAAAACTTTTCTTCCGGCCTTACTGCTCATTCTTGCTCTGAATCCATGAACTTTGGATCTGCTTCTCTTTTTTGGCTGAAATGTCATTTTCATATTCCAGGCACCTCCTTTAAACCAAATATCTATCTATTGTTTCAGATAGTATTCCTATGATTATGCATGATAGAAAACATCATTTCAATTATATTCGTAAACCCCTGATTCGTCAAGATATATTTTATTTTTTTATTTAAATATATTTATCACGAAAATAGGCTGAAATCCGTGTATTCACACGTTTTCCACATTCCAAAATACTGACCTGTGGAAAGTATTCCCTGGACCATATCCCTGAAATGATTATCCCCACAGTTATTCACACATTTCTGGTTTACGTAACGTTATCCACAAATTGTGGATAACTTGTGGATAACTTTTTCGTTTTTCCCACGCTTTTTTGCCCTTTTCGACAAAAAAGCCTTGATTTATCCATATTTTCGCCATGTGGAAGATGTAAATAAAGTTATACACATTTCTCACATCTCTCTTTTTCCACAATGTTTTTAACTTTACAATCCTCATTTTCCACACGGTTTTATCCACATTATTAACATAACCTTGTGGATTTCTGTTTAGAAATATTTTTTCATTGCTAAAAATTCTATTTTATTATAATATATAGATAATAATACGTTTTTTTGCAATAGAAAGTCCGCAGACGCGTACTTTCTATTGTTGTGTGCTTGTACAAAGAGGAAGATTTCATTTTGAGTTGACTTTTTAACTCAAAATGTGGATTGAAATAATTATTTCATATCGGGAGAATTCAAAATGCATTTAATACAGGAAAAATGGACAGACATATTAAATATGATAAAAACGGAGCATCAGTTATCTGATGTCTCTTTTAATACCTGGCTGAAATCCCTGACAGTCCACAAAGTGGAGGGGGACACCGTAACCATCATTGTCCCCACAGGGCAGATTGGTATTAACTATATTGCCAACAAATATCTTCTTCCATTAAAAGTGGCAATTACAGAGACCGTGGGAGAAGACTATGAAATTGCTTTGATCTTACCGGATGACGTGCCGCCGGAAACGGCGGATACCCCCGTATCTTCCGCTGCAGTAAATGAAAGTATTGAAAAAGCCAACTTAAATCCAAAATACACTTTTGACACGTTTGTAGTCGGAAGCAATAACAAACTGGCACACGCAGCTTCCGTCGCCGTTGCAGAATCCCCGGGAGAAGTGTATAATCCCCTCTTTATATATGGAGGTGTTGGTCTTGGAAAGACCCATCTGATGCACTCCATCGCACATTTTGTGCTGCAGAAGAGACCACAGTCCAAGGTTTTGTATGTGACCAGTGAATATTTTACCAATGAACTGATTGAATCCATCCGTAACGGCAATAATTCAACTATGTCCAAGTTTCGGGAAAAATACCGGAACATAGATGTACTGCTGATCGATGATATACAGTTTATTATAGGAAAGGAATCCACCCAGGAAGAATTTTTCCACACTTTCAACGCCCTGCACGGAGCCAAAAAGCAAATTATCATCTCCTCAGATAAGCCTCCGAAAGATATGGAAATCCTGGAGGACCGGCTTCGTTCCAGGTTTGAGTGGGGATTGATCGTGGATATCTCCTCACCTGATTTTGAAACCCGAATGGCTATCCTCCGAAAGAAGGAGGAGCTGGACGGATACCAGATTGACGACCAGGTCATCGAGTATATCGCACAGAATGTAAAGTCAAATATCCGTGAACTTGAAGGTTCTCTGAACAAGATCATGGCATATGCAAACCTGGAGAACCGGGAGATCAATCTGGCTCTGGCAGAAAAAGTATTGAAAGATATCATATCCCCAAACCAGAAGAGAACTATAACACCGGAACTCATTATTAATATAGTAGCAGAACACTTTGATCTCACTCCTTCAGACCTGACCGGAAACAAAAGGAGTTCAAAAATAGCATATCCAAGACAGATTGTCATGTACCTGTGCCGCCACATGACAGAGACTACGCTGAAGATCATCGGTGACAGCCTGGGCGGACGTGACCATACGACCATCATGAGCGGCATAAATAAAATAGAGCGGGAAGTGGAGGAAAACGACGCCACCAGAGAAATCATAGATATATTGAAGAAAAAGATAAATCCCGCCAAGTAATCTTTAAGGTATACACTATCCACAACCTTAGGTGAATAAGCAGTGACTTTCATGTGGATAAGTGTTGATAACGTGAACCCCGGTTTTGGGCGCCTCATTTATCAACAGCTTATTCACTTGAACTTCAACGTTAACCCACAAAGTTATCCATACGGTGAAAGCCGCAGTTTATGCGGGTTTCGAGGGTTATTCACAAATTCACATCCCCTAAGGCTACGACTGCGGATTTCTTTTAAATATTTTATAGATAAAGCCACTTTTGCACAGAAAGGAAGTTATACACATCATGAAATTAATTTGTCCAAAATCAGAACTATTAAAAAGTGTAAATATTGCCATGAAAGCCGTACCGGGAAAAACAACCATGCCCATTCTGGAATGTATTCTCATTGACGCATCAGCAAACGAGATAAAATTCACATCCAATGATATGGAACTGGGAATCGAAACAATCGTCGACGGTACTATAGAAGAAAAAGGCATCATCGCACTGGATGCCAAGATATTTTCCGAGATTGTCAGAAAGCTCCCGGATAATAATGTTACCATTACAACAGATGAAAAACTGAACACACTGATTACCTGTGAAAAAGCCAAGTTCAATATTCCGGGAAAATCAGGAGAAGATTTTTCTTATCTTCCGTTTATTGAAAAAAATGACTGTGTACGGATTTCGCAGTTTACTTTAAAAGAAATTATCAGACAGACTATTTTCTCCATTGCAGCCAACGAGAACAATAAACTGATGACAGGTGAACTTTTCCAGATTGAAAACAATATGCTGAGAGTTGTTTCTCTTGACGGACACCGGATCTCCATCAGAAAAATTGCCTTGAAGGAGGAGTGCGCAGATAAAAAAGTAGTGGTTCCCGGTAAGACACTGAATGAGATCAGTAAGATTTTATCCGGTGAAATGGAAGATATGGTGGATATCTATCTCGCAGAGAACCATATCTTGTTCGAATTTGATAATACCAAGGTAGTATCCCGTCTCATCGAGGGAGATTACTTTAAGATTGACCAGATGCTGTCCAGTGATTATGAGACAAAAGTTAAAATTAATAAAAGAGAATTTCTGGATTGTATCGACAGGGCAACCCTTCTTGTGAAAGAGGGAGATAAAAAACCAATTATCATCCACATTGAGGATGGCTCCATGGAGCTGCGCATTGATTCCCAGATCGGTTCCATGAAAGAGGACATTGATATTGAAAAAGAGGGAAAAGATATTCTCATCGGTTTCAATCCCAAGTTTTTGATAGATGCACTGAAAGTCATTGATGACGAGGAAGTCAGCATTTATCTCATGAATCCGAAGGCACCCTGCTTTATCAGGGATGACGAGGAGCAGTATATTTATCTGATCCTTCCTGTAAACTTTAACGCTGTCAGCAGATAAAAACGGGTTTGAAAGCCGTTAGGAGAGAAAAAATGGAAATAATCAAATTAAAAGATGAATTTATTAAGTTAGGCCAGGCCCTGAAAGCCGCAAATCTTGTGGAAGACGGGGTTGAAGCCAAATATGTCATTCAGGACGGTCTCGTAAAAGTCAATGGTGAGACCGATACCAGAAGAGGACGTAAACTTTACGACGGGGATCTGGTAACTTATGACGGACAGGAAATCAAGATAGTAAAATAATTTTACTAATCCTATAATCCCAACAACAGGTGTTTACATGTATATTGAGTCTATAGAACTGAAAAATTACAGGAATTACAATCTTTTGTCCCTGCAGTTTGACAAGGGAACGAATATTCTCTATGGAGACAACGCCCAGGGCAAGACGAATATTCTGGAAGCTGTATACCTGTGCGGTACCACGAAATCACACCGAGGCAGCAAGGACAGGGAGATAATCCGGTTTGAACAGGATGAATCCCATATCAGAATGTTTGTGAACAAGGACGGCATATCCCATAAAATAGATATGCATCTGAAAAAGAATAAAGCCAAAGGCATAGCCATTGACGGTATTCCCATCCGAAGGGCCAGTGAGCTGTTCGGAATTGTCAACATTGTATTTTTCTCACCCGAGGATCTGAATATTATCAAGAACGGTCCCGGTGAGAGAAGAAGATTTATTGATTCCGAGTTATGTCAACTTAATAAGGTGTATTTATCTGATTTATCCAGTTATAACCATGTTCTGAATCAGAGGAACAAGCTGCTGAAGGACATTGGATTTCAAAGCGGTCTGGCGGCCACTCTGGATGTGTGGGATGAACAGCTGGTACGTTACGGAAGATCCATCATTGAAAGCCGTCATGAATTTATCCGTGATATAAACGATATTATCGGAGGGATACATAGCAGCATAACAGGCGGAAAAGAAAAGATTGAACTGGTTTATGAGCCGAATGTAAAGAGCGATGAGTTCTACGAACAGCTGGGGAAAAACCGGGAAAAAGATTTTAAATTCAGAAATACTTCATCCGGACCACACAGGGATGATTTATGTGTTAGAATAAATGACATTGATATCCGTAAGTTTGGTTCACAGGGACAGCAGCGCACAGCCGCCCTATCCCTGAAATTATCAGAGATCTATCTGGTGGAGAAGAAGATAAAGGATGTTCCGATCCTTCTTCTGGATGATGTTCTGTCAGAACTGGATGCAGGCAGGCAGAATTACCTGCTGGACAGTATCCGGAATGTGCAGACTATGATAACCTGTACAGGTTTGGATGATTTTGTCAATAAAAGATTTGAAATCAATAAATTGTTTAAAGTGGTGGAGGGGACAGTTGCCCCCTGAGACGACCAGTGGAAAACCGGTGAGCATTGCCGGTAAACAGGAGGAAATGCATGAGCACAGAGATTAAAACAGAGTATGGAGCAGATCAGATTCAGATACTTGAGGGACTGGAGGCTGTAAGAAAAAGGCCTGGTATGTATATCGGCAGTACCTCCGCCAGAGGTCTGCACCATCTGGTGTATGAGATTGTAGATAATGCGGTAGATGAAGCGCTGGCCGGTTATTGCGATACCATAGAAGTATCTATAAACGAGGATAATTCTATCACGGTTATAGACAATGGCCGCGGTATTCCGGTAGGAATTAACCACAAAGCCGGCATTCCGGCGGTTGAGGTTGTTTTTACGATTCTGCATGCCGGCGGTAAATTCGGCGGCGGGGGATATAAGGTATCCGGCGGTCTTCACGGTGTTGGCGCATCTGTTGTGAATGCCCTCTCCACATGGCTGGAGGTCACCATTTTTCATGAAGGAAAAGTATACCGTCAGCGCTATGAGCGTGGAAAAACTATTTATAAATTAAAAGTGATCGGTGACTGTGATCCGGATAAGAGGGGAACCATGGTGACCTTCCTTCCTGACCCCCAAATATTTGAAGAGACTGTGTTTGACTTCAGTACGCTCA
This sequence comes from Blautia sp. NSJ-175, assembly GCF_022867815.1. Lineage (NCBI taxonomy): Bacteria > Bacillati > Bacillota > Clostridia > Lachnospirales > Lachnospiraceae > Blautia > Blautia sp. NSJ-175. Next base: position 437,847 of record NZ_JALIFQ010000002.1, read on the forward strand.
AACACCGGTTCCGTGAAATGGCCTTCCTGACAAAAGGACTGAAGATCATTGCTGTGGACAAGAGAGATGAGGAACCAAAGGAAGTCATTTTCCACTATGAGGGCGGTATCAAGGAGTTCGTGCAGTACCTGAACAGAAGTAATTCCGCACTCTATGAAGATATTCTTTACTTTGAGGGGACAAAGGACGGCGTGGTGGTGGAAGTTGCCATGCAGCACAACGATTCCTATACAGAAAATACTTATGGTTTCGTAAATAATATCACAACGCCTGAGGGTGGAACCCATATTGTGGGATTTAGAAATGCCCTCACCAAGACTTTTAATGAATATGCAAGAAAGAATAAAATATTAAAAGAGAGTGAGTCAAATCTTTCAGGAGAGGATATCCGTGAAGGTCTGACAGCCATTATCAGTGTTAAGATAGAGGACCCGCAGTTTGAGGGGCAGACAAAACAGAAACTGGGCAACAGTGAGGCCAGGGGAGCAGTGGACAATGTTGTGAGCGGCCAGCTTGAAATTTTCCTGGAGCAGAATCCGGCTGTTGCAAAGACGATCATTGAGAAATCCGTGCTTTCCCAGCGTGCAAGAGATGCTGCCAGAAAAGCCAGAGAACTGACAAGGAGAAAGTCTGCGCTGGAGGGAATGTCCCTTCCGGGCAAACTGGCTGACTGTATGGACAAAGATCCTTCCAAATGTGAGATATACATCGTAGAGGGAGATTCCGCCGGTGGTTCCGCCAAGACTGCCAGAAGCCGTGCAACACAGGCCATTCTTCCGCTGAGAGGTAAAATTCTGAATGTGGAGAAGGCAAGACTTGATAAAATATACGCGAATGCCGAGATCAAAGCCATGATCACTGCCTTCGGAACCGGCATTCACGAAGATTTTGATATCAGTAAGCTTCGTTACAATAAGATCATCATTATGACCGATGCCGATGTGGATGGTGCCCATATTGCCACCCTTCTCTTAACGTTTTTATACCGTTTTATGCCGGAGCTTATAAAACAGGGACATGTATACCTGGCAAAACCGCCGCTGTTTAAAATTGAGAAGAATAAAAAAGTTTTCTATGCCTATTCCGAGAAGGAACAGGATGAGATACTGAATGAGATCGGACGTGACGGCAACAACAGGATCCAGCGTTACAAAGGTCTGGGAGAGATGGACGCAGAACAGCTCTGGGAGACCACCATGGATCCGGAACGCAGGATTCTTTTAAGAGTCACCATGGACGATGAGGCGTCATCTGAAATAGATCTGACATTCACCACACTTATGGGAGACAAAGTTGAGCCCAGGCGTGAATTCATAGAAGAGAATGCAAAATATGTTAAGAATCTCGATATTTGATCCCATGAGTCAGCCGGGCAGACAGCGATGATTTGTTTTGCTGCAGAATGAGGGAACGGACGACGGAAGCGGAGTTAAGGAGAAGCTAAATGGAAGATAATATTTTTGATAAAGTCCAGGAAGTGGACTTACAGAAAAAGATGGAGGAGTCCTACATTGAGTATGCCATGAGTGTTATTGCATCCAGGGCACTGCCTGATGTAAGGGACGGTCTGAAGCCGGTACAGAGAAGAATTCTGTACTCCATGATAGAATTGAACAACGGTCCGGACAAACCACACAGAAAATGTGCCCGTATCGTGGGTGATACTATGGGTAAATACCATCCCCACGGTGACAGCTCCATTTACGGGGCACTGGTTAACATGGCACAGGACTGGTCCACCAGATATCCTCTGGTAGACGGCCACGGAAACTTTGGTTCTGTGGATGGTGACGGTGCCGCTGCCATGAGGTATACAGAGGCCCGCCTGAGCAAGATTTCCATGGAAATGCTGGCGGACATCAATAAAAACACAGTTGATTTTGCTCCGAACTTTGACGAGACAGAGAAAGAGCCCCTGGTTCTGCCGTCCAGATACCCCAATCTTCTGGTGAACGGAACATCAGGTATTGCTGTTGGTATGGCTACCAATATACCGCCCCACAATCTGAGGGAGGTTATTTCTGCTGTTGTAAGAATCATTGACAATATTATTGAAGAAGACAGGGAAACTGAGCTGGAGGAAATCCTGTCCATTATAAAAGGGCCTGATTTTCCAACCGGAGCCATGATCCTGGGTACAAGGGGAATCGAGGAGGCTTACCGCACAGGCCGCGGAAAGGTCAAAGTGCGGGCTATCACAGATATTGAGACACTGCCCAACGGCAAGAGCCAGATCATTGTCACAGAACTGCCCTATATGGTCAATAAAGCGCGTTTGATCGAGAAGATGGCAGAACTTGTAAGGGATAAGAAAATAGACGGAATTACGGCCATTAACGACCATTCCAACAGGGAAGGCATGCGTATCTGTATTGAGCTGAGAAGGGATGCCAATGCCAATGTGATCCTGAACCAGCTTTACAAGCACACACAGCTTCAGGATACATTCGGCGTTATCATGCTGGCACTGGTGAACAATGAGCCTAAGGTCATGAACCTTCTGGAAATGCTTAAGCATTATCTGCTCCACCAGGAAGAGGTTGTGACCAGAAGGACACAGTATGACCTGAACAAAGCACAGGAACGTGCACATATCTTGGAGGGTCTGTTAAAAGCCCTGGAACATATTGACGAGGTTATCCGTATCATCCGTGCATCGAAGACCACACAGGAGGCAAAGGATTCCCTTATGGAGGCATTCGGCTTCTCAGATGCCCAGGCCCAGGCGATTGTAGACATGAGGCTTCGTGCACTGACAGGTCTGGAAAGAGACCGTCTTCAGGGCGAGTATAATGAGCTGGTTAAAAAAATCCGGGAGTTAAAGGCTATTCTTGCGGACAGAAACCTTCTGCTCCGTGTGATTCGTGAGGAGATTCTGGGCATATCTGATAAATACGGGGATGACAGAAGGACCTCGATCGGATACGATGAATTTGATATTTCCATGGAAGACCTGATTCCAAAGGAAAACACAGTTATTGCCATGACAAAATTAGGATATATCAAGCGAATGACTGTTGATAATTTCCGCAGCCAGAATAGAGGCGGTAAGGGAATCAAGGGCATGAGCACCATTGATGACGACTACATTGAGGAGCTTTTGATGACCACTACCCACCATTTCCTCATGTTCTTTACCAACATGGGGCGTGTTTACCGTATGAAAGCATATGAGATTCCGGAAGCCAGCAGGACAGCCAGGGGTACTGCCATTATCAACCTGCTTTCTCTGCAGCCGGAGGAAAAGATTTCAGCGGTAATCCCCATCAATGAATTTAAACAGGGAAATTATCTGTTTATGGCAACGAAAAACGGCCTTGTAAAGAAAACGCCTATTGAAGATTACAGTAATGTGCGTAAGACAGGTCTTGCGGCTATTGCCCTCCGCGAGGACGATGAGCTGATTGAAGTAAAATTTACGGACAACAAGAAGGATATTATCCTTATAACAAAATTCGGCCAGTGTATCCGTTTCCACGAGACAGATGTAAGAAGTACCGGACGTGTATCCATGGGTGTGCGCGGTATCAATCTGCTTGAGGAGGATGAGGTCATTGGCATGCAGCTCAACTGTCAGGGGGATTATCTGCTGATCGTCTCTGAGCATGGTATGGGCAAGAGAACCTCTGTAGGCGAATTTACCTGCCAGAACAGAGGCGGAAAAGGTGTAAAATGCTATAAGATCACAGAGAAGACAGGTAATGTGATCGGAGTAAAAGCAGTCAATGAGGAAAATGATATTCTTTTGATAACCACAGAGGGAATTGTGATCCGTCTGGAGTGCAGTACAATTTCTATTCTGGGACGAATTACATCCGGGGTGAAGCTTATGGACCTGAACGAGGGAGTGACGGTTGCCAGCATTGCAAAGGTGAGAGAAAAGGAAGAAAGTGAAAGCGTGGAGTCCGCAGAGGCAGATTCCCAGACAGAAGAGAACCAAGGAGAGTAAAATGCGTAGATTAAAAGGGCTTCTATGTTGCATTCTGGTGATAGTGCTTATGTTTTCTTTGAGCGGATGCGGCGTTAAGGTAAGCACGAAATCACCGGAAAGCGTTACGAAATCTATTGTAAATGCATATCAGAAAGGGGACACCGAGGCAGCAAAAAAATGCCTCGGCCTGGACCCTGACAAAAAATGCGCGGATGAGATCACGCAGGAAATAAAATATAATATGAAACAGTTTAAGGCCTACGGAGCATCAGAGGTGGACTTCACCAAATGTGAATCCCTGGGGAATTTTAACGGTTATGACCTGGTTTATGCTATTTACAATCTGGTGAAAAAGGATAAGGATGACAAAAAGTCAGAAGCTCTGGAAATCCCTTCTATGTCCATGTACTTTGTGAAGGAGAAAGACAAAAAGTTTCATGTAGTGCCGGCAAAGGATGTCACAGATGAGATGAGTCAGATCTCCAGTGAGGAATTTGCAAAGTTTATGAAGACGGAAGAGTATAAGACCTACGAGAAGGATTATAAGAAATTCGTAAGGAAAAATCCCAACTTTGAGGAAAATCTGAAAAAAGAGATGACAAAATAATTGGGAAGGCAGTAACATGCCGGAGGAATTCATGTTATGAAAAGAATATTGCTGATGGTCGCATATAATATCCTTCTGGTACCTTATATGTGGTTCAAACTGTGCTACTATGCCAGTCATGTAGACAAATATACAGAAGAAGAACGTTATAAGGTACTGCGTTTTATAGACAGCCGCGCCATTAAGGGCGGAAGAGTTACCATTGATGTGCATGGACAGGAAAATATTCCTGAGAAAAACGGATTTATGTTCTTTCCAAATCATCAGGGTCTGTTTGATGTTCTTTCCATCATGGCAGCATGTCCCAGACCTTTTTCTGTTGTTATGAAAAAGGAGATTCAGAATATACCGTTCTTAAAGCAGGTATTTGCCTGTATGAAGGCATATGCCATTGACAGAGATGATGTTAAGCAGGCTATGAAAGTTATTATACAGGTGACAAAAGAGGTGAAAGAGGGCAGGAACTATCTGATCTTTGCGGAAGGCACCAGGACAAAGGATCCCAATCATGTACACGAGTTCAAGGGCGGGAGCTTTAAAAGCGCAATGAAGGCACAGTGTCCCGTTGTACCGGTGGCTCTGATTGACGCCTATAAGCCATTTGATACGAAATCCATAGAAAAGGTGACAGTACAGGTGCATTTTCTGGAGCCGATCTGCTATGAAGAGTACAAAAATATGAAATCCGTGGAGCTTGCTGCGGAAGTAAAAAGCAGAATTGAAAAAGTTATTGAAAAAAATGAGAAAAAGTGATTGACAAATGTCATTTCATTGGTTATAATAATTTTTGCTCACGTAAATGAGCACAATTGAATAAAAGAACAATTATTCAGGCGTTGGAGAAGTACTCAAGTGGCTGAAGAGGCGCCCCTGCTAAGGGTGTAGACGGTTTGCGCCGTGCGAGGGTTCAAATCCCTCCTTCTCCGTTTTCTTTTTTACTTTTTAAAGTGAAAAAGAAATGAAAAAAAGTTGTTGACAAGCGACAAAAGATATGATAAGATATCAAAGTTGCTGCAAAAGCGATATGGAAACAACTGGTAACGGACTTTCATAAGAAAGGAAATGAAACTTCCAAATATTATGAAAAAAAGTTAAAAAAGTTGTTGACAAGTCAGAAAAGATGTGATAATCTAATATGGCTGTCGCAAAAACGACAACATCCGACAGAAGAAAAAATCTTCTATAAAAAATTAAAAAAGTTCTTGACAAGCTCGAAACGATATGATAAAATATCAAAGCTGTCAAAAACTGACAGGAACCTTGATAACTGAACAGTGAAACACATGAATCGAAAATTCTTTTACATTCAATTTTAAGAACGGTTCTAACGAAC